>JBDGSJ010000016.1:0-7647 GCA_042217585.1 Candidatus Nanohaloarchaea archaeon | reverse complement strand
TGGAGAGGTCCGACGAGCAGACCCGTTTCTACTTCTCGCCCGGGGTCTACGAGCGGTTCATCCAGCCGTGAACCGGTAAACGATTTAAAATCCGTCTACTGAAACCTCGGGTATGCAGGAGCACGCGGAGAAACTGGACAGGTGGTTCGAGAGCACCACGTTCACCGAGTTCGACAGGAGGGTCGAGGACCAGACCGATTTCCTAAAGAAAGAGATACGGGAGGGAGAGCTTTCGAACAGCGATTTCACGTTCGGGCTTGAGCTCGAGGTCTACGCGGTGGACGGGGAAGGGAACATAAAGCCCATACCGGACCGCGTGCTGGAGGAGGCGCCGTTCAACCCGGAGCTGGGGCTTCACAACGCCGAGCTCAACACCGACCCTACCCGGTTCGACGCCGGGGGAGTGGAGGAGCAGGAGGAGGCGCTGAGGTCCCAGTTCGAGGAGGCGGACCGCTTCCTGTCGGAACACGGCATGAGGCTGGTGCTGGACTCTCTGTGGACCTCCCACGGCGGAGACAGCCAGGTCTTCCTGACGGAGCAGGAGGAGGTCGAGGGATACAGGTTCTCGGAGAACATGCGAAGCGCGACGAGGTACCACGCGCTGGACAACGCCTTCGTGAACGCCTGGGACGGGGAGATACCGCTTGACGTGCCGGGTGCGGACCACGGCCTGTCATCCATGCTTTTTGAGTGCCTCGCCACCTCGATCCAGCCGCACCTCCAGGTACCCGATACCGGCGAGTTCCCGGAGTACTACAACACCGCTCTCAGGACCATGGCGCCGGTCCTCGCGCTTTCCTCGAACTCGCCGTTCCTGCCGCCGGACCTGTACAACCAGGTGGATGAGGCGGAAGAGCTGGTCGATGAGACCTTCCACGAGCTGAGGATCCCGGTGTTCGAGCAGTCCGTGAACCCCTCCCACGAGTACGGGGAGAAGAAGGTGAGGTTCCCGAGTGACCTGGAATCCGCGGAGGACGCTGCGGAGTACGTCGAGCAGGACGAGATACTCGCGCCCTCGCTGGAGGAGTGGAACTCTCCTCCGGAACTGGGTTACCGGGAGGAGTTCTGGGAGTGGAACTTCAAGCGGAAGACCTTCTGGCGTTGGGTCCGGCCTGTGATCGGCGCGGAGCCGGTGGACGGCGCGAACGATCAGAAGGCGATAAGGATCGAGTACAGACCTCTTCCGACCCAGCCGACCGTGAAGGACGTCGTCGCGCTCCAGCTGACCGCCATAGGGCTGATCCACGGCCTCGTTCAGGAGGACCATCCGGTGACTGAGCTTGACTGGGAGACCTCGAAGAGCGACTTCTACTCCGCCGTGGAGGACGGACTGGAAGCCGATCTCCACTGGGTGAACAGCAGCGGGGAGGAGACATCGGACCGGGAGGAGATATTCGCCGAGGTCTTCAGGTACGCCCGCAGGGGACTTGAGGAGCGCGGACTGACCGACGGGCAGATCGAGCGTTACGTAGGACCTATCGAGGAGCGGTGGGAGAACAGGATGACGCCGAGCACCTGGAAGAAGCAGAAGGTGAGGGAGGAACTGGGAGACTCCACGCTCGAGGAGGCGATAACCTCGATGCAGAGGCAGTACATAGAGAAGTCCCGGTCCACAGGGTGCTTCACCGAATGGATGTAGGAGAAGAGGGCCTGGAACTGTTGATACGTTCGGGAGTGACCGGGTCCGGGGAAGGATCCGGGAAGGTTCTTAAATCTGTGTGTACAGTTACTGGTTATGAGACGAGGTTCGTCTTCCGGCAAGGGTGGACGCGTTCTGGGACGGAGAACCCGTTCCGGCTTCTGAAATCTCTATAACCTCCGAGCCCTCTTTCAGTTTTCCCTCCAGGGTCTCCGTGCTTGATGCGACCCTGGACTGGCCGAAGTACTCGAACAGGTTCAGGTCGCTGATACCGGACCACGAGATACACAAGGTGATGAACCACGAGTACCCGGATGATCCCGATATAGTGGTGATCTCCGGGTCGACCTCGGGGATCTACGAGGACGAGGAATGGATCGACGAACTGGTGGAGAGGACCAGGGACTACATCGAGGACGGGGTTCCGGTCCTCGGGCTGTGCTTCGGCCACCAGGTGATAGCGAAGGCGATGGGCGCAGAGGTGGTCCAGATGGACCGGTACGAGATCGGTTACAGGCCTGTCAGGTTCGGCGACGACGAGATATTCTCGGGGCTCACATCGGTCGAGTACCCTTTCAACACCCACCAGGACGAGGTCGTGGACATGCCTGAGGAGCTGGTCCCGATCGCGGAGACGGACGTCTCGGTCCAGGGACTGAAGCACCGGGAAAAGCCCGTGTACGGGGTCCAGTTCCACCCCGAGCTGACCCCGGAGATAGCGAGGAAGGCGATAAGGACCAAGGACATAGAGGAGGACCGCAAGGAGAAGCTCCTGGAGGAGGTCAACGAGGCGAACTTCCACCGGGCGAAGCGGGCTCTCAGGATAGTCGGGAACTTCGCGGAGATATCCCGGGACCACGTCTGAACAGGTCTAAAGCTCCAGTTTCTGCCTGGTGTGCTTCCGGACCTTCTCCCGGACCACATCCCCCTTCAGCCCGGGCTCCCCCGGTATCTCTATCCTCCCGTCCCTCATCTCTATCTCGGGCTTTACGAGGTCCTCCTCGAAGTAGCGGCTGCTGGGCGCGAGGTCGTTCGGGTAGCTGACCTCCGAGAGCCCTGCGGATGCGGCGAGGAACGATGCGCCGATGCCTGACTCCAGCAGGCTTCCTATCCACAGGTCGATCCCGTTCTCCCGGGCCACCCTGTTTATCTCCCTGGACTCGATGAGGCCGCCGACCCTCTGCGGCTTCAGGTTGATTATCTCCGCGGCTCCCATCTCCGCCGCCTTCCGGGCGTCCTCCGCGGACCTTATGCTCTCGTCGAGGCATATCGGGGTCTCGATCCTCTCCGCCAGCTTGGAGTGCCTGTAGAGGTCCCGGGAGCCGAGCGGCTGCTCCACCATCTGGAGGTCGTGGCGGTCCAGCCCCTTGAGCCTCTGGAGCTGGTCCATGGTGTAGGCGGAGTTCGCGTCCGCCATCAGCGGGTAGTCCGGGAACCGCTCCCGGACCTCTCTCAGGTACTCGAGGTCCTTCCCCGGCTTGATCTTTATCTTGGCGCGGTGGAAGCCGCGGTCCTTCAGCTCTCCGACCCTCTCAACCAGGTCCTCCGGGGAGTCCTGCAGACCGATGCTGGCGCCGCAGACCGCCTCACCGGGCTCACCCCCTATCATCTCCGTCAGGGATTCTCCCTCGCGGACCGAGCGTGCGTGTAGCATCAGGAACTCGCCGGCGGACTTCGCCATCGGGCTTCCCCGGTACCCGGACACTTTCTCCCGGTACTCTTCCACGGTCTCCGAGTCCCTCAGCGCGGGGACCGCGAACTGCTTTATGAACTCGAGGTCGGTCTCGGTGAACTCGTGGTTGTACAGCGGGGCGAACTGGGCGGATGCCTCGCCGTAGAAACGCTCGCCGCCCACCTCGCCGGATAGCAGGACCAGGTTCCGGTCCTCTATCTTACCGAAGCTGGTCTCGAAGGGGTTTTTCAGCGGTAGCTTGACGTGTCTCAGTTCCAGGTTCTCGAAGTTCATCTTTTCTCCTCCAGCACGTAGGTGCTCCGTTCGTATCCGTCTTTCTCCGTGGCGAAACCGGTCACGACGTATCCTCTCTCAACCAGTTCCCCGAGGACCTCCCGGGTCTTTTCACGGGCGCGGACCTCTTCCCTGTCCTCGAGCTCTGAAAGCGAGCCGGGGAGCGGAAAGCCCACCTCCGCGGGCAGGTCCTCCCGGATTTCTCCGCCGTCCTCGATCGTCTCCGGTGGCTTCTCCTGTTTCCCGGCTTCCTCTCCAGCCATGAACCTCTCCACATCCGGCCTGTCGAGCCGTATCCTGACGTGGAGGCGGTCGGTGGGGGTGTCGCCCGCGTTTGTGTCGTTCTGCTGTTCGCCGTACAGGTCCCTGGTGAACTCGACCGCCTCGCCTCCTGCGCAGTGGATGTAGAGCCGGGCGTTCGCCGGCATCAACGGGTCGTAGGTCAGCGCCACCGACTCGAGGCCGCGGTCCCGGGCGGTCCGGCAGACTTCTCTCAGCAGGTCCTTGCCGACCGATTCGCCCCTAGCCCCGGGCAGGACCCCCATCGCGTGGAGGTAAAGGGAGTCGCCGGACCGGAAGCCGGCTGCGAATCCCACCATCTCTTCCCTGAATGCGCCGAGCAGGACCCCGTGGCGGGATAGCGCGGTGAAGACGTGGTCCGGTATCAGTTCCCGGTCCGGTATGCCGGAGAAACAGCTCTCCATGGTCTCCACCGCTTTCTCCATCTCTTCATGGCCTTCCAGCTTCCTTACCTCTGTCACCGGGGTTCACCGTGGCTGAAGATTGATGTCGCTGCCTTTTCCTCTTTTCCTTCATCCTCTGTCCCTCTCTCAGGTTCAAGCCGGTCGAAGTGGGAGTCGAGCTGCCCGGCGAGCTCCTGCTCTCCCGAGGGGTTGCGGTCCTCGAGGAACTCCGCCACGGCGCTCATGTCGGCCTGCTGGTCCAGGGGCGCGGACCTCAGCTTCGCCTCTATGTCCTCCCGGGAGTCCCCGAGTTCCACGCGGGAGAAGGAGTTCCTGTAGGGGGTGACGCCTCCCTGCTTCTTCAGGGACCTGTAGCTCTGTTCCCCGTCCTCCGGGAGCGGCTCGACGGAGCCGTGGCTGTAGCTCTTCCCGGCGGGGAGGGTGGGGGAGGTGAGGAGGCTGACCACGCTGCCGCCCGTCAGCTCCCGGTACTCATCGGTCCTCATCAGCGTGTCGAAGTGCTCCTCCGGGGGCGGACCGACCTTGAAGTCCGCGCCCATCTCCGCGACGGTAGCGGCCTCCTCCCTGGTGTAACGGGTCCCTGCCCTGAGCTCTCCCGGGTGCGAGTCCTGGTCAGGACGCATCCCGGGCGGCATCGCGGTCCTCGCCGTCTCCGCGAACTCAGGGTCCTCAATGACCCTCTCCCCGGTCTCCTCCAGCACCTTCTGGTAGGTCTCGCCGTCCGAGATCTCGGACTGCAGCACTATCTCCGCCTCTCCGCCGAGGTAGCTCTGGTTGAAGTTCTCAAGGACCTCAAGGCGGCGGTCCAGGGCCTCCTCCGGTGCGTCGGACTGCTCGTCCGCGACGAGGTACTTCAGGTCGACCTCCACACCCTGTTCGTCAAGGTACTCCGCGGCGAGCGCGGCCCCGGCGACCTGTTTGAGGTAGTCGGCGGGCTCCGGGTCCCCGTCGTACGTGAAACCCGTCATGACGGTCGCCTGATCTTCCGCGTAGTCAAGAAACTCCCCGGGAACGGACCTCAGGTCCCCGTATCTCAGCTCTGTATCAGATTTTTCCGGTCCAAAAACGTTCACCTTTCTGCCGAGCCGCTGTCCCAGGCTCTTCAGCACATCCTTCCATCGATACCACACCGGAACAACAGTTCCGAAACCTTAAAAGAGTTCAGAGAGCTCCAGACACCTCGTGGATAGAGTTACGGCTCCATAGAAGCCGGTCGAAGCTGTATAGTTCTTCCTCAGAGAAAAAAAGTTGTCAGGACCATGAAAGGCGGGATACCGAGGCGATAGAGAGGAATACCTGGCAGGGAGAGCAGAACTCCGCGTCAGAGCTGGGGCTCGGGCTGTCCACAGCGTGCCTGGAGCCAAAAACGTCCACCCTCTGACATATTTCCGGTTTGGTGGGAGGGATTTAAACCGGTTTGGCTTTCCCCGGGGAAATATCAGTCCCGGAGACCAATACTGTAACATGTTCGAGCGCGAGGACCGCCGGGACCCCGAGGTGATCGACAGGGACGGGTACGGTCTCGGATGGCTGGCGGCGCCGGAGGAGGGCGCCCGGAGAGCCAGCCACGCGGTCTACGGTGAAGACGGGGTCTACCTGTTCGATCCCCTTGACTCCGACGGGGTCGACGAGATAATCGGCTCGATGGAGGACGAGGTGGAAGGTGTCGCGGTCCTCTCGACGTACCACACCCGGGACGCGGACGTCTTCGCGGACAGGTACGACGTTCCGGTCTACCTTCCCGAGGACTTCGACCGGGTTGAGGAGAGACTGGAATCCGAGGTCCGGGAGGTCGGGGACGGCGAGGAGCTCGGGAACTCTGGCTTCGAGGTCTGGAGCTTCGACCCCGTGGAGAGCTTCCAGGACGTGCTCCCGGTCTCGAGGTGGAGGGAGTCCATCGCGTACCGCGAGTCCGACGGAACCCTTTACACGCCGGACCTGATGTCGGAGATGGCGTCAGCGGGAGAGGAGGAGCTCGGGGTCTACCTGATGTGCCGTGTCTTCCCCCCGGACCACCACTTCGAGGAGCTGGAGCCGGAAAGGATACTCTCGGGCCACGGCGAGGGCGTCTTCGAGGACGCGGATCAGGAACTCGAGGAATCGCTGGAGAAGGCCCGCGCCAGGCTTCCAAAGGCCCTGATCGAGAACGGTTACGAGAGGGCGAAGACCTTCTGGGGAGCGGTCCGGGAGTAGAGAGTTTCCCCCCAAGGACTATTTCTCGGGGGTGTCCCTCAGGGTCTCAAGTCTCTCCATGCTCTTGACTACCGCGACGGTGAAACCTATCTTCGCCGATAGGTCGAGTACGGTGAAGAGCACGAAGGAGGCCTCGAAGCCGATCAATCCGAATCCGTCCGTACTGATGAACCACACGAGGGGGTAGAGGGACCACACAACCACCAGGACCGTCTGAAGATCCTCGTACAGGAACCGGACCGCCTCAGGTCCTTCCCTCGCCTTCTCGCCGGCCTCCAGGACCACGGACCTCATTATCGCTATCAGGCAGGCACCTGATAGAGCGAGAGGTATGTAACGGACCGGTGCGGGGGTTACGGCCGCGATGAAACCTGACACGATCATCAGTACGTCGAGCCCGAGCAGCAGGAACGCGGTCCTGTCCTCCCTGACCAGAACGCTGAGCCCGAGCAAGAGGAGCGGAGTGGTTATCGACCACTCAAAGTACCTTATGAAAGGTATTATCCTGTCCGAGACCTGGATGAAACCAAGTCCTGCCGACATCAGGAGGTAGGAGAGGGCTGCCGCCAGCGGCACTATAGAAAGTATCACGATGAAGGTATCCCTGTAATCAAGGCCGAATGACAGCTCCCCGAACTCGGCCTCTGAACTGTAAGCGTACCTCATGAACCAGAGAAACGTCCCGAGGAACGTCAGGGCAGCGGCCAGCGCGACCAGGGTAACCGGTACGAGAGCCATCACCTGGTAATATTTTTTTCAACACATAAATAGTTTCCAGACTCTCCCACGGCTCTAACTCGTTTTATCAGCTTTCCAGATGCTTTCCGGACCTGGTAGCGGCGAAAGACAGCCCCAGGGCCTCAAGAAGATGTAAGACGGGTCCAGAGGGATCCAGAAACCTTGCTCGGCTTTCTCGAGCTCAGATACCGCCGACCCCGGTGTCGGCCTCGGGAAGGTCGTTCTTCCGGACCTCGATCCCGAGTTCCCGGAGCGCCTGCTCCATGTGCCTGTCCTGTGCGTACTCCGCGCCGTCCTCCTCCCTCTTCCTCTGGGCCTCGGCGAGGACCTCTCCCCGTTTCTCGTCCGGGACCTCGTACTTGTCAGCAGAGAGTTCTATGACCAGTCCGTTGTTGTCGTGGGTGTAC
>JBDGSJ010000015.1:9288-33311 GCA_042217585.1 Candidatus Nanohaloarchaea archaeon | reverse complement strand
ACCGGGGATCTCCGCCATGTCAAGGCGGTGTCATAACCAGCTAGACTACGAACCCCTGTAGTCCTTGTCCGCACCTACTTTTTTGTAGGTTTCAGGCCGTGGTTGGGACTGGTAAAGTTACGCTTAAATACCTCAATGAGAAGAGGTTATACGAGGTCAGAAGGTTGATGGCTCCGAGCTGCGAGGAATGTGGTAAGAATCTTCATGTGAATCCTGTGGACAAACCGAACGTTGACTGGGTAAAGGTCGTCTGCAGTAACTGCGGCGCCGTGAGAGATGTTTCCATGATCAGGCTGTCCGCTTCTTCCGCGAGGAGAGAGTGAAAAGTTTCAAAGCACATAAAAAACTCTCCTTGAAACCTCTAACCGGTAACTATGGTAAACAAGTGGCAGGACTACGAGACAGGTCCGGACGCACCGGACGTCATCCACGCGGTAGTTGAAAACCCAGAGGGAACAAAGAACAAGTACGAGTACGACAAGGAGAAGGAGTCTGTCGTCCTGGACCGGGTGCTTCACTCCGCGGTCCACTACCCGGGCGACTACGGTTTCATCCCGCGGGCTTACTACGAGGACGGGGACCCGATGGACATCCTGGTCCTCACCACCAACCCGACCTTCCCCGGATGCGTCATCGAGGCGCGTCCCATCGGGATCCTCTACATGGACGACGACGGAGAGCAGGACGACAACATAATCGCCGTACCCGTCGAGGACCCGCGCTGGGAGGGAGTCGAGGACATCGAGGACCTCCACGACCACGACATGCGTGAGATAGAGGAGTTCTTCTCGACCTACAAGAACCTTGAGCCGAAGAAGACCGTCGAGATCGAGGGCTGGGGAGACTCAGAGGAAGCGAAGGAAGCGATCGAGAAGAGCCAGAGGCTCTACAGCGAGAAATTCGAGTAACTCCTCTTTTCATTTTCTCCTTTTTCTGCTTTCAGCTCCCGGTGCTGGAGTAGTTCTCCACGCCGTGTTGCCAGAACCTGTACGCGATCGAGAAGAAGACAGGTCCTGCTACGAGGGAGAGCATCTGCATCGTTCCCCAGTCACCTTTCTGAAGGAAGTAGGTGGCGGGGAAGAATGTGGCGAATGCGAACGGTATCAGGGTGATCAGCAGGACCTGGACCGGGAGCGCGTAGATCCCGTAAGGGTACTTCCTGAAGTCACTGATGTTGAACAGGACCCATATAAGCTGCTGGCTCTTTCCCAGCCAGAAGGCCGTGGCTGAGAAGGCCAGGTATATCGACGCGAATACGAGTACCCCTGAGACCACCGCGGGCACCAGGTAAAGGATCTTCGCAGGAGTCACGGCTATCCCGAGCGCTGATGCGGCGTAGACCATCATCGCGAAGTTCCCTATCAGCTTCGGTATGCTGCTGTCGTTGACCCCGTCGGCGTAGACCTGGAAGAGCGGGTTCAGGGGGCGGACCAGGAAGCGGTCGAAGTCTCCCGACAGGACGTAGTCCTCGCCGAACCTGTATATGTTCATGAAGAAGAAGTGGTGGAGGTTCATTATGGTTCCGCCGAAGCCGGCGAGGAAAAGCAGTTCGTTGAAGGTCCAGCCCTGGATCTGCTCCACCTGCGTGAATATCAGTCCGAGGAACGCGACCGATGATGCGACCTCGATGAACCTTCCGACGAAGTTTATGTAGGTGTCTCCCTGGTACACCAGCCGGGATTTCAGGTACTGGACGAAGTAATGCCTGTAGATCCTGAGGTAACGTTTCAGACCCATGAGATCATCCTCCCTGGACCGTCAGCTGTTCTCTCGCTTTTGACCAGACGAGCTCCCCGACGCCGAGAAGGACCAGTATCCAGATCAGCTGGTGGCCGAGAAGCATCAACGCCTCTCTTCCCGTTGCTCGCCCCATGAATATCTGGACCGGTGTGTCGACCATCCCCCGGAACGGCAGGACCTCGAAGACCGGCGAGATCGCCGCGGGGACCAGGTACAGGGGGAACATCCTGCCGGAGAAGAGGTTGGTGAGCAGGTTCCTCATCATCCTGAGGCTCCACTCGACCTTGGTCCAGAACGCGAGGACCGAGGTTATGAAGGAGGCGGCGAATACCAGGTTGAAGGCGAGGAAGAGGCTCGTGCCGAACAGCATGAGCTGCTGGACCCCCGGTATCCTGACGCCGAAGAAGAACATCCCCAGCGCGAGTATCGGGAGGGACATCGCCGCCGCCTCAAGCAGTTTTGAGCCGACCTCGTGGAAGTAGACGTACCTGCGGATCGACATCGGTCTCTTCAGCTCGTTGGTGATTGAGCCCTTTCTCACCCTCTTCCCGAGGAAGTTCTCGGTCCTGAGTCCCGTGGCCCTGGCGACCGCCTGTCCTATCACGAGGTAGCTCATGACCTGCGTGAGTCCTCCCTTCAGGGAGCCGGAGGAGGCTATAGAGCTCCAGATCGCGTAGTACAGGACCAGCATGACCACCGAGTTCACGAGCCCGACGACCACGCTGGCCTTGTAGGCCGCCGACTTCTTCACGGAAGCTATCACGGTCTGCCGGTACTTTCCCAGCTCCATCTAGAGGCCCTCGCTGTATATCTTCTTGACGACTGTTTCGATGTCAGGCTCCTTTATCTCGAAATCCCTGACGTCGTACTCGCCGAGGATGTGGTCCATCAGGTCGGAGGCGGACAGCTTCTCGCTGTCGAACCTGACCTCGGTCCTGCCGTCTTCGTTGCTGACCTCCTCCACTCCATCCAGCTCCGCGTCGACCTGTTCCGCGACGTCGAGGACCATCCTCCGGGAGCTGAACCTCTCTATCAGCCTGTCAAGGTCGCCGTCGTATATCTTCCTCCCCTCGTCGAGCACCACGACCCGGTCGCAGAGGTCCTCAATATCGTCCATGTCGTGGGTGGTCAGCATCACCGTCGTGTCCTTCTCCCTGTTCATCTTCTTGATGAACTCCCTGATGCGCTCTTTCACGGCGACGTCGAGCCCTATCGTCGGTTCGTCGAGGTAGACTATCTTCGGGTGGTGCAGGAAGGCGGCGGCGAGCTCGCACCTCATCTTCTGGCCGAGAGAAAGCTTCCTGACGGGCTGGTCCATGAACTCCTCCAGCCCCAGGACCTCGTCGAACTCATCCATCCTCTCCCCGTAGTCTTCATCGGGAACCTCGTATATCTCCTTGAGAAGCCTGAATGATTCCCGGACCGGGAGGTCCCACCAGAGCTGGGTCCTCTGCCCGAAAACGACCCCGATGTTCTTCGCGTTCTTCTTCCTCTGCTCGTATGGGTCCCTGCCGTCGACCTCGATGGTCCCGGAGGAGGGCTGGAGTATCCCTGTCAGCATCTTTACCGTGGTGGACTTCCCGGCGCCGTTCGCGCCTATGTATCCTATCATCTCGCCCTCATCGATCTCGAGGTCGAGGTCCTTCACCGCGTCTATCTCGTCGTATTCCCTCTTCACGAGGTTCTTCAGGTATCCTCTGATGCCCTCCCCCTGGCGGTACACCCGGAAGGTCTTCGACAGGTCCTCGGCTTTTATTATCGCCATGTTACAGGTTCATCAGAAATCTTTTTCAGAAGTTCGAGGCCTTCACTCCTCGACGCTGACCGGCACGCCTTTCTCCTTCAGGAGTTCGACCTGTCGCTTCACGAAGTCCTCCTCGTTGGACCCCTTCGTCGCTATCATGTAGACCTGCGCGTCGCCGAACGGTCTCATGACCCGTCCCGCGCGCTGGGTGGCCTGTCTCCGTGAGCCTCCCTGGCCGGACATGATGATGCCGACCTCGGTGTCCGGGAGGTCCAGTCCCTCGTCGCCTATCCGGGATACTATCAGCGTCGTCAGTTCGCCCTGCCGGAACTTCTCGAAGTACTCCTCCCGGTCCTCGTGCTCGGTCTCGCCGGAGATGAACGGTATGTCGAACTCCTCTGACAGGTCCTCTCCCTGGTCCAGCCAGTCGCAGAAGATTATGGTCTTCTCGGTGTCGTGCTTCTCCAGCAGTTCATCGAGGTTCTGCTTCTTCTGCGGGTTCTTGGATGCGATTATCGCCTTCTTGATACCTGAGGCCTGGTCGTACTTGTGCCGGTAGTAGTCGGACTCCCACTCGACCAGCTGTATCTCCACGTCCGGCTTGATGACGTGGCCCTCCCGGAAGAACCTTGCCCAGTCACCGCCTATCTCCTGCCCTATCAGGGCGAATATCTCCTTCTCCTTCGAGTCCTCGCGGACCGGGGACGCGGAGAGCCCTATCCTCCTCGTGGACTGGAGGTCGGCGGTCTTCTTGTAGAGCGGTCCGGGGATGTGGTGGACCTCGTCGAATATTATCAGGCCCCACTCCCTGCGGAAGACGTTGCTCTTCTGGGAGGCGATGTGGTAGGTCGCCAGCGTCACGTCGTTCATCTCCTTCTCGTCGCCGTGGTACTCCCCTATCTGGTCCTCGGTCAGCGTGGTCTTGTCCAGCAGCTCGCGCTTCCACTGGTTTATCAGCGACCTCTGCGGGACCAGCACCAGGGTCGGACCGTCGATCTTCGCCATCAATCCGATCGCGGTCACGGTCTTCCCTGAACCCGCGGGGTTGGCGAGGACCGCGGCCTTCTTCTCGTATGCTCTCTCCACGTATTCCTCCTGGTAGTCACGGAGGTCGATCGTCAGGTCGGCCCCTATCTTCTCCTCGGACTCCCTGAACTTCGAGTTGTCCTCCACCGGGTAGCCCTTCTTCAGCAGCGCCTCCTTGATCTCGGCCCTGCTCTTCGACCCCATCGCGATCCGGGACTTGGTATCTGAGAGATCCACCGCGAGGTTCTTCCGGACCTTGTCAAGGCCGCGGGCCCACTCCATCCTCTCCTCGTCCTCGGAAACCAGGGCGTGGTAGGTGCCCTCGTGCTCTATCGAGAAGACCTCCTGCCGGCTGTAGGTCCTCTCCAGCCATTCAATGAAGTGCGGATGACTCCCGATTATCCGGGTGTACTTCTCCTTCATCTCCTCCAGGGCCAGGTCCGAGTTCCAGATATCCATCTGCTTGACCTGGAACTTGTAGTGCTCTCCGGATGACGTCTCGAGGTGTGCGATCTCCGATATCTCGTTCAGGGTCTCCTCGCTCGGGTTCGAAAGTATTATCTCGCGCTGCGGTTCGAAGAACACCACGCGGTCCTGCTTCAGGTCCCTGACTTTCTCCCGGAGTTCCTCCTCAGAAAGGTCCTCAAGTTTGTCATCCGGCATGCGAAACCATCACCGGTCCCAAATCTTATATCCGTGACTGAAAGGCACAGAAACCGCTATACCAGCTCCGATCTGAGTTCCTCCCGGAGCTCGTAGAGCCGATCCGAGACCTCCACGGTGTAGGACGCCGGATTCTCCACGTCCCGGACCTCCTCCGGCAGATCCTTTCTCCCGCGTTCAGCCCTCTCACGTACATCCTCAAGCGATTCCAGGTCCCGAACCCGTTCTCCGTCCTCTATAAACTTCTTCAGGAGCTCTTCTCCCTCTTCCAGCTCTCCCTTCAGGCCAACCAGGTCCTTCACGGCGCCGGAATCAGTTCTCACCCTGCGGACCGATTTCTCGCCGGGCAGCGTCTGCTTACCTGAGGACAGCTTCATCACCGGTTCCCCGCCGGACTTCACCAGTTTGTAGACACCTTCTATCTTCGGAGCGTCCGCAGAGGTCACGAGTTTCGTGCCAACGCCGAACCCGGATGCCTCTCCACCTCTATCGAGGAAATCCCCTATCCTGTACTCATCCAGCCCTGAAGATACGAAGACCTCTCCAGGAGCGGTCCCAGAGACTTTTTGCGAAAGCTCGGGGAGATCACCTGAATCGATCCTGACCCCTCTGATATCCACTCCCCTCTCCTCAGCGACCTCCCTAGCCTTCTCAGCACCTTCCTCAGTGTCGTAGGTGTCTATCAGTAGTACGGAGTCCTCTCCGTACGTGTCGACGTAGGCCTCGAATGCCTCTTCCTCTGTCTCGAAGCTCTCGATCCAGGAGTGAGCCATGGTCCCGAAGACCGGGATACCGAACTTCTCCCCGGCGGCGACGTTCGAGGTCCCCTCAAAACCTCCTATGTACGAGGCCCTCGCCGCCTTTAAGCCCGCGTCCAGGCCGTGAGCCCTCCTCGAGCCGAAATCGACCAGCGACTGGCCGCTCCCCTTCCTCTCCACGACCTCCTTCATCCGGGCCGCCTTGGTCGCCATCATGGTCTGGAAGCTCACCTGGTTTATAAGGAAGGTCTCCAGGACCTGAGCCTGCGTTATCGGGGCCTTCACCTCGACCGCGGGCTCGTCCGGGAAGATCGGTGTTCCCTCCTTGATCGCCCTGACATCCCCTGTGAACTCCAGGTCCTCGAGGTAGCCCAGGAATTCCGAATCGAAGCCCTGCTTCTCCAGGTATTCAAAGGTCTCCGGGTCGAAATCAAGGTCCTCTATG
Source organism: Candidatus Nanohaloarchaea archaeon (assembly GCA_042217585.1). Taxonomy (GTDB): domain Archaea; phylum Nanohalarchaeota; class Nanosalinia; order Nanosalinales; family Nanosalinaceae; genus JBDGSJ01. The sequence goes on along the minus strand of JBDGSJ010000015.1, from coordinate 26,935 downwards.
TATTCGACGGCCTGCCTGACGCCCGACAGGACGAGGTAACCTCTGTGAGGAGGCAGCTGCCGAAAGAACAGGTCGAAAACCGCCTCTGGTTCGTGATCGCTCTCCCAGTAACCCTGCAGCATCGTGAGTTCGTAGAGGTCCGTGAACAGCGGCACGTCCTCCTCATCCATCAGTCCGAGACTGTCGTACATCAGTTCAGAAATCAGGTTCAAGACTGTTAAGCTTTTCCTGCACCAGGGGTTCGACCGGTACGTTTGCGGCGTCTCTGCGGACCGAGTTCGTCAGGTATAGGTCATCGAATGCTTCCGCCACCTTTCTGACACCCTCCTCTCTGGCGCCGTGGACCACCGCCGCCGAGACCTGGTCCGCACCGATCTCAAGGAGCCGGTCTCGCGCTTCAAGCATCGTTCCCCCGCTCCCCACGATGTCGTCAACCAAGAGGACCTCTTCTCCGGCGACTTCGAATTCTCCGGAGACCTCTACCTCGCCTCCCCTCCTCTCCTTCTGGAGGGCTTTTACGCCGAACCTTTCAGCTGCTCCCCTGTCTGGTCCGACCACGATATCGGAGTCGGCCTTCTCCAACAGCAGGTCAACCGCGGAGACGTTCTCCACCGGGAACCGGGAGGTCCAGTCTCTCTCCGAGAAATGCGCATCGAGCGTGTAAATCTCCCTGACGCCGTAGTACTCCACCATCTTCTCAACCAGTGAGCGCGCGTAATTCAGGTCGGAGCCGTGGAAGCTACCGTCCTGCCGCATGTACGGGAAGTAGGTGGAGAAGAGATACGGCTCGAGGTCCTCCTCCCTGCACCTTTCCAGGACCCCGAAAAGATACATCAGGGAGCGGTTCGGCCCTGGCAGACCGGAGTGAACCACGAACACGTTATCACCCCTCATATCCTTCTGAACGTATACCTCGCCCTCGGGGAAACTCCTACCTCCTCTCTCCGGGTGTTCCTCGAGGGTTCCGGCCCCGACGTCGAGGTGCTCCGCGTTAGGAGTTTTCAGCTTCATCTCAACCACCGAACTCTATTTCCCTATCCCACTACCCGGCCGAACAGCCAGTCGGCGTGCTCCACCGCGTGATCCCTGTGCTCCTGTTTCACGGCCTCTGTGCAGTCCCTGACCGGGCAGGCTCCGTGGAACGCGTCGTAAGTCCTCTTCTCCATCACCTGTTCCTCCACCACGGAGGGATCCGGTATCATACTTCGATTTTTCAAACCTCCCTGATAACCGTGTCGGTCCGAACCGGTTAAAGCACAGGGTTCAAACCACTGGTGTGAAGACCGAACTCAAGAAGAAGCTCTCGGAGCTCCGGGACTTCGAGGACCCCCGGATCTCGCTGGAGCAGTACATGACACCTCCGGCGCTCGCCGCGGACCTTGTCCACGCGGCCTACATGAGAGGAGACATCGACGGGAGAGAGGTCGTGGACCTCGGCGCAGGGACAGGCATGCTGGCCATCGGAGCCGCGCTGGCAGGGGGAGAGGTGACAGCGGTTGAGAAGGACCCGGAGGCAGTGCGGCTGGCGCGCGAGAACGTGGAGGATGCCGGCGTGGAGGTCGAACTCGTGGAGGAGGACGTCGAAGAGTTCTCGGGAGGCTACGATACCGCAGTGATGAATCCGCCGTTCTCGGTACATTCCGATACAGGTCTCAGCTTCTGGCAGAGGGCTGTGGAGGTCGCGGACGCGGTCTACGGTATATCTCCGCGCGGCGCCCGGTCAGGTATAAAAGATTTTGTAGAGAGTTCAAGTCATGAAATAATGGGCGTTGAGCCCTACAGCATAAGCCTTCCGCCCACGTACGGCTTCCACACCGAGGAGGGACGTGAGACGGAAGTCGACCTGATAGTTTCCCAAAGAGGAGATAAATGATGGAGCTTGACACAATCGAAAAGGAAGACCGCCTTATCCTGGACCTGAAGAAAAACCACACAGTCGCCAACCTGATAAGGAAGGCGATCTGGGAGAACGGCGGAGAAGCCGGATACGACAAGGGGCACCCGCTCGGCGAGGAGTCCAATCTCGTCATCAAGGCGGATGACCCGGAGCAGGTCCTCGAGGACGCCGTGGAGACAGCACAGGGTTGGCTCGACGAACTTGACGGCCAGCTTGAATGATGAAGGACGGCATCAGGGTCCTCGGGATAGACGACGCATCCTTCAGCTTCGAGGACTCACAGACCTTTCTCACCGGAGTGGTCTACCGGGGCACGGAGTTCATAGAGGACATCCAGACCGTTGATGTAGATGTCGATGGCTACGACGCCACGGAAAAGGTCGTCGAACTGTTCAATAACTGCGACAACACATCTCAGATCAGGGGAATACTTCTGGACGGGATAAGCTTCGCGGGCTTCAATATCGTGGACCTGGATGAGGTCGAGGAGAGGACCGGGAAGCCCGTGGTCGCGGTGACACCGAACGAGCCGGACCGCGAAGAGTTCCGTGAAACGATGGAGCGGACCGGGAACGTGGACGAGGTCTTCGAGGACCTCGGAGAGCCGAGAGAGGTCGAACTCGAGGACGGAACCGCCTACATCCAGTTCTCCGGATGCGGACCGGAGGAGGCGAGAGAACTCGTCAGGAAATCGGTGATCCACGGCCTGACACCTGAACCGGTAAGGGTGTCACACATGATAGGCCGGGCGATGTATGGGCGATGAACCCGGAGGTCCTAAAAAAGAGGCGGCCGCATTTCAGTTCCATGGGAGACCGGGCAGAGATACTGGAGGACGAGCTTCTGGACAACATCTACTTCGTCGGTCTGGCGGTCCTGCTGGCGTTCGGGAGCCTCCAGGCCACCGGGACTGTACTTGACACTCAGAAGCCCGTGGTCAGCGTCATATCCACCTCGATGTGCCCCGAGATACAGGTCGGCGACATACTTTTCGTCCAGGGGGTCGACTACTCGCAGATAGAGAAGGGCGACGTGATAGTGTACAACGTGCCGGCGAGAGCCGAGCTCAGGATCGACGGGAAGACGTACGTGCTGGAGAACAACGGGACCCAAAATGCCCGGGTCTCCACGCCGCTGGGAAGGATCGAACTGGTGGAGGTGATACCCTCACCGGGGATGAACAGGGACCGGGTGATCCTTGAGATAAACGGTTCGAGGAGGCTTCCGGATAGCGGGAGAGGTCCGTTCATCGAGGGCACCACTTACGAGTTCCGCAATCTGCATATGACAGTCAGGTACGCCACCGACCTGCCGATAGAGAACACCCCTATAGTCCACCAGGTGGTCCGCAAGGACAGTGACAGCCTGGAGACTATCGGTATAGCGAATTCCCGGCAGCTAGAATTCGAGGACCATGTCCAGCCCAGCCAGATACACGGCAAGATGCTTTTCAAGATACCGAGGCTCGGACTGGCGAAACTGTACCTCCTGGATCTCCTGGGATACTACGGAGACCGGCCGCTTGCGATCGACAGCACCCCGAGCTGCTGAGCCTTCGATACCAATATAAAGATTAGCAGGAAATAGTCGGCAAACATGGACTTCTGCGACGACTGTGGAGGGATGCTTGTATCGGAAAAGAAGGACGGAGAGAGCGTGATGAAGTGCAGGAACTGCGGCAACGTACAGGACGTTGAGGGCGAGGACTACAAGGTCACCGAGGAGAAGGAAGAGGACCCGATGGACCGGCTCAACGTCAACGAGGAGGACTCCGACGAGGCCACGAGGCCCACCACCGAGAGAGAATGCAAGAACTGCGGCGAAGAAACAGAGCAGGAATGGTGGATGGAGCAGACACGTGCTTCAGATGAGCCACCGACGAGGTTCTACAAGTGCCGTGAATGCGGCAACGTCTACAAGGAGTACGATTAATCCACTTCTATCTCATCCTTCTTGTCGAGATGGTCGGCCAGAACGTTGATGGAGGCTCTCAGCTTCGCCAGTTCGTCCTCCATCTCCTCCTCGTGGCTCCTGAACCGGCCCTTGTCGATCTTCCTCTCTATATCCATCTCCTGCCTGTTGGTCTCCAGGACGAAGTCGCCCTCGACCTCGTCGATCTTCTCCTCGATCTCCTCAACCCTTTCGGATAGCTTTTCCTGGCCCTCTCTCAACTCCTGGACATCCGCCTCGACCGAGTTTATCTCCTTCCGCATCTCATCCCTGTCTTTCTCCAGTTTCTCCAGACGGTTGTCACGGGCCTCCCCGCTGTCCTTGTAGTTGCTGTAGAACTTGACGACGGTGTCCTCCACTGAGTTGATCATCTCCCTGTTGTTCTGTGCTCTAGCCTTCAGCGCCGCCCCCAGTTCGTTCTTGTCCTCGAGGTCCTCCACCCTTCCCTTGAAATCGGACAGGGCGGAATCCATCGCGTTGACCTGCGAGTTCAGGTCCTCGACCCTGTCTTTCAGCTGCTTTATCTCCTCCGGGGTCTCATCGTTCTTGTTCCCGAACAGGCTCATACCTTAACATGAATCGACGCCGGTATTTGAAACCGCGGGATGCCGATAGAGTTATAACAGTAAAACCGGTTTTTCTCAACATGCCAGAAAGACAGAGAAGAGCGCCTGCGAGGCCGAGAAACATCGAGGAGATAGACCCACAGGACGACATACGGGTAAGGATAGTGGGCACCGTCCTCTCGAAGGACGACGACTCGATCTCCCTCGACGATGGCACCGGGAGCGTCGAGGTCTTCATGGAGAAAGAGGAAATCGAAGACGTGGAGGAGAACGAGATGGTCCGCGTGCTCGGAAGAGTGCTTCCGACACCGGACAGCTTCGAGGTCCAGGGAGAGGTCATCCAGGACTTTGACGTGGACACAGACCTCTACGACAGGGTTAAAAAAGTTGTTAACACCTCTGAATAACAGGTGAGGGGAGTTGTTCAAGGCAACGATTGAAGACACAGGACTTCTGAAGGATTCGATGAAAACCATTTCCGACCTGATCTCGGAAGGTCTTTTCCAGCTGGAGGACGACGGAATCAAGCTCGTAGCGGCGGACCCCGCGATGGTCGCGCTCGTGGACTTCAGGCTGGAGGAAGAAGCCTTCGAGGAGTACGAACTCGACGAGGAGACCAAGATAGGTCTGAACCTCGAGAACCTTTACTCGATCCTCAGGAGGACCAAATCCGACGATACTATAACCTTCGAGGTCCGTGACGACGACTCCAAGTTCTACATCACGATGGAGGGGGCCTCGACGAGAGAGTTCTCACTGCCGATCCTCAACCTTTCGGAGGACGACATCCCCTCGACCGACGACCTCGACTTCAGCTTCGAGGCGGAGCTCAGCACCTCGATAGTCGAGGACGCGATAAAGGACGCCATGGTGGTCTCCGACTCGGTGGTCGTGGAGGCGGACTCCGACACGATAACGATCTCGTCCGAGGGAGACCAGAGCAACGTCGAGTTCAACCTTTCATCCGACTCAGACGCCGTCATCGAGATAGAGAAGGACGGACACGGGAAGTCGATGTTCTCGCTTGACTACCTGAGCGACATGGTCGGCGCGAAGAAACTGGCCGACACCGTCGCGGTCAAGATGGGAGAGGACTTCCCGATGAGGATGGAGTTCGAGCAGCCGGACAGGGCCAGGCTCAGCTTCGTGCTCGCGCCCAGGATCGAGGAGGAGTAAAACCCTCCCAGAAATTTCCCTCTAATCTCCTTTTACCAGCCAGTCCTTCGCTTCCTCCAGCTCATCGCTCCTGAAAGCCTTCAAATCCCTTCCTGTGGCTCTGACGACACCGTTGAAACCTACCTTCTTCAATCCCTCAACCCCCACGACCGCGCTCCTCCTGACATAGGGTTCGTCAGCCGAGGTCAGGTCCTTCAGCTCGCCGAGTATCTCCCTGTTGTAGCTCATGTCCCTCGCATCAGTCAAGGCGAGGACCGAGCCCTCTGGCTCCGAGGTCACTTCCTCCTCCATCTCCTCCACGGCCTCACTGAACTCCTTCATGTTTTCCGGATCTACTCCTCTGAGGTCCAGAACGAATATCTCCTCGCCTTTGTACTCCTCCTTTCTGAATCCAGCAATGGTGAAGAATTACCGGTCCGCGTTCAAAAGTGCTATTCCTCGCCGGCCAGCCAGTCCTTCGCCTCTTCCTCGGTGTCGAATATCTCGAAGTCCTCTCTGCCGGAGTAACGTATCACTCCCTGCAGGGCAACCTTTCGCAATCCTTCAACCCCCACGACCGCGCTCCTCTTCACGTAGGGCCTGTCGTTGTCTGCAAGTTCCTTGATCCGGCCCAGCATCTCGCTGTCATAGCTCGCGTCCTCGACGACTGTCAGGGCGAGAACGGAGTCCTCTGGCTCGGACCGGACGCTTTCCTCCATCTCGTCGGCCGCTTCTCGGACCTCATCCATCTTTTCAGGACTGGCGCCGGACAGGTCCAGCCTGTGGATCTCCTTGCCCCTGTGCTCGATCTTCTCGAACTTTACCATCTTCCTGTACTGGAATTGTCGTCACGCAGGGTTAAATCCTTCGGCACACAGATTTAACCTTCGGCGGACCCAAAAAACCGTTATGGAACATGATTCGGAGGAAGAGTTCCGGGAGGAACTTTCAGAGCAGGAGTACGAGGTCCTCAAGGAGAGAGGCACCGAGCCGAAGTTCTCCGGCGAACACCTTGACACCGATGAAGAAGGGGTCTTCCACTGCAGGGCGTGTGGGGCCGAGCTTTTCGACTCGGAGGCGAAGTACGAGTCCGGACACGGCTGGCCCAGCTTCTGGGACGCCGTCGATGAAAACATCGAGCTCAGGAAGGACACGAGGCACGGAATGGAGCGGACCGAGGTCGTCTGCGCCGAATGCGGAAGCCACCTGGGCCACGTCTTCGACGACGGACCCGAGCCGACCGGAAAGCGGTACTGTATAAACTCGGTGGCACTCGACTTCGAGAAAAAGGAGTAAAGAAAGGGAACTGCCGCCTGCTTCCCGGGGGGGGAGGCGCGATACTGTATAAACTCGGTGGCGCTCGACTTCGAGGAGGAATGATTTTTTAGCCGTCCGCCGCCGAAACTTTTCCATGTCAGAGTACGCGGTCCCGGCGACAGGAGCACTGATACTGAACGAAAACGACGAAGTATTCCTGATGAAAAGCCCGAAATGGGACGACCAGTGGCTGGTCCCAGGGGGGAAAGTGGATAAAGGGGAGTCGATGAGGGACTGCCTGAAGCGGGAGGTCCAGGAGGAGACCGGTCTGGAGGTCTCGGACCTGGAGTTCCTGGAGGCGAAAGACGGCGGCAACCCGGATGACTTCGAGCGGGACACGCATTTCATCTTCCTGAACTTCGTCTGCCGCGCGGAGGACCAGGAGGTCAGGCTCGACGAGAGGGAGGCGGTGGATCACACCTGGATAGAGCCGGAGAGGGCGGTTGAGGAGCTGGACCTGAACGACAGCACCCGGGACTTCATCGAGACGTACCTGGAGTCCGGGGGCTTTTAGCTTTTCCAGTTCAAAGACTTGATTATGGGGGAAAGGGAGCGGCCTCAGGACTGGAGGATAAGACAGTACTACGAGCAGGACGAGCTCAGGGACCGCGTGATGGAGGTCGTGAAGTACAGGGAGGTCGCACCCACCTATCCGAGCGGTTACGGGAAGCGGCCTGATTCCATCAACTTCCCCGGCGACTTCGACCAGTTCGTGCAGGACGGGGCGGTCGCGTTCCACGCCTCGGTGGAGCGGTGGCAGAACCCTCTCCTGATAGACCAGGTATCCAACCTCGACGACCTGAGGACCGGCTGGGACCTGGTGATGGACATCGACTGCGACGAGAGCTTCTCGCTGGCGAAGGACACCGCCGAGCTCGTTGTACGGGCGCTGAGGGACCACGACATCGAGAACGTCTCCGTGAAGTTCTCTGGCAACCGGGGTTTCCACATAGGGATCAGGGCGGAGGCTTTCCCGGATACGATAGGCGGGAAGGATATCGCGGATCTCTACCCGGAGCTTCCCCGCGCGATCATAGACTACCTGAGGGAGAAGAAGCTGAAGGACGACATGGTGGAGCTGGTCCGGGAGCACGGCTTCAGCGAGGAGATGGAGACGGATGAAGGACCTGATCCGTACCAGGTCGCGGACATCGAGAACGACTGGGGCCAGCGCCACCTGTTCAGGATACCTTACTCGCTCCACGACGGGTCCTGGCTGGTCTCGAAGCCGATCGACCCGGACCGGATACAGGAGTTCGAGAAGGAAGAGGCGGAGATGGACCGGATCGAGTTCGAGCACGGCTTCCTCGACGAGTACGAGGAGGGAGAGGCGGAGGCGCTCGCCATCAACGGGATGGACCACCTGGAGGAGAAGAGGGAGCAGAGGAGGAAGGAGAAGATAGAGAAGTCGGAGCGGGAGTTTGAAAGGCCGGAGGACGCGATACCGGAGAAGTACTTCCCGCCGACGATAAAGAACATCCTCGAGGGCCTTGAGGACGGAAGGAAACGCGGGCTTTTCATCCTGATCAACTTCTACCTGACAGTCGGCTACGACATGGACGAGATCGAGGCGAAGATATGGGAATGGAACGAGAGGAACGACGAGCCGCTGAGGGAGTCCTACGTGACCTCACAGCTGAACTGGCACAGGAAGAGGCAGGAGATCGTTCCGCCGCCGAACTACGATGCCAACGGCTACTACCAGGACATGCAGGTGTACGAGGGCGACCCGCTGGAGGAGAAGGTCTCCAACCCCGTGAGCTACGCGTTCAGGAAGGCGAAGAAGCGGGGGTCCGCGGAGGAGGATGACGACGGGGAAGACGAGGTGTACGTCTGCGACTACTGCGGGAAGGAGTACAAGAGCGAGGCCTGGTTCAAGAAACACATCAGAAAATGCAACGACGACCTTGACGTGAAAAAGCTTTAGACACCGGGTGTAAACAGGATGCCAGAAAACGTTCTAACCTTCAGCGACCTCAGAAGAATCGAGAAAGAGGAGAAGAGAAAAGACGAACTCTCGGAGAGAAACGACAACTTCATACTCAGGGTCTCGAACTACCTCCAGAAAAAACACGAGACCGGCGGGGACTCCCGCGAGTACAGGAACTCTAAGAGAGTCTTCGACAAGATAATGTCCCTCCGTGAGGAGAAGATAGTCAAGAACGCCAGGCTCTCCGTCAGGTCCGACGTGAAGGGCTCGGAACTCAACCTGCTTCCCTGCGAGCAGGAGACCTACAGGGAACTGAAGAAGGTGTTCGAGGACCACCAGGAAAGGGTGGAGAGAGACCTGGAGAACGAGATAGATAAAACGAACCCGGATGAAACAGGGGAATTCGAGCCGGAGATGACCTCCGGAGAAGTCAGTGAAGAAGATGGTGAAGAGGGCGAGGACCAAGAAAAGGATACAGAAAGAAGCGGGGAGCCGGATGAAGAGGAGAAAGAGGAACAGGAAGAAAAGGTAGAGGAGGGCTACACGAAGGTGAAGGCGGTCCAGGAGATACCGGAGTTCATGGGGACCGACCTCGAGACCTACGGACCGTTCGATGAGGGAGAGGAGGTCGTCGTCCCGGAGGACAACGCAGAGATCCTCGTCAACAGGGGAAACGCGGAGGAGGTATGAGATGGTGGAGAAGGTCTTCGCGGTCTCGGGCTCCCTGATAACGGACAATCTGGAGGAACTCGGAGAGCTCGCGGAAGCGCTGGACAGCCACGAGGGACAGGTCCTCGTGGTGACGGGCGCGGGAGGCCTGAAGAAGTACATATACGCCGCGGGCGAGTTCGGGAACCAGGGAGAGCAGGACCTCGTCGGGATACAGGCGACCCGTCTGAACGCCCACACCCTGATGACCGCGATGGACGACGCATACCCATCGATACCGGAGACAGCCGACGGCATCAGGGAGGCTGCCTCGACCGGTCACGACGTCGTAATGGGAGGACTGACACCGGGACACTCCACGGACGCGGTCGCTGCGATAGCCGCGGAGATAACAGAGGCGGACCTGTACATCGCGACCAGCATCGACGGGGTCTACTCGGGAGACCCGAAAGACCCGGAAACCGAAAAGCTGGAACAGGTCTCGACCAGGGAACTGAGGGAGATAATCTCGGGGAACAACCGCGCAGGGAGGCACGAACTAGTGGACTCGACCGCGGTCCAGATAATCGAGCGGTCCGGGACCAGGACCCAGGTCTTCAGGGGAACTCTTGAGAACATCGAGGATCCGGAGAACGCGGACGGGACAGAGATAGTCCCGGAGTGACCTCCAGCAAGGTCTTTTAAAGTTTAAACCCGCCGGTAGGGTTATGGTCAAGATACCAAAAGAGCAGAGGAGGTACTGCCCCAACTGCGACACTCACACGGACCAGACCGTCAAGGAAGTCACCAACAGGTCCACGAGTCCGATGAGCAAGAAGCACAGGAAGAGGCAGAGGAAGATCGACCACGGCTACGGTTCCTTCCCGTTCGAGGACCCCTCGAACAGGAGCCGCGGGGGAAGCAACCCGACCTCCAGCAAGAAGGACCTCCAGTTCTCCTGCAACGAGTGCGGGAAGTCGTGGAAACCCAAGAATTCCATAAGAGCTGCGAAGTTCGAGATCGAGAGGTGAATAAGAATGGCAAGAAACTTCCTCAGGGTAGAATGTGACGAGTGCGGGAACGAGCAGGTGGTCTTCTCACGTGCGTCGACCCGCGTGGAGTGCCTGGTCTGCTCGGAGGAACTCGGGACCCCGACCGGCGGAAAGGTCGAACTGGCCGGTCAGGTAGTCGAGGAGTTCGAGGTCGAGTAGAGAACTCCCGATTCCCTTTTAAGAATCACTTTCTGTTTTCCCTCTATGCGCTGGTACAAGGAAAAACCGGACGAGGGAGATTACGTCGTAATCACGCTGACTGATGTAGATAAGAACTCGGCCTACGCCGACCTGGACGAGTACCCGGACCAGAAAGGCCTCATACACATCTCCGAGGCATCGAGGTCCTGGGTGCAGGACCTGAGGAAGGAGATAGATGAAGGAGAGAAAACGGTCGCACAGGTCGTTGATGTCGAGGACGGCAGTCTCGGACTGTCGCTCAAACGTGTAAACGATAAGCAGAAGCGGGAGACGATGGCCCGCTGGAGCAAGGAGCAGAAGGCGGAGAGCTTCATCGAGGAGCTAGCCGACCGACTTGACGAGGATAAAGAGGACCTCTATGGGGATGTGGTCTTCCCTATGCAGAGGGAGTTCGGGTCCTGCTTCCACGGATTCGAGATAGCGAACGCCGAGGAGGACCGGCTTCTGGAGCTCTTCGATGAGGAAGTCGTCGAGGCGGTCCAGGAGGTCGCGATGGAGAACATAGACCTGAAGCAGGAGAAGCTCGAGGCCGAGATAACCCTTGAGTTCAGCGGGGGTGACGGACTTGACCGGATAATGAAGACCTTCGAGGACATCGGAGAGGGAGTCGAGGTCAACTACATATCGGCGCCCAGGTACTCCGTCACCGCCTGGGGAAGGACCCAGGAGCTCGCGAAGAAGAGGATGGAGCGCGTCAGGAAGAAAACGGAGGAAAAAGCAGGCGAACTGGGCGGAGAGTTCGAGTTCCAGAGGGCCTGAGATGATACTCAGATGCACTGAATGCGGGTCCTACACGCTACAGGACGAGCACTGCGGGGAGGAAACTGAGAGCCCGCGTCCCCCAAAGTTTTCATTCCCTGATAACTATGGGGAGTACAGGAGGAAGACCAAACGCCAGATGGAAGGCAACGAGGTAGAATAGAACATGGAGTCCACAACTATCGAGATCACAAAGGAGCCCGAAGCCGAAAACCCGATATTAATCGAAGGACTTGCCGGTATAGGCCACATAGGAAGGAACACCGTGAGCTACCTGGCGGATCACCTGGAGGCCGAGAAGGTGGGAGAGATACACTCCCATCACTTCCCGCCGTACACCATCGTAAGTGACGACAACACGGTGGACGTCATAAACAACAACATATACGAACTGAAGAGAGATGAGAAACCCGACCTCGTTTTCCTGGAGGGGAACGCCCAGGCATCGACCTCGCAGGGTCATTACGAGGTAGCAGAGAAAGTGCTGGAGTTCATAGAGAGGGTAGACGCCAGAGAGATAATCACGGTCGGGGGATACGGCACCGGAGAAGTCGTCGAGGACCCCGACGTCCTCGCCGCCGCAAGCTCCACGGACCAGAAGGAGAAGTACTCGGAGCACGACATCAGGTTCGACAGCGAGATAGGGCAGGTGGTCGGAGCCTCGGGCCTGATAATCGGCCTCGGGGAGAAGCGAGGATACGAGGGTCTCTGCCTGCTCGGGGAGACACCCGGATTCCTGATGAGCGACCCCAAGTCGACCGAAGAGGTCCTGAAGGTGCTCGAGGACATACTGGAAGAGGACATAGACTACTCCGCGCTGGACGAGAAAGTCGAGGAATCACAGGACGTCCTTAAAAAGCTTAAGAACATCCAGAACAAACAGAACCCGGACCAGGAAAGCCAGCAGGGCGGACCTGACCTGGGATACATAGGGTGAATCCGATGACGGAGTGCACGAGATACGAGAAGGCGAGGGTCCTGGGAGCGAGGACCCTTCAACTGGCGATGGGGGCTCCAGCGTTCGTGGACGCGGAGGACCTCGAGAAGCCGATCGATATAGCGAGAAAGGAGATGGAGGAAGAGAAGCTTCCGATCACTGTCAGCGCCTGATCCATATACCCTTTTTTACTTTCTCTGCGGAATCACTTTAAACGAGTAGAGCCAATCCCTGGACATGAAGATCGACACCCTTCTTCTAAGGGAGATAATCGACTCGAGGACCAGCAAAACCGTCGAAGCCGAGATAAACGGCTCTTACGGCAAGGCGCCTTCAGGGGCCTCTACCGGAGAGAACGAGGCGAAATGCTTTGTACCGGAACATCTTGACGAGATACAGGACCTCCTCCAGCAGATGGAGGGCGAGGACCTGACGCAGGAGGAGTTCGACAGGAGGCTACACGAGATTGACGACACCGGAGATTTCTCAAGACTTGGAGCGGCCTCCATCGCCTCCAGCTTCGCCTTCAAGAACGCCTCGGGCTTCGACCACGGCGACCTCTTCCCTCTTCCGCTGAGCAACATCATAGGAGGAGGGGAACACGGCGGCAACACGGCGATACAGGAGTTCCTGGTCCTCCCCGTAAACGCTGACAGCTTTCCCGAAGCCATAGAGACCAACGTCAGCATCTACCAGGAGATGCAGGAAAGGTACTCCCAGAAAGTCATGGGTATGAACGACGAGGGCGCCCTCATAACATCGATGGACGACGAGCAGACCCTGAAAGCGCTCAAGAAGGTAGCAGACGAACACGACGCAAGGATAGGCCTGGACATCGCAGCATCAGAGTTCCACGAGGACGGCGAGTACCACCTCTCCTCGATGAACAGCAGGTACACCCCGGAAGAGATGAAGGATTTCGTCCAGAAAATCATAGACGAGTTCGATCTCGTCTACGTCGAGGACCCGTTCGACGAGCACGATTTCAGGATGCACGCGAAACTGACCAGGGAGAACCCCGACGTGATGATCTGCGGGGACGACCTCTTCACGACAGACAGGGACCGCCTCCAGGAAGGCATCGAGAACGGGGCCTGTAACTCCCTCATAGTGAAGCCGAACCAGATAGGTACCGTTAGCGACGCCCGGGAAACCGTCGAACTCGCACAGGAGAACAACTACACCCCTGTGATATCCCACCGGTCCGGGGAGACGTGTGACGCCACGATATCGGACCTGTCGCTGGAATGGGAGACACCGATAATAAAGGCCGGGATAGCGGATATAAGGATCGCGAAGCTGAACAGGCTTCTCAGGCTCTGGGACATGAAGGATGAACCTGAGATGAACACCCCCAGATAAACACAGAGGAGGGAGTTAAAGTGGTGAAGACGCGTCCGGTAGAGTTTAAAAGGTAAGAGTACCGATAACTTGATATGAGAAACGAGTTCAAGTACATCGCAGCTCTGCTGTTTGTAATAGGCACGAGCACCGCAGTTATAGTAACTCAGACAAGTCTGCTCAGTTCAGGGACCCCGGCAGTAAGTCAGGTACCGTCGGGAGTGGATTACGTCGCACAGGTTGACATGTCGGTCCTCCAGGATAAGGAAACGAAGAAACTGGTCAACACGGCACTGGAGACCGCACCGAGCTACCAGACATCGGCGAACAGCCTTCAGGATGCTCTGGACAAGATAGAGAACAAGTCGGGTATAGACCCACGTGACACGGAAGAGGTCGTGGCATACGGCAAGATACCCGACCAGACAGGAAGCACGTCCTACTTCGGGCTGATAGCTCACGCTGACTGGAGCCTCGACACGCTCGTCGAGAGCATAAGGAAGGAAACACCCCAGAACCTATCAGAGAGGACCTACAAAGGCAAAACGGTTTACGTCGCCAAGAGCGAGAGCGTGGTCCAGGGCCAGTCAGGACAGTCGCTCTGGATCGCCGAGATAGGAACCGGGGAGTACGCAGTAGGAACCGAGAAAGCGGTCAAGGACGCGATAGACGTCAGCGTTGGGGACTCAGAACCCCTCTCCGGAGAACTGAAGGCCGCCTACGAGTCCACGAGGGACGGCTACGTGAGGTTCGCATCCCGCATACCTGAGAGCCAGGTTCCCTCGGGTTCGATGGGTATGGGACCTGATCTCTCCGCCTTCAAGAACATCAGCTATGTCTCCGGCGCCTACTACACCGATAGCAACAAAGTGGGCATAAACCTGAACATGGAGACGGGCGGAACCGAATCCGCAAAGGACGTCAAGGATGCCATCAAGGGAGGTATCTCCCTGCTTTCGACCCTGGCCTCGAACGAGAAGGCACAGGAAACCCTGGACAAGGTCAAGGTATCCAGGGATGGAAAACAGGTCACGATCACCTACGAAGACTCGGTCGACAGGCTTGTCAACCTGATGCAGAGCCAGTGATTGGCTCGCATCCTCTTCCTTCTTATTTCTTCTCAACAGGCCCGCAGCAGTGGGTGAAGTAGGTAGAAGCGAGGCCTATTTAATATTTGTCTTGTAATGCGCCTGTATGAGTGACGAAGAGGAAATGCTGGTAGACCGTGAAGAGTACCTCTCCCACGGCGTACATATCGGGACAAAGGCTCAGAACAAATCGATGGAGAAGTACATCTTCCACGTGAAGAAGAACCAGCTCGCGATACTGAATCTTGACCAGACCGACGAAAGGATCAGGGACGCGGCAAAGTTCCTCTCAAGGTACGATCCGGAAAACATACTTGTGGTCGGCAGGAAGGAAGAGTCTGTCAGACCGATAGAGAAATTCGCTGAGACTACCGGCGCCGATACGTTCACGGGAAGGTTCATGCCCGGTACGCTGACAAATCCCCAGTCAGAGAACTTCAGAGAGCCTGAAGTCGTGCTCGTGGCAGACCCCGAGGAGGACGGACAGGCCGTAACAGAGGCCGTCAGCGCCAAGATACCGGTCGTAGGGATAGCCGACTCGGAGAACAGCACGGAAAACCTGGACCTCGTGATACCCGCGAACAACAAGGGAGCGAACTCCCTCTCCATGGTCTTCTACCTTCTCGCCTCCCAGATGAAGGAACAGGCGGACGAAGAAGCGAACTTTGAACTCGAGGAGTTCAAGACCGAGGAGCAGAGAGAAGAGGAAGAGGACGAAGAATAGATAGGATGAAGTTTCTTGTACTGGTCGGAACGGTCCGCGAGGGCAGGAAATCAGTTCACGCCGCAAGGGAGGTATGCAGGGCTTTCTCCTCCAGGGACCACGAGACCAGGCTGTTCGACCTCAAAGAACACGATATGCCCTTCCTGAAGAACAGGCGCCACAGGGCCGATGACCCGGACCCCGAGGTCGAGGAGTTCGGACAGGCGGTTGAGGACTCCGACGCGATCGTTATCGTCTCGCCGGAGTACAACCACAGCATCCCGGGAGTCCTGAAGAACGCGCTGGACCACCTCTACCCGGAATACGACGACATGCCTTTCTCGTACGTGACGGTTTCAGGCGGCGGGTTCGGCGGAGTAAGATCACAGAGCCATCTGCACGACGTAACGCTTGCGCTGGGCGGCCACCCGGGACCGGACCTGGCGGTATCCAACGTATCAGATGTATTCTCTGAGGATGGGAAGCTTTTGGACGAGGACTACAGAGAGAGGATAGATGGCTTCGTTGAGAGATCCGGCCGACACGCCGAGAAGTTCAGGTGAGGACCGAATATTTTAAACCCGATCGGAACCCAGTCAATCGTAGGACTATGTTCAACCTCGGAGACGACGACAAGGAGAAGCTGAAGGAAAACATGGATGAGATCGAAAACATGATAGGGGACGAGGAAGAAGCCCCGGAACAGGAAGATAACGATGAAGAGAAGTCTGCCGAGGACGCCCTGAGCGGTGAAGATGTACCCGAGCCAGAGGATTTCCCAGGAGAGGAAGGGGAGGAACCTGAGGCCGAACCTGTTCAGGACCTTGAGGAGGATTCGCCAGAAATCGATGTCGAGGAGCCTCAGTCCGGTCCCGAAACGGAGCCAGAGAGGAAGGCCACGGACCAGCTAGACAGGATCCAGGAGGACCTTGAGGAAGAAGACAGTGAACCGCAGGAAGAAGCCGGAAGGGAAAGCGGCGAACCGGTGAGGGCCGACGAGGAGACGGTCTTCCTTACCGTGGACCGGTTCAAGGACATGAGAGAAAAGCTGAACGAGATGAGGGATCTCTCCAGGGACATGGAGGACCTGATGGACTACCTCAGGACCGGTGTGAAGGAGGACGACGAGACCGTCAAGGAGACCCGTGAAGTCGTTGACGAGTTCGACCAGAGGAAATCGGCGATTCAGGAGATCGTCACCTCACACGAAAAATAAAAGTCTCATATCCCCAGTTCTTTCCATGGAAAGAGAAGCTCTTGAGGAAAAGCTCGAAGAGTTCAAGGACGCAAACTCGAGGCAGAAACTTGTCGAGTTCCTGAAGGAGAGGATAGTCGAGGAACTTGAAGGGATGCCCACGGACTCGGACAGGCAGAAGCACAGGCTCAATCTTCTGATACGGGACCTCGAGGAGGAGATGGACTGGATCGAGAACGATAAGCTGGCCGAGTTCGACCCTGAACAGCAGTAGACAGCCGGCATCCCTGTATAAAAAAGTTCTCTACCTATCCCTGTATAACCTTGATGAGGTTTCCCGAGAGGTAGATAAACAATGGCTTACCAGAAATTCGAACCAGGAGAGACCCTGGCAGAGCAGACCTACAATGCAGTCGAAAAAGCACTTGATACCGGAGAGGTCGTCAAAGGCACGAACGAGGTCACGAAGGCCGTCGAAAGGAACGAGGCCGAACTCGTCGTGATCGCCGGAAACGTCTCCCCGGAGGAAATCGTGATGCACATCCCCTCGCTCGCCGAGGAAAGGGACATCTCCTACACCTTCGTCCCTGACAAGGAAGAGCTGGGACTCGCGGCAGGACTCAACGTCCAGTCCGCGGCAGTCGCAGTCACCAACCCCGGCAACGCCGAGGAAGACGTCGAGGATATCTCCTCAAAAGCCAGTGAGCTGCTAGAGAAAGAGGAGTAAAAGATGGTAGAGGCAAAAGTCATAGAAGTGATGGACCAGCAGGGCCACAGGACCGTCAACAAGGTCCGCTGCAGGGTCCTCGAGGGAAACGAGGAGGGAAAGATCCTCGTGAGGAACGTCCGCGGCCCTGTCCGTGAGGACGACGTAGTCCACATCAAGGAGACCGAGATGGAGGGATGAC
>JBDGSJ010000015.1:0-9188 GCA_042217585.1 Candidatus Nanohaloarchaea archaeon | reverse complement strand
ATGGAATGTGATTACTGCGGCGAAGAGATACCGAAGACCGAGGGAAAGATGGTTGTAAAGAACTCGGGCGAGAGACTGCATTTCTGCTCCAGCAAGTGCGAGAAGAACCACGCACAGGACCGGTCACACGACTACGTCCAGGAAGAGGAGTAACCTCATCCCCCGCCACCACTGGCGGGTTTTTAAATTTAAATCTCCATCCTTCTCTAGGTGCCTCAGGTGTCACGACAACCCATACTCTCCGTTCTCGGCCACGTGGACTCCGGCAAGACCACGCTTCTCGACCACATCAGGGAATCGAAGATATGTGAGGGAGAAGCCGGCGGCATAACCCAGATGATAGGCGCCACCGAGGTACCGTTCGAAACGCTCGAGGACGTCTGCGGATCGCTGCTCGACCGGCTGGACCGCGACATAACCATACCCGGAGTGCTCTTCATCGACACGCCCGGGCACGCAGCCTTCTCCTCCCTCAGGAAGAGAGGAGGATCACTGAGCGACATCGCGGTCCTGGTGATAGATATAGAGCAGGGAGTACAGCCCCAGACCGAGGAGGCCATAAAGATACTGAAGGAATCCGACACGCCGTTCATAGTCGCCCTGAACAAGATAGACAGGCTGAGCGGCTGGAACTCCGGCGAGGAACTTTTCACGAAGAACCTGAGACAGCAGCAGGACCAGGTCCAGCA
The DNA here is from genome assembly GCA_042217585.1 of Candidatus Nanohaloarchaea archaeon. Classification (GTDB taxonomy): domain Archaea; phylum Nanohalarchaeota; class Nanosalinia; order Nanosalinales; family Nanosalinaceae; genus JBDGSJ01. Next base: position 8,499 of record JBDGSJ010000015.1, on the reverse strand, counting down.
GGAACTGGACGACCGGATATACGACCTGATGGGAGAACTTAACGATTACGATATAGTCGCGGACCGGTTCGACCGCGTCGACGACTTCACCAAAAAAGTGGCGATGGTCCCTATATCCGCGAAGACCGGCGAGGGAGTGCCCGAACTGCTGATGGTGACCGCCGGACTGGCACAGAACTACCTCTCTGACCGGCTCGAGGTCGATGAAGGGATGGGCAAGGGCACCGTCCTGGAAGTGTCGCAGGAGCAGGGGATGGGGACCACAGTGGACGTGATACATTACGACGGCGTGATGAGGAGCGACGAGAAACTGGTGTACGGGACCCCGGACGGAGCAAAGGTCACCGAGATAAGAGCGCTCCTTGAGCCCAACGCCCTGAAGGAGATCCGTGAGGACCGCGACTTCTCCGAGGTCGACGAACTCCACCCCGCATCAGGGGTGAAGATAACCGCACAGGACCTGGAGGGCGTCATACCCGGGGCACCGGTCAGGACCGCCTCCGACGTCGAAAAAGCTAAGAAAGAGGTGGAGGAGGAGCTCGATTTCTCCGAGTTCGATACCAGCAGGCACGGAGTCGTCGTGAAGGCTGACTCCCTGGGATCCCTCGAGGCATTGATGCGGGAGGTAGAAGAAGAGGACATCAGGGTCCAGAAAGCCGAGGTCGGACCTGTGAACAAGGGAGATGTCGCCGAGGTCCAGAACGAGGAACCCGAGCACCGCGCGATACTCGTCTTCAACACGGAGATGACGGAGCAGGGTGAGAGAGCCGCGAGAGACCAGGGGATAACCGTCTTCGAGAGCTCGGTGATATACGAGATAACCGAGGACTACGTTGACTGGAGGGAAGAGCTCAAGAGGAAGCAGAGGCAGAACGCCCTGGAGAAAGTGTCGAGACCTGCGAAAATACGTATAATGCACGACCGCGTATTCAGGTCCTCTGATCCCGCGGTGGTAGGGACGGAGATACTCGACGGCGTGCTCACGCCCGGCAGCAGCCTGATGACGGAGGAAGGAGAACCGCTCGGGAACGTGAAGAGCGTCCAGGCAGAGAACGAGAGCCTTGACAAGGCGGAGAAGGGGGACGAGGTCGCGGTCTCCATCACCGGGGTCACGATGGGAAGGGATATCGAAGAGGGGGACGTCCTGCTGGTGAACCTTCAGGGCAGGGAGTACCGCCAGCTCAGGGAACTTGAGGACCTGCTTTCCCGCGGAGAGAAGGACGTCCTGGAGGAGATAGTCGAGGTCAAGGATGAGAGGGACCCCCACTGGAAGACGGGCTAGATCTCCTTCAGACGGTATTTCTCCTCCAGTCCCTCAAGCATCTCAAGCAGGGACTCCCTTGCCTCCTCTTTCTCCATGAGGACCAGCGACTCCGGCGAGAAACCCGGTTCCATCCCTTCATCCACCGCGAACCGGTGATAGAAGTTTCCCAGCTGGACGTAGTGGTCCTTCCCCAGCGTCCTGTCGTCGATGAAGCTGTCAAAGTCTTCTCTCCTCTCGCCGTAGAACATTTCACCCGTCTCCTCCTCCATCTGCCCTGACAGATAACGTGACAGACCCATCATCGCCTGTAGGTGGTCGGTCTTTGAACCTGAAACAGGGTCAACAGGGTAATCGAAATCCTCCGCAGGACCATATGAAAGCTCTTCACCCGGTTCAACACCCTTCTGGGACATGTAGGACTCCACTATCCCTTCGATCTCCCCGTAAAGCTCGCGGACCTCCTCTTTGGTCGGCATCATGAAAGATTTCGGTCCGCGGCCTTAACCTTTTTGACCAGATTCAAATCTCTTCGGAAGGATGTATAACCTGTGGGATACGGCAAACTTGCCAAGGGGATAACCGAGGAGGAAGCCAGGAGGAAGCTGGAGGAGGTAATGCCCTCCTCGATGAGGAAGAAGGAGTTCCAGGGAGCCTCGCCGCCGAGCGTCTTCATAGGCTCCCACAGCTACCCCAAGGTCAACACCGGCATACTTTCTCCCCAGCATCCCGGAGACTCCACGATGATGGATTCACCGGCAGACTGGTACAGGGAAGGGATGGATATAGAGAAGATAGCGATGATGAGGACCTCGCTGGTGAACTCGAAGAAGAGGCTGAACGTGAAGGACTCCGACAGCTTCCTTATGGACTCGAGGGAGGTCGCGATGGCCTCGGACCCCGTGGACGTCGAGATCTCGCTCGAGAAGAGACCTTTCTCTGACGTCTCGGGAGGCAGGGTGAAGCCCGTCTCCTCGACCGGGGACCTGGAGGACTTCACGCTGGGGGAGAACCCCTCGGTCGAGCGGAAGATCGAGGACCTGTTCTACGACACCGACGCGAAGGCCGAGACAGCGGTCCAGGAGCTCTCTGAGAAAGGCATAGACGTCTACAAGATACAGCAGTCGTTCTCGACCGGGATGCTCGGCCAGGAGGAGAACAGGAAGCTGGTCCCGACCCGGTGGAGCATAACGGCCTCGGACGACATAGTCTCGAAGAGGATGAGAGAACAGGTGAAGGACAGGCAGGAGCTGGGACAGGTCGAGTACCACACCAACAGCTACCTAGGGAACCACTTCCACATCTTCCTGATCCCCGGCAGATGGGAGTACGAGCTGATAGAGATGAAGAGACCGGGTTCGGTCTGGAACGCCGCCGAGAACACCTACATAGCGCAGAACTACGAGCCGTTCTCGGGCAGGACCGAGTACGCGGAGGAGACAGCCGGCGCATTCTACGCCACGAGGCTGGGAATACTTGAACACCTCAGGCAGAGGAAGAGACAGGCGAAGGCGCTGGTCCTGAGAGAGGTGACGCCAGAGTACTGGGCCCCGCTCGGGGTCTGGATCATACGTGAAACGGTCCGTGACGCCTTCGGGGACCCCGAGGAGATGGACAGCTTCAGGGACGTCAAGATGAGGATAGGCAACGAGTTCAAGTTCCTGTATCACAGGCTGGTCCAGGAGAGCAGGATGATGGGAGGCAGACAGGCCAGTCTATCCGACTTCTGAAGCCTCCTGAGGAAAGAAGGGTGGAGGAACGGAGAGGACCTCTGTAATACAGAATAGCCAAGGATTTAAAAAGGATGGCGGATATTGTATTACACAGTGGATGGCGACGGTATCAGTACGGTTATCGGACCAGCTGAACAGGAAGCTAGACGAGATGGTAGAGAAGGGAGTCTTCAAGGACAGGACCGATGCCGTCCACGAGGCGGTGCGTCTTCTGATGCTCCGCTACGACGATTTTGATATGTAAAAAAGGAGGAGAAAACTTCGACCCCTCCCCCTCTTCTCCTCCTTTTTTCACACATATCTCAGGAGGTCAGCTCGTGGTAGACCAGGATGGTGTAGTACTTCATGTAGGTCTGGACCGGCCCCTGAACGAAGTAGACGAGCAGACCGATGTATACGAATATTCCTGCTACCATACCCAGAGCTCCCAGCGGCGGGAATATCACGAAGAGGACCGCGACCGGTATCCCGATGACGAACATGGCGGGTATGAGGAGGGCCAGTGCTCCGAACAGCGTCAGTACTCCTCCCGCCATCCCGAGGAAGAATCTGGCTATGACATAGACCGCGACCTCTTTCCATTCAGCCCTGAGCTCAGGGTAGAAATCCTTCCAGGCCTCAACGAGACCCATACCTGTCTCTATCATCCTCAGGGGTATGAACTGGGTCGTGAGACCTCCAAATACCGCGTAGAGTATAGCTACCGGAATCGCGGCGAGCAGGAATAGCAGACCGACCAAGAAGTTGGCCATGAAACCGAGTATCACCATTCCGAAGAGAACTGCGTATCCTATGAAGTAGAAGAACCTGAAGCCGGCCAGTTTCAATCCGTTCCCGAAGTGCTTGCTGAAGTTGGACCTTATCTGGACGTCCTCGTCGAGCAGGGACTGGTAGTACACGAACTCGAACACCCCTGATATCACCAGGAAGAATATCACTATCGGCACGAAGACCAGCATCAGGCCCGCTATGAAGACCGCGGAGACACCCAGCGAGGGGCTCTCGTGTGAGAGACCTGTCATCGGCGCCGAGACCGTCGAATTGATCGAGGTCCGGGATTCGCCAGCAGGGGGCGAGTAATCGCCTCCGGTATCCCCACCGAAACCGGTAGGTATCGAGGGAGCGTTCATACCACCCGTGAAGAGCGCGAGGACCGCTATCTTCGCCCACAATTTCCAGTCAAAAGGGAGAAGCAGGTCCTTCGTCCTTTCAAGAGCCTCATCTATCTCCTCTACCGCGGCCCATCCCATAGCTCTCGCTGGTACACACAGGTTTAAGAAAGTGCTGAAATACCAGTCGGGAGGTATTAAACGGTTGCCTCCCCTCTCGAACCACATGGACCTCTTCCCCTTCGACACCGTGAGAAAGAAACAGGACCAGCTGATCTCGGAGGCCGAAGAAGCGATACAGGAGGGAAAAAACCTTGTCGCGCACGCACCGACAGGACTCGGAAAGACCGCTGCCACGATCACACCTGCGCTGGAGAGCGCGGTCAGGGAGGACGAGAAGGTCTTCTTCCTGACGCCGAGACACTCCCAGCACCAGATAGCGATCGAGACCGTGAGAAGGATGAACGAGAAACACGGCGAGGACATCGTCTCCGTGGACCTGATAGGGAAGGACCACCTTTGCGAGGCGGACTCCGCGACCCGGGCGGGGGAAGGACCTGACTGCCCGAGGCACGACGACACGTTCGAGGAGAACCACGAGCTGACGGAGAAGGCGAAGCAGCGGGTGAGAGAGGTCCGTTCAAAGGCGCTTACCGCGGAGGAGGTGAAGGCGCGGTGCCAGGACGTCTGCCCGTACCAGGTCCTGATGCACGCGACGAAGTCGGCGGACCTGGTGGTCGCTGACTACTTCCACGTCTTCCACCCCGGCGTCAGGGACATAGTGTTCGAGAGCGCGGACGTGGAGATAGAGGACTCGATACTGATAGTCGACGAGGCGCACAACCTGCCGTCGAGGACCCGGAGCCTGTTCACGTACTCGCTGAGCATGCCCCAGCTGGACAGCGCGATAACGGAGGCGGAGAAGTTCGGATACTACCAGGAGCAGGAGAACCTGGACCAGCTGAAAAGGGTTCTGAGGAACCTCGGGATAGAGAAGCTCTCACAGGAGGACCACGAGGCAGAGGTCGAGAAGAAGGAGTTCATGGACTCGATCGACAGCTTCTACAGCTACAAGGAGCTGAAGGTGGACCTTGACGCGGTGGCGGACGAGGTCCAGGAGGAGCAGGAGAAGAGCCACTGCGCCGCGATCGCGGAGTTCCTGGACCAGTGGGAGGGAGAGGACCAGGGCTTCTTCCGGTGCGTGAAGAGGACCCGGAGCTCGGGCGGGAACCGTTACATACAGCTGAAGTACTCATGCCTCAACCCGCAGATATCCACGCGTTCACCCCTGAACGGGTCGAAGAGCTCGATAATGATGTCCGGGACGCTGACCCCTCAGGAGATGTACGTCGACCTTCTCGGACTTGAGGACACGAGGACCGTGGCCTTCGACTCCCCGTTCCCCGAGGAGAACCAGATGGACCTGGTGATCCCGACCCTGACCACGAAGTACGAGGAGAGGGACGACTCGATGCTACAGAAGTACGCCTGGTACCTGTCCAAGTCCTTCGAGGCCGTGGACGGGAACTGCGGGGTCTTCTTCCCCAGCTACCAGATGATGCACCAGGTCCACGAACTGCTCGCCGAGAGGACGGACCGGAAGATCTTCGTCGAGGAGCAGGGGATGGACAAGAGGAAGAAGCAGGAGATACTTGACGACTTCGCGGCGAGGAAGGAGCACGGCGACTCGGTCCTGCTCGGCGTCGCGGCCGGGAGCTTCGGCGAGGGCGTAGACTACCCAGGCGAGGTCCTGAAAGGGGTCTTCATAGTCGGTCTGCCGCTCAGGAGGCCGGACCTGGAGACGAAGGCGCTGATAGATTACTACGATGAAAAGTTCGGCAGCGGCTGGGAGTACGCCTACTCCTTCCCCGCGATGAACAGGGCGATACAGGCCGCGGGACGGTGCATAAGGTCCGAGGACGACCGAGGAGTCATAGTCTTCATGGACAAAAGGTACAACTGGAGCAACTACAGGAAAGTCTTCCCGCCCGGCCACGACATGAAGGAGACAAGGGCGCCGTGGCAGGAGATCGAAGAGTTCTTCGGGTAATACGAAGTAATACATTTTTAAGTGGTGGTCCGCAAAACTTACCCGATGACAGGAGAACTCAGAGTCGGATTCTTCACGGAGGACGCGCACTACATAACCGCCGAGACGACAGCAGGCATCGAACCCGGGAAAGCTGAACCGGTCTACGAGGACGAACGGGGAAAAGTCTTCGACTACGCCGACGCCAGGGAGTTCCTGGACGGCGAGATCGACGAAAGGGAGGTGAAGGAGGAGATACTGGAAGAGAACCCCGAAGCGCTCGCCTACCTGAACCCGGAGTTCCAGCAGTACCTCGAGGAGAACTGGGGCGACAACGGCGTGCTCATAGCAGAGAACTGGCCGGAACAGGTCCGCGAAAAGGTGGACTCAGGCGAGTATGGCCTCGACGACTTCGACCTGGACCACGCCATGGTCGCTATTACCTACGGGGAGGACCCTGACGACCTGCGGTGGAGCTACATGCAGGACAGCTTCTGGGACCGGCACGACGGTCCTGTACCCGAGAGACCGATCTGAGGTCTAGAGCTCGAAACCGAAGCCGTACAGCGACGGATCTTTCGAATCGACGAAACGCTGGTCCGGTTCAAGGGCGTCCGAGACCGCATCCATGAACCCGTGCCAGGCCGGAGCCTCCTCCCGGGTGTAGAACTCGACCAATCTGTACCCGGGCTCTCCCGGCCTCTGCTCGAGCCCACGGACCTCCTCCACGTCTCTCACTCCTTCTTCCCCCGGTCCCGGGAGTTCCGAGTAGTCTCCAATACGGACCTCGAAATCCAGGTCCACATCCTCCATCTCATCTCCGAAGGCGAGGGATTCAAGCGTGAAACCTGTGCTGCCGTGTTCCAGACGGTCGGCGTCGTCCTCTCCGTATCTCTCGTACCTCTCAAGTGCGTTCCTGGAGACCTCGACCGATGGATCGTCCAGGGAACTGTAGAGAGCATCGATACTGTTCAGGACGCCGACGTGATTTTCTCCATCAAGCCTCATCTCCACGGTATTGTTTTCTCGCGAAAATTTAACTCGGTTGGGCTCTCAGACGGAAAGTTATGTAACCCGGAGGGACGCACAACTCTCCATGGAAAAAGTGATGGCGCAGGGAACTTTCGACGTCCTCCATCCCGGGCACCTCCACTACCTGAGGGAGTCAGCGGATCTCGGGGACGAACTTGTCGTGGTGGTCGCCCGGAAGACCCACACGGACAAGGACCTGGTCTTCAGCCCGGGGGAGAGGAAGGAGATGCTGGAGGCGCTGGAGATCGTGGACCGGGCGGTGAAGGGTTCCGAGGACGACATCTACTCGACCGTCGAGGAGATCGACCCGGACGTGATAACGCTGGGGTACGACCAGGACCACGACCCGGAGGAGGTCCGCGAGATGGCGGAGAAGGCGACCGGTCATGAAGTCGAGGTCGAGAGGGTCTCGGGCCGCGGCGAGTACTCGTCCTCCGAGATCAAGGACGCCTGACGAACGGATTTTAAAGATTAGGACCGCCTAATTCTACTGTATGAGCGACGAAAACATCGAGAAGAACAGGGAGAAGTTCGACCACCGGAACGAGGAGCGAGCCGAGTTCAAGTCGGACAAGGGACTGAGCGAGGAGGTCGTGAAGCAGATCTCCGAGGAGAAGGACGAGCCGGAATGGATGAAGGAGAAAAGGCTCCGCGCGTTCCGCCACTTCAGGCAGAGGCCGATGCCGGACTGGGGACCGGACCTGTCGGACCTTGACTTCGACGAGATAAGGCCGTTCATCCTCGCGGACGAGGGACAGACCGACGACTGGGAGGAGGTCCCCGACGACATAAAGGAGACCTTCGACAAGCTGGGAATCCCCGAGGCGGAGAAGGAGGCTCTCTCTGGCGTTGGCGCCCAGTACGAGTCCACGGTCGTCTACCAGAACATGAAGGAGGAATGGGAGGAGAAGGGCGTGATCTTCTGCGACATGGACAAGGCGCTCCAGGAGCACGAGGACCTGGTCCGTGAGCACTTCATGAACCGGTGCGTTCCGCCACAGGACAACAAGTTCGCCGCTCTCCACGGCGCGGTCTGGTCCGGCGGCTCATTCGTTTACGTTCCGGAAGGGGTCGAGGTCGAGATACCGGTCCAGGCCTACTTCAGGATGAACTCAAGGGGCATGGGACAGTTCGAGCACACCCTGATAATAGCGGAGGAGAACTCGAAGGTCCACTACATCGAGGGATGCAGCGCACCGCAGTACTCCCGCCACAACCTCCACGCCGGATGCGTCGAGGTCTTCGTGGGAGAGGGAGCGCACGTCCAGTACTCCACGGTCCAGAACTGGAGCAAGAACACCTACAACCTGAACACGAAGAGAGCCAAGGTCAAAG
>JBDGSJ010000014.1:0-45069 GCA_042217585.1 Candidatus Nanohaloarchaea archaeon | reverse complement strand
TTGACGACGTCACCTTCCAGCCCCTGCTCGGTCATGTGCCGGAGGACATGTTTGCTCATCAGGAAGGTCCCCCTCAGGTTGACGTCTATTATCTCGTGGAAACCCTCCAGCGTTTCCTCGGTCACCGATGCGGAGTGGTGAACGCCGGCGTTGTTGACGAGCAGGTCCACCTCGCCGAACTCCTCGACCGCGTCCTGGACCGTCGACCTCACAGAATATTCGTCGGAGACATCGGTCTCAAGGAAGACTGCGCTTCCTCCCTCATCCTCTATTTTCTCGTCCGTCGGTTTTCCGCCCTCAAGAGGGCCTCTCCTGAGGTCCGCGACCGCCACGTTTGCTCCCTCGTCGGCAAGCCTGAGGCAGATACCCCTGCCTATGCCCGAGGAACCGCCCGTGACGATCGCCGTCCTTCCCTCAAGGTCTTCGAAAGTCAGATTATCACCCTGAAACGAATTGACAGGTCTCCCGGTTAAAGAGCTATAGTAGAAAATTCAAACCTTCAGATCTCCAGCACTTCACGGACCTCGGGAGTCAACTCGTCGCCCTCAAGCAGGTTGTTTTCCCGGAGCTTCTTCACGTGGTAGCTCACAGTGGACCTGTCCAGGTCCAGCTCCTCCGCGATCTCCGACTGCTTCCGTCCCTCCTCAAGCATCTCGATTATCTCCCGGTCAAGGTCCTTCCTCAGGATCTTGTGGGAACACTTATCCCTGCATAAACCCCCGAAAACGCACTCCTTGCACCGGTCCTTCGGAAGAATGGCCTTCTTCCTCCTGACAAGGTCCTCAGACTTCCTCACGTGGTACTGGACCACTCCCGTCGGAAGCCCGGTCCTCTCCTTCAGCTCCTGGAAACCTATCCCCGGGTTTGCCCTGACGGTCTCCTCCACCAGCTTCCTGTTCTCGGACATGTATTTTATTACTCCTCCGCCTCTTTAATTGCCTGCCCCAGTAGTTCAGGGCTTCCACCGGCGTCAAGCATCAGGACCAGTCCCCACTTGGCGCAGTAAAGGTGTGTTCGGTCCTCAAGCAGGTCCTTGTTCCTCTGGAGCTGTGCGACTATCGAGTAGAGGAAGTGCGTGAATAGAAGTTCGTACACCGTCATGTCTCCCAGGTCCTCATCTCTCAGAGTCTTCCTGAAAAAGCCGGCGGACATCTCCTTCAGTTCTTCCTCGTGGTCCTCCAGGGGTTCCAGGCTCTGGTACTCTGCCCTCCCCTCACCCTCTTCCTTTATCACCGAGTGGATGGTCTGGTACCAGTACTCTGCTATGGATTCGTAGTCGTTGACGTAGTACTGCGCTCTTTTTCTCTCTCCTTTCCTGATAAATCCCGCGTCGTTGAGGTCTGTGAGAACTCTGCTGACGGAGGACTGAGGTTTGCCGAGTTCTTCCGCCAGACTACTCCCGTAATCGCCGTTACTCTTCTCTGCGATGCTGCTCATGACTTCTACGGCGAGTTCGGAGTTCAGTATAGTGTGATTTTTCTCCAGTTCCACGATTTCAAGTTCGAATGCAACAAATAAATAAAATAAGTCTTGACCTATCACATTTCAGGTCATATTTAAAACTCTGAAGGTAGGAATGGAAAGATGTGATGGCGATGGAGTTCTCAACCAGAAGTATGAAGAACCTGATAAAAGAAAACACCTCGAAGAGAGTGAGTCAGGAATCTGCGGAAGCTCTCGGCAGTTTCCTCGATACATGGGGACAGGAAGTGGTGGAGGAAGCCAGGCAGCTGGCGGAAGATGACGGTAGAAAGACTCTCAGAGCTGAGGACATAAGAGAAGCGCTCAGGGACCGGAAAGAAGTAGATATCGAGGAAGAGATGGATATCTGAAACCGTCACTCAGAACGGAGGGACGTCCTCGTCAGGCATCATGTTATCCCCCTCCGGCTCCTGGAATGAATCCATCCCACGGTCCTCCAGGTCATCCATCAGATCCTTGACCTCCTTCATCTTTTCTCTTATCTCTTTCTCTGATTCCGCCTCCTCGAGAGTGCTCTCAAGCTCCATGGTCTTGCTCTGGAGTTCATTCTTAATCGAGCCGCTTCCCGGGACTGACTCAATGGTCATCTCTGCCGAATCCAGCAGTGCCTCCGCCTCTTCCTTTGTATCCTTGAGAGACATAACTACCCCAGAGGGCAGGGTTCAATAAAAATCCTTTGGTTCTCCGATCTCAAAGCCTGGTTTTCTCAGCTTCCTCGACCGCCTGCCGGACCAGCTCTCCTGTATCGACCGTATCCTCTATCTCCTCTATCAGGTCGCCTGTCGCCTCGGTGGCAGGTTTATCCGGAGCCATGGAACGGCAGGCCGAGGATATCTTGGCGTCCTCGAAGGTCCCTATCTCCTTCGCCTTCTCCACGATGCTGTTCTTGGACCACGTAAGCAGTGGCCGGTGAACGGGCTTGGAGACAGCCTCTGAACTGGCCTCAAGGTTCCGCGGGGTCTGGGACGATTTCTGCCCTATCGACTCGCCCGTGACAAGTCCTGTGAGCCCTTCTCTCTCCGCTATCTTCTCTGCGGTCTGGAACATTATCCTCCTGTGGACCACCATACGGCCCTTTCCCACCTCCATGAGTTCCTGGTTGACTTCGTTCATGTCAACGACGTAGTAATTCCACTTTTTTCCCGGGTTGAAACGTTCCAGCTTCTTTATAGATGATTCGAACCTCATCAGGTGGTCTTCCGCGGCTATCGGCCTGTTGTAGAAGTAGATAGGTGTTATGTCGCTTCCTCTTGTCATGACCTGGTGGGCCGCGACAGGAGAGTCTATACCTCCGCTAATGAGCGCTGCAAGAGGTTCTTCGGATCCGACAGGGAACCCCTCGGGCCCTTCGAGTTTTTCCGAGAACACGTACGCGTTATCCCCTCTCAGGTCCACCCTTATCCATGTCTCGGGGTCGTCCAGGTCCACCCGGGACCCCGTCACGTCCTCGATGTGGGCGCCGAGCTCCTGCTCAACCTCCCTGCTGGAGAGTCCGATGTTTGCGGTGTTGGCTCTCACGCCGAAACTCTCGCCGATCTCGAACCGTTCCGAGACTTTCTTAACCTCCTCCATATCAGGACCTGTCCTGATGGCCGGGGAGACAGAAGCCACACCGGGCAGTTCACGGATTTTTTCGGCGGCTCTCTCCGCTTCCCCGGTGCCGAACACGACTATCCTCCCGGGTCTCTCCGAGACCCTGTCGTATCCGAGTTCCTCGTACTCGAGACGGTCCTCGACCCTCTGCCTCAGCACGGCCTTCATCCTCTTCCTGACCGGGCCCGATTTCACCCCGAGACTGCTGAACCTCACGAGGACGGTCCTCATACCCTCATCCCTCTCATGCTTTCGGGGATGTACTGGCGCGGGAGCTGTCGCTCCATGTAGTCCCTGATCTTCGCCTTCATTTCCCTGTCCTGGATTATTATCAGGAAGTTGTCGCCCTGCTCAATGTTCTGGTCCAGGTCAGGGCTCACCTTGCCGTTCAGTACGACCCTCCCTTTCCCACAGAACTCCCTCTGGTACACCTGCATGCAGAGCTCTGAACCGTTCCTCTGGAGGCCTATGTTCAGGGTTTTCAGGAATCTCCGCCAGGAAACGTCTCTCCTGTGAGCGTGGACTATATGGTTACGGCCGTTCTCGAGGTGGACCGCGCCCGAGTTCAGCTGGAAACGCTCTGAAGTGAAGTTAAGTTCCGAGCCGTTGTAAACAACATAGAAAAGAGCATGCCTGTGCGGGCTCCGGGTGATATCTCTCACAGTGTCCTCCACCAGCCCCTTCCGGGCTATCAATGTTCCGGTGAAAGCGGAAACCAGTATCACTGCGACGGCGAAAAGCCTGAACCTCATAACTCTCCAGTCGCTGGAAAAGATAAAAAACCAGGTGGGTCCGCGTTACTGGATCTCTCCGAACGCGAACTTCCGTCCAACCGAAGTGATCTCTACGTCGTAGCTCTCGCCTACTTCGCCTCCGGGGACGAAAACAACGAAACCTTCTACTCTTGCGATTCCGTCACCCTTGCTTCCGAGGTCCTCGATCTCAAGTTCCACTACCTCTCCTTCCGAGACAGGCTTGTCGAACTCTTCCTCATCCTCTGACTCCTCTCCTGTCTCTTCAGGCTCCCGTGACTCCTCTGGTGTCTCATCGGGAGTTTCCTCTGGAACCTCGTCCTCGAATTCCTCTTCTGCTACTTCTTCATCTTCGGTTTCCTCAACTTCAACTTCCGCGTAACCTTCTTCAGAATCTTCAGGCATAGATATGCACCGTAAACTGTATCTCTACACTCCCCGCGAATCTTTATAAAACCATCGAGCATGAGCCGTTAGAGTAAAGAGAGTTGGATCAGAAGGTTGTCCTATGCCTCCACAGGGAGACCAGTGCCCCTTCTGTCAGCTGATCTCGAACCCTGACCAGCTGCTTCTGGTGGGAGAATCTGAAAACTTCTACGCCTGGCTCGAGATAAACCCGAGGGCGAGGGGTCACACGATGGTGGTCCCGAAGGATCACGTGGACTCGGTGATGAATCTCTCGCCCGGCGAATACAGCGAGGCGATGGAGCTCGCGAGAGAAGCTGCGAAAAAGGCCGAGGAGGGTCTCGGCGCGGACGGCGCCTCTATCACGATGAACATCGGTGAGACAGGAGGACAGATGGTGGACCACGCGTACATACAGGTCTTCCCCCGGTTCGAGGACGAGGAGACCGCCGGCACGCCGACCGGAGCTATCTTCCAGCCTAAGGAGGACCTACAGGATGAACTTCAGGAGATACAGAGTTCGATGGAATCCGTCGACGTATCCTTCGGCGAGGCGACCATCGAACCCCATCCTGACTCCCAGAAGTTCCGGGAGGAAGATGAGGATCCCCGAGAACCGGAGCAGGAAGATGAAGGTGAGGAAGAAAAAGATAGCGGTGGAAGAAGGAGAAGGAGCGACGGCAGCATGGACTGGGATTAATCCACGACGTGGAGCCAGTCCCTGTAATCGTCTATCTCTCCCCGGACCGCGTCCATGAAAGTCGACTGGATCTCCCGGGTGACAGGCCCCCTTCCGTCGGATATATTCCGGTCGTCTACCCCGGCGACGGGAGTTACTTCTGCGGCGGTCCCGGTGAGGAACGCCTCGTCCGCCCGGTATACCTGGTCCCTGGTCATCTTCTCCTCACGGACCGTGTACCCGAGGTCCTCCGCGATCTCGATGACCGAGTCACGTGTCACCCCCTCGAGGACATCCGCCGACGGCGGAGTCACTATCTCCCCGTCTCTCACGATGAAGAAGTTCTCTCCGCTTCCCTCCGCGACGAAACCATCCGTGTTGAGCATCAGGGCCTCGTCCTTCCCGTTCTTCGCTGCCTCGATCTTCGCGAGGACCGAGTTCACGTAGTTGCCTGATGCCTTAGCCTTGGTCGGCATGACGTTGGGGTGGTGCCGGGTCCACGACGAGGTCTGGACCTCCACCCCGTTCTTCAGCGCGTCCTCGCCGAGGTATGCGCCCCAGGGCCAGACGGCTATCATGGTCCTGACGGGGTTTTCCAGCGGGTTCAGTCCCATAGATCCGTAGCCCCGGAAGGCGAGCGGCCGGATGTAGCAGGATTCAAGTTCGTTCTCCAGTATCAGTTCCTCCGTCGCCTCCACGAGTTGCTCTTTCGACCTCTCGAGTTCCAGCTCTGTTATCTCCGCTGAATCGATGAACCTCTCCATGTGGTCGTCCAGCCTGAATATCGAGGGTTTCCCGTCGCACTCGTAGGCTCTTATCCCCTCGAAGACCGCGGTCCCGTAATGCATCGCGTGGGACAGGGCGTGGACCTTCGCCTCCTCCCATTTGACCGTCTCGCCGTCCATCCAGATGTAGTCAGCTTCTTCCATGGATGTACCCGGTCCACGGACTGATGTAAACTTTACTGTTCCGCGGGTTAAATCGGTGTTAAGCACCGGCTTGAAAATCCTTTTAACTTTCAGAGTCCATCTCGCGTAACATGACGGACTACAATCCCGAAAAAGTAGAATCAGCAGTCAAGGATTTCTGGAAGGAAAACGACGTTAGGAAAAGGGTCCTGGACCGGAACTCGGGGAACGAGCGGTTCTATTTCCTGGACGGTCCGCCGTACGCCACCGGCTCCATCCACATGGGCACCGGCCTGAACAAGACCCTGAAGGATTTTTACATCCGTTTCCACAGGAAGCTGGGGTACGATGTCCACGCCCAGCCCGGCTATGACACCCACGGCCTGCCTATCGAGAACAAGGTCGAAGAAGAGGAGGGATTCGAGAAGAAGAAGGACATCGAGGATTTCGGGGTCGAGAACTTCATCGAGAAATGCCAGGAGTTCGTGGACCAGCACATCGACGAGATGAACGAGGACTTCAACGACATGGGCGTCTGGATGGACTGGGAGAACCCGTACGTCACCTACCACGACTACTACATAGAGGGTGCGTGGCAGACGTTCAAGCAGGCGTTCCAGAAGGGATACCTGTACGAGGACCAGTACCCGGTCCACATCTGTACGCGGTGCGAGACAGCGGTCGCGTACAACGAGATCGAGTACACCGAGCTGAAGGACCCGGAGGTGTACGTCGAGCTACCGATAAAGAATACTGACGAGTCGTTCCTGATATGGACGACCACCCCTTGGACCCTTCCCGCGAACACCGCGGTCATGGTCCACCCCGACTACGAGTACTCCCTCGTGAAGTTCGACGGGAGGAAGCTGTGGGTCGCCTCCGAGCTCGTCGACGACCTGATGGATGAGTTCGGTGTTGAGGACTACGAGGTCCTGAAGCAGGTCGAGGGCAGCGAACTGGAGGGCATGGAGTACGACAACCCGCTGGAGGAGCACGTCCCTGCGCAGAGAGAGGTCACGGGAAGAGTGGTTCTCTCCGACAGGTACGTGGACCTCGAGGGGGGGACAGGACTGGTCCACTCCGCCCCGGGCCACGGAAGAGAGGACTACGAGGTCGGACAGGAGTACGACCTTGAACTGATCTCGCCCGTGGACCTGAAGGGACAGTTCACTGAGGAGGCAGGCGACTACGAGGGCGTCTATGTCAAGGACGCCGACGACAGGATAAAGAGGGATCTCGGCGAGAAACTTGTGTACTCGAGCGAGGTCCACCACGAGTACCCGAAGTGCTGGCGTTGCGACACGCCGCTTCTCCAGCTCTCCATCCCGCAGTGGTTCTTCGGTGCGACCCAGTTCAGGGACGAGCTGGTGGAGCACAACGAGGACGTGAACTGGACCCCGGACTGGGCGGGTCAGAAGTTCCACGAGTGGCTTGACCAGCTGGGCGACTGGCCGGTCTCGCGCCAGCGCTACTGGGGGATACCCCTCCCGATATGGGAGTGCGGCGACTGCGACAACACCACGGTGGTCGGGGACCGCTCCGAACTGCCGGAGGTCCCTGACGACCTTCACCGTCCGTACATCGACGAGGTGACACTGGACTGCGACGAATGCGGTGGAGAGATGGAGAGGATCCCCGACGTTCTCGATGTCTGGTTCGACTCCGGCGTCGCTCCCTGGGCATCGCTGAAACATCCCGAGGTCGACTTCACCTTCGAGGACGAGGGACCGGTGGACCTGGAGCTGGAGGGCTTCGACCAGTTCAGGGGCTGGTGGAACAGCCAGTTCATAACCTCCCAGATGACCTGGGGCGAGCGACCGTTCTCCAACGTGATATACCACGGCAAGGTAATGCTCGACGGGAAGGAGATGTCCAAGTCCAAAGGTATAGTGGTATCGCCGGAGGAGGCGATCGAGAAGTACGGGCGCGACATCCTCCGTTTCTTCCTGCTGTCCGGCGACCCGGCAGAGGACCTGAACTTCACCTGGGAGCGTATGGAGCAGAACATGGAGTTCCTGAACATCCTCTGGAACGTCTACAACTACCGCGAGACGTACGCCGAGGAGGTTGAGAGGCCTGAGGAGCTGGAGACCGAGGACCGGTGGATAATCTCGAGGCTCAACTCGCTGATAGAGGAGGTGATCCAGCACTCCTCAGAGGACTACGAGGCTTTCAGGGCGGCGAGAAAGGTCGAGGACTTCACGAAGAACGACCTCTCCCGCGGCTACATAAAGATGATAAGGGACCGGCTGAAGCCCGGATACGACGGCGAGGACCGCCAGGCGGCGGAATGGACCCTGAACCACGTGTCAGGGAAGCTACTGAAGGTCCTCTCACCGTTCGTCCCGCACCTCACCGAGTACCTCTGGGACGGCGAGGACTCCATACACATGGAGGACTACCCCGAGCCGGAGTACGACCTGATCGACAGGGACCTCGAGATCCACATGGAGATATTCCAGGAGATCGAGGAGGCAGTCGCCCGCCTGAGACAGGCGAAGGGCATCAAGCTCCGCCACCCCGTCAAGGAGGTCACTGTCAGCGGAGACGACGAGGTCAGGGAAGCGGTGAACGACCTGAGAGACCTCCTCGAGGAACGCCTGAACGCGAAGGAGGTCAGGTTCGAGAGCGTCAACCTCGACTACGAGGTGAAGCTTGACTACTCGAACGCCGGACCGGAGCTCGGTGACGCGGTCGGCGAGGTCGAATCCGCGCTGGAGGACCTCGACCACTCCGAAGTCGCCGAAACCGTAGAGGACGGCGAGGAAGTCGAGGTCGCGGGACATGAGCTCGGACCGGAGATGTTCGAGGTCCGGACCCACGTGCCCGAAGGTATGGAGGGAGAGGAGTTCTCCTCCGGCACGGTCTACCTCGACGAGGAACGGACGGAGGAACTGCTCGATGAGGCGTTCGTCTCCGAGGTGGTCCGGGAGGTCCAGCAGAGACGGAAGGAGGCCGGTCTTGAGGTCGATGAGAAGGTCCGGCTCGCTTTCTCGGGTGACACCGAGGCCCTCAGAGAGCACGAGGACGTGATCCGGGGCAGAGTGAACGTCTCGGGTGTAGTCTTCGATGGAGATCAGCTCCAGCACACCGGCGAGGTAGAGTTCAGGGACAGAAAAGCAGAGTTCAGTTTCTCTGAACCTTCCAGATAAAAAGCCTCGCCGCGAGATGGTCTCCATGGAGCCAGAAAAATTAGAGCCCGCTGTAGAATTCCTTGAAGACATAAAAGCGGACGAAGAAGTCACCATAATCCATCACTGGGACATGGACGGGACCTCCTCATCGGTGCTTGTATCAAAGGTCCTTGAGGAGGTCCGCGGACACGGAGCCGACGAGGTCCGCATACCTTCCCAGAGAGTGTATCACCTTCCCGAGGAGGACATGGAGGACCTGAAGGACTCCGACGTCCTGATAGTTCTTGACTTCAACCTCGAGCCCTCGGATCTGGAGGAGCTGCAGGACGATCACGGCGTAGATGTTCTCGTCGTGGACCACCACAGTTTCGAGCGGAAACCCGACGTGCCGTTCGTCAATCCGCGGGAGTACGATGAGGAGGTCTACATACCGGCGAGCAAGGTCTGCCTTGATATAGCCGCGGAGTTCGGTCTGAGAGACGAGCTCAGGTGGATCGCAGGTCTCGGCGTCATACAGGATTTCGGCGTGGATTCCTGCCCCGAGCTTTTCGAGGAGCTGGAGAAGAACTACTCACAGTACCTCCCCTCAGAGCTCACGCAGGAGGAGCTGGCGAAGAACTGCGAGTACGGCAGGTACTCGTCGGTCCTCAACATCAAGCCGTACAGGGACTCCCAGCACTACGCGAAGCTGGCCTACGACGCCCTGATGGAGTCCGAGGACCTGAAGGAGCTCGAGGCACAGGAGCCTTACCGGAGGGTATACGAGGTCTACCTGGAGATGCAGGAGGAGTTCAACAGGCTGATGGAGAACTACGAGGAGGAGAGGGAGATAGACAGGGAGAAATGTATCATCTTCTTCGAGCTCGACTCCGAGTTCCACATCAACTCCAGCATCGCGACAAACATGTCCGCGAAGACCCCTGACTGGATACACATAGTGATACAGAAGGACGACGAGGTGAACCTTTCCGCCCGGTGCCAGAGCGGAAGGGTGGACCTGGGCGAGCTCCTCCAGCAGGCGATACCCGAGGGAGCCCGGGAAGAGGGTGCCGAGGCAGGCGGACACAGGAAGGCAGCCGGCGCCTCACTCCCCGTCGAGTACTACGACGAGTTCAGGGAGAACTTCACCGAACTTGTTTAAATCCCGGACCTGAAAAAAGGGGTATGGACACCACTGACGACGCCGAGAAGCAGCTCGAGAAGGCGAAGGAGATGCTCGGTATAAGTGACGACAGGGCCGATGAAATCTTCAACGCGGAACCGGACCACAAGCAGAGGAAGCGGGCGGAAAAAGAAGGGGAGTAAAGTACTCTCCGGCCGGAAATATATTTCCTCCACTTTCTTAAGAACTCCCTAACCTGTTTAAGGCCGGAGAACTAATCCCCGTGGTGATGGCAGGAGACGACAAGGCGGAGAGGCAGAAAGAGAAGGCGAAGGAGATGCTCGGTATAACGGAGAACCGCGCCGAAGAGATATTCGACGAGGGAGAAGAGGAAAAGGACGAACAGAGAGAGGCCGAAGAGGAAGATGAAGAAGGCGAAGAACAGGAAGAGGAACCCGTGGAATGCCCTGACTGCGGAAAGGAGTTCGACTCAAAGCAGGGCATGAGGATCCACCGCGGACAGATGCACTGATTCTCAGCGGAACCACTCCGAGCCCTCATCAGTGTCCTCGACCTCGAAACCGAGCTCCTCGAGCCGGTCACGTATGTAATCCGAGGTCTCGTAGTCCTCTCTCTCACGGAACTTTTCCCTCAGCTCCAGCAGGGTGTCCGCCATCTCGGCCTCCCTCTTTCCGGCTTCAGGCGTCACGTCGACGCCGAGGACCCCGAACAGCTCGACCACCGCGTCGCCGATCTTCTCTCTGGGCTCCTCGTCCTCCGCCATCATCTCGTTGACGCCCTTAACGGCCTCCATCAGAGCCTGCTTGGCTCTCGCGGTGTTCAGGTCGTCATCCATCGCGTCCTCGAACTCCCTGACCAGCTGGTCCACCTCGGGGTCCTCACGGTCCAGGCCGGAGCCTTCCGCACCGGTCCTCTTGACCGCTCTCCTGACCCTGTCGAGCTCTTTCTCCGCCTTCTCCAGTCCCTCGCGGGAGAAGTCCGTCTCGGACCTGTAATGGGAGGAGAGCAGGTAGAGCCTGATCGCGTCGCCCGAGAAATCCTCGTCCAGGAGTTCACGGACCGTGTAAAAGTTACCCTCTGACTTCGACATCTTCTCGCCCTCTACCTGTATGAACTCGTTGTGGAGCCAGTACCGTGCCTGTCCCTCTCCGCTCGCGGCGAAGCACTGCGCCCTCTCGTTCGGATGGTGGGGGAAGATGTGGTCCTTTCCACCGGCGTGGATGTCGAACTCGTCGCCGAGGTACTGCTGGGACATCACCGAGCACTCGATATGCCAGCCCGGGTAACCCTCGGACCTGACCAGCTCGCCGTCTAACTCGAACTTCGCGGTCCACTTCATCAGGTGGGATTCGTCCGCGTTCAGCCAGAGAGCGAAGTCGTACTGGTTCTTCTTCCTGTCGTCCGGCTCGACACGTGACTCGGCCTCCTCCTTCAGCTGCTCCAGGTCCTTCCTCGCCATCTCGCCGTACGGGTAGTCGCCGGCGAACTTCTCCACGTCGAAGTAGATGTTGCCGTCGACCTCGTACGCGTACCCGTTGTCGTAGATGCGCTGTACGTACTCGATCATCTCGTTGATGTGGCCGGTGGCGCGCGGCACTATGTCCTGCCTCTCGACGTTGAGAGCCTTCGTGTCTTCGAAGTACCGTTCTATCTGGTCCTCGACCAGCTCCATCGGCTCCAGGCCCAGCTTCCTGGCCCTTTTCTCCACCTTGTCCTCGCCCTGGTCGCCGTCGTCGGTCAGGTGGCCCACGTCGGTGATGTTCTGGACGTGGCGGACCGTGTATCCCTTCCACTCCAGGTAGCGCCTGAGAGTGTCCCAGACGACGTACGCCCGGGCGTTACCGACGTGAAGGTCGTCGTAGATGGTCTGGCCACAGCTGTAGAACCGGACCTTTCCATCTTCGATGGGTTTGAACTCTTCCTTCTCGCGCTTCAGCGTGTTGAACAGCTTCAGTGTCATATTACAGTTTCACCTGACGTAGCCGATGAGTTCGCCGAACTCGAGGTTTTCCCAGAACTCGAAATTTTTCCCGTGTGGGACGTTCAGCGAGAGGAACATCCCGTGCGTCACAGCAAGGACCTCGTCGTGATCCGACTCCTCCTCCACCTTCTCCAGGAACCCGCGGAAACGCTCACGGACCTCCTCCCGGTCCTCCCAGCGCGTCTCTCTGCCGGAGAGGTACTCCCGGACCATCTCAACGTACCGGTCGTGGTCCTCGATGAACCCGGTCGCGGACCGGTCCACCTCCGCCAGCAGATCAGTCTTCACCATCTCGACATCGAGCTTTTCCGCGGCCGCCCTCGCGGTCCTCATCGCTTTTTCCTCGGTGCTGGTGTACACCGCGTCGACCCATGGCAGCCTGTTCTCCACGAATTCCTTCGAGTTCTCCTCTCCACTCTCTGAAAGGGGCCAATCGGACGCGGGTTTCCCGGGCTGGACCTGGGTCTGGAAATGTCTCAGGAACTTTATCTCGGTCATCCCAGGTACAGCTCCTCGAGTTTCTCCAGGAAACCCGCCTGGGGCTCCCGGTTTTCCAGCCTTTTCTCCTCCTTCTCATTCAACTCGTCCTTCAGGTCCTCTGGCTCCACCCATTCTACCTGCTGGAGGTCCTCCATCGGTTCCGCGTCCATGCTCTCGGATTCGCAGTGGTAGAGGACCTGGACCGAGTTCCTGTCGTCCCCGTCCTCCCAGGGGAAGGTCATGACGTCCACCACCTGGTGGACCTCGACCTCGAGGCCGGTCTCCTCCTTCACTTCCCGTCGGACCGCCTCTTCCATCTGCTCTCCCTTCTCGAGGTGTCCGCCGAGGATGTGCCACTCACCGCCTATCGGGTGTTCGTCGTCCTCTTCCTTCTTTCCTATCAGTATTTTTCCGTTGCAGGTTATCAGTGCTTTGACCACAGTCCTGAATTTTTCTCCTGTCATCTATATCACGTCAACTCTTTCGAGGTCCTTCTCAAGTGATTTCACGGTGTCCATACCGCGGATCTCCTCCCTGTCGACCCATCTGCTCTCAGAATGCTCTCCTGAAAGCTCAACCTCTTCATCTCCGACCCTGACGAGGAAGGGATGGACCACGAACTCCCCGTAATCCGTCTCGACGGGGAACGGTTCCCCGGACCGCATCACCTCGCCCAGCAACCCTGTCTCCTCCCTGAGCTCCCTCAGTGCGGCCCTATCAGGTTCCTCGTCCTCTATCCTGCCGGAGGGGAAGTCCCAGCGTCCCGGGAAGACCTCACGGTCCTCACCACGCTTCAGGAGGAGGAAGCGGTCTCTCTCCGGGCTGTAAGTGACTGCCGCGGCTATATCAGTCGGTCCCGTGACCATCACCTTCAAGGAACTCATCGATTTTCAGCCCGTATATGTCGGATCTCGCGTCCATCAGGTTCGGCCTGTCGTAGACTACATCGACTTCATCAAGGTCCTCCAGTCCCTTCCTGACCGTCCTCTCGTCAAGAAGTGTCTCATCTCTCAGGGCTGGCTGTGACATCTCTCCCTCCTGCTTCAGCGTGTAGTAAACCAGCTTGCCGGATGGCGGGACCTCCTCCCTGACCTCGCGGTCCGCCTCTTCAAGGGTGTAGAGCTCCGATGCGTCGGGTCGCTGTCCAGGAGGAAGTTTCACCGCGGGAACACCTCTGAAGCCGGGACGGGGATTTGCACCCCGGTAAGCCGCTCTGCAGGCGGCTGCATAACTCCTCTGCCATCCCGGCGTCTCTGCCCGTGAAGCACCCTTTTTTCCGACGGAAAACTCGGTCCAGAAATAGTGATCCCGCCCCGGTAAAGTTTCATCTCTCCGCGTTCATTCCGGGAGACAGGGGCAAAAACGATCACTACTCATAGGGGAAAAAGGACCTGCCAGTCTTTTTAATGTTAAGGTGGGAGCGGTTTTACAGGGGATAGCCGGGATGGAGGTGAAGATACTTGGCAACATACAGGACGGCGGGCTTCCGCATATGGGCTGTGAGTGTGAGCTCTGTCAGGCCGCCAGGGAAGACCCATGCAGGCAGAAGTTCGTTTCCTCGATACTGCTTCGTGAGGACTCCAGCGAGGACTCGTTCAGATACCTGATCGATGCCAGCCCGGATATCCGGAACCAGATCTCAGGGAAATACATAGACGGTGTTTTCATACCTCATCACGAGATCGGTCATGCTACAGGTCTCCTCTTCTTCGGAGAGCAGGGGATCGATGCGAACGGCGTCACGGTCTTCTGCAACGACCGGGTGGAGAACTTCCTTATGAAGAACGACCCGTACAGGTACCTTGTGGATAGGGATAACATAGATATCTCTCAGGTCCAGGACGGCGAAAGGAAGGATCTGCAGGGAGTGGATCTTGAGGTAAGAGAGGAGCACCACGAGAACCTGAACAGGGAGGTCTCGACCTACTTCCTTGAAGGCCCAGAGAAGACACTTTACTACGTCCCTGACATCCACGAGTGGAGCGATTCAGTGGTCGGTTCGATCAGGGAGGCGGATATCGCCATAATCGATGGTACTTTCTGGAGCAGGGACGAGATCGACAGGTACGACGAGGTCCCTCATCCCCCGATAGAGGAGACGATGGACCAGATGGAGGATTTCGAAACCGAGATCTATTTCACGCACATCAACCACACCAACCCGGTCCTGAGAGAGGGTTCGGACGAGCGACAGGAACTTGAGGACCGCGGGTTCAGGATCGCCGAGCAGGACATGGAACTGGAGATATGAGGTGCAGATTATGAGTCTAGCCGGGTTTCTTAGGGAGGCGGCCGTCAGGGTCTCTGCGGAGATCTCTTTCCGTTTCTCGAGGTACTCGATGGATCTCTCGAGGAGCGCCTCCGCCGCATACATGGCCGCGATCTCGCTGGCCAGCGTAGTGGTGAAGGGCTCAGAACTGCTGGCGGAATGAGCCGGTTTGATAAATAGCTGTGTGAATTTTTCTCCATGGCCAGCATCTGGATAAAGGACGAGGAGCAGGAGCGAAGGAAGAACTTCCTGATGCTGTTGATGGTGGTGTTCACGCTTCTGGTCGGGTCCTCCGGGATGAAGGGCAATCCGCTATACTACCTGTCGTTCCTCGCCGCGTCTCTGACTTACTACATACTCCTTGAAAGGCAGAGGATAGGGTCTGCCATCCTCATAGCGATATCCGGTATGACAGGACTTACGTTCACGGCCTACATAGCCACGGTCTACTCGACGGAGAGTCTGGTGGCCTTCATCGATCTTGGGCCGGCGCTGTATCTCCTGATATTCGGGCTCATAGTGGTCGGGATGTTGCCGGATAACGTGGTGTCAAACTGGAGGCAGAGACTGGCCGCGAGGTAGACCATCCAACTTTTAACATTACCAACCGGTTTCAACTACATGGGTAGGCCGGGCGGTTCGGGGCCGCCTGTAACCTGAAATCCCCGTCGCAGGGGCCGAAAACCACGGGAAGGTGCCGGGTCGACGATCCGGCCCTCCGACCGTCTGTCGACGGTCCGTCCTCCGGGATGCAGCGAGCTGTGAACCGGGTCAGGCCCTGGCGGGAGCAGCCCTAAGCAGTCCGTTGCATGTTCGGGGGGTGGCGGACCTGAGGACGCCCGGTGGATCACCGGTCGTTGAGCCGGCATCGACCCGCGGGAACCCGCCAGTTTTACAACCAATGAAAGAGATACACTTGTACGGGACCTCCCATGTTTCTCGGGACAGTATAGAGCTGATAGACGAAGCCTTCAGCCGCCACGACCCCGATATAGTCGCGCTTGAGCTGGACCCGCTGAGGCTCCAGTCGCTGCTCGATGACGAGGACCGCTCACAGGGACCGCTGTTCCTCAGACTGATAAGCAGGTTCCAGGACTTCATAGGGAAGAGGACGGGTCTTATGCCGGGCCGGGAGCTCCTTTACGCCTACGAGAGATCGGTCGAGAGGGGCAACGACGTGGCGCTAATAGATCAGGATATCAGGATAACGGTGGACCGGCTGAGGCAGATGAGCCGCAAGGAGAAGGTCAAGGTAGTCCTTTCGATACTCGCAGGTTTCGTGATGGGGCCGTTCGGATACGACCCGTCGGTCATCCCTGAGCAGGACCAGATAGACGAGATGGTGGAGGAACTGGAGGAGATGTTTCCGCAGCTCTACACGATACTTTTCGAGGAGAGGAACCGCGTGATGACGGAGAACCTGAAGGCGGTCCGGGAGGAGAACCCTGGGGCCGAGATAGTGGCGTTCGTCGGTGCGAGCCACAGGAAACCGGTAAAGGAGGCGCTTGAAGATGAGAGCAGTAGTGAAGGTGAAGTGGAGGAAGGATGAGGACTGGAGGGCCGTCCTGAGGACCGCGACCGCGGACGGCTACCGGGAGGAGGAGCTCCCGGTCGGGAAAAAGCTCGACTTCGAGATAGGCAGTAAGAGGAGGTGTACAGGGCACTGGGTGGAGCAGGGAGAGATGAAGCCCTGCCCCGGGTTCAGGGAGATAGATTCGGGGGACCAGTGCAGCGAATGCCGCAGGAAGGACTACTACCGGGACTACGTCACCGGGAGGTCCGGGATCGAGACCGACGACGATTTCAGCGTCTACCTCGCGCAGTGCGGAAAAGCGGTGAAAGTCGGGGTCGCAAGGTCCTCAAGGCTGGAGAAGAGATGGGTGGAGCAGGGCGCCGACCACGCCGCAGAGATTTCCGGAGGCCTGAGCAGTCAGGAGGCGCTGGACCGTGAATCCGAGATGTCGGACCGCGGCTTCAGCGAGAGGATAGCGAAGGAGAAGAAGCTGGGAGCCGCGGACAGCGTCCTCGGGGAGAAGTTAGATGAACTGGGGCTGGAGGCGGAGACCGTGGACGTCCAGTCACTCACCGCCTACCCGGAAATCTCTCCGCGGAACGTGGAGAGGGCCGGCCGCTTCTCGGGGGAGCTCAGATCCGTGAAGGGCCAGATACTTTCGAACGGCAGGATGGCGATCGCGCTGACATCCGGAAAGGTCCTCCAGGAGCCGAGCCAGGCCGGCCTCGGGGATTTCTGAAAAATTTAAGTTGGAGGAGTTCTCTCATCTCATACATGGATTTAGACGGTCGCCTGGACCCGGAGAAGCTGAGCTACTCGGCGGCTTTCTTCGCGGCCGGTTTCGCGGTCTCAGTCGGGATCGTGAACTTCATGGAGGGCGCTGACTACCTGGTCTACATGGTTCTCGGCTTCTCGATGCTGGTCGTCGCGTTCTCCCAGTTCTACCGGGCCAGGAGGTAACCATTTATCCGTGGCCGGGTCCAACTCTCTTACATGACGGACTTCGAGAGGTCCCTGGTGAACGCGTTCAACAGGTTCTTTGAGCAGGAGGACATAAGAGGGATCGCTCACAGGAAGAAGCAGCACAGGTTCTCATCCCAGCTCTGTGACGTCCTCGTTGACTCGGAGCACGAGACGTTCTACATGGGGATAGAGAACAAGTCCGTCAAGACCTCGTCGACCAACAAGCTCTACTTCTCCCAGCACTTCTCCCACTCCGAGAAAGGACACCAGGTCGAGAGGATCTCGGACTTCTTCCGCAGGAGCGGAAGGAACGGCTACCTCGCGGTCGAGCTGAAGAGAGGTCGCGGGAGGGCGCGGAAAGCCTACATGGTTCCCTGGGAGGTCGTCGAGGAAAGGTACGGTGAGGACGAGACAGGTCTCCACATAGAGGAGATAAAGGAGTATCCCGAGATATTCCGGCAGTCCGAGGACTACGACCTCGCGGAAAACATGATGGAGCTGTTCGTCTGAACCACGGTTTTTAACCTCCAGAGAACTAAACTGTTGATGATGGCTGACCCGCTGATACCGGACCGGCAGGACATCCAGGACTTCCTTCTCATATCTCTGGTAACGGGTTCGGCCTACGCCACATACTTCAGGACCTACTCCGTGGAGCCCATAGCGGTGGTCCTCGGTCTATCCGCAGTAGTGGTCGCCACGAGGGAGCTGGCGGTCCGGCTGGTCGCCCAGTGGATGGACGCGTACGCGGACCTCCAGGTCTCGGTACAGGGCTCCGCCCTTACAATTGTCGGGGCGATCCTCTCCATACTCACGAACATCCCGCTGATCCTGCTCTTCCCGCTGGAGTCCTCGTTCAGGATCGAGAAGTACGAGCACTGGGCGAAGGACGTGGACGCGGTCTGGGCCAAGAGGGAGTTCTGGCTCCGCGGAACAGGAGTTCTGGCGCTGATAGCCGGGTCGCTCGCGGCGGGAACGCTTGACCCGAGGCTGAGCTTCATGTACGCATCCTTCGCGGTCTTCCAGATGATGCCGTTCGACTACTCGGAGATACCGACAGGGGCTCTGGACGGCGCATACATAATGCGGTGGAGCGGCTTCACGTGGCTGGTCCTCACAGGCCTATCTCTCGTGGCTCTCGGGTTCAGCCTGTAAAAAAGATGTAAGGGACATGTGTCAGCGGAGCATATCCTCGACAGGGTCGTCGCTATCCTTCTCGTCTCTCAGCGAAGGACCTCCCTTCGTTCCCGGCTCTTTTTCCGGGAGGTCGTCCTCGAAATCGTCCTCGCCCTGCCTTATCTCTTCCGCTTCCTTCTGGATCTTTTCCCTCTGCTCCTCAGGGTCCAGCTCCTCTTCCTCGGGGCCTTCTGGCATGTTGTCACTCTTGGTTCAAAGAGGTTTATAAATCCTTGCTCGGGGAACGGATTTTATATTCAACGTGCGTCAAAATGTCCCTATGCCGAAGATAAGCGTGGGAAGGACCGAGGAGGACCGTGAGGAACACGGTCTCGAGGGAACAGGAGTGATCGGCAGGCATATAGTGGGTGAGAACGAGGAGGCCCACATGGCGAACCCGGTCTACTTCGACATTGCCAAACCGCACGTGGTCGGGGTCTTCGGCAAAAGAGGGACAGGTAAATCATATACGATGGGAGTCCTCGCGGAGGAGATCCAGAACACGGATATAGAGGACAACCTCTCCACGATCATGATCGACTCGATGGGGATCTACTGGTCCATGAAACGTCCGAACGAGAGGGCGGCAGGGATGCTTGAGGAATGGGACCTCAACCCGAAGGCGTTCGACGCCCAGGTCTACATACCCGAGGGAAAGACAAGGGAGTTCGACGATAAGGAGATGCCATACGACGACACCTTCACCATAAACCCCGGCGAACTGACCTCGGAGGACTGGGCGATGGTCTTTGACATAGAGATGAACTCGAAGATGGGGATACTGCTGGAGAGGGTTATATCCAAGCTCAGGGAGGAGTTCGGCGAGCAGTACACCCTGGACCACATAGAGAAGGGTCTGAAGAAGTTCGACGCCGACGAGTCCACGGTCCGCGCGCTCGAGAACCGTTTCAGGGCGGCCGAGGAATGGGGTGTTTTCGGCGACGAATCATCTCTGGACAAGTTCAAGCAGAGAGGGGAGATGTCGGTGGTCGATGTCTCGGAGTTCGACAAGGAGGTCCGCGCGCTCGTGGTCGGGCTTCTCGGCAAGAAGATACTGAGGGAGAGGATGGCCGCGCGCAGGATGGAGGAGATAGACGAGATGGAGGGCCTCGCGGAGAACGAGATGCCGATAGTCTGGATGTTCATCGACGAGGCCCACGAGTTCGTCCCGGACAAGGGCGAGACCGCCGCCTCCGAGACGCTTCTCAGGTGGGTCAAGGTGGGTCGTGAGCCAGGGGTATCGCTCGTCATGGCCACCCAGCAGCCCGCCAAGCTCCACCCGAACGCCCTCTCACAGTGCGACATACTTCTCTCACACAGGCTTACCGCGAGACAGGACATAGAGGCTCTCGGCGGGATAATGCAGACCTACATGAGGTACGACCTGAAGCACTACATAGACTCCCTGCCGGACCGCCCCGGGACAGCCCTCATACTTGACGACAACTCCGAAAGGGTCTACCCGGTCCAGGTAAGGCCGAGACGGTCCTGGCACGCCGGTGGAACACCAGACGCCTTCGAAGACTGATCCGAGATGGTACTGCTCAAGGATTACACGGTCCGGGGAACGGTCGAGACGTTCGTCATGGCTCCGGTCAGGAACCCGGAGATCCTTCCCTCTCTGATACCTCTCATAATAGGGGCCGTGGTCCTCGAGCTCTACTTCGGCAAGTACACCAGGGAGAGCCTCGGGTGGAACACTGCCCTGGCGAACTCCATGATATGGATCGCGACAGGTGCCACTCTTCTCATGAACGGCTCAGGGAGTTCGGACGCCCATCTGTACGGCGCGGCCTTCCTGCTGGTATCCGGAAGCTTCGTCGCCATAATGGACTTCTTCCACGTCTGGCCGGAATGGATAGCTTTCCGGGTCTCCTCGTACGGGCTGATCTATCTGCTTGCCTATATAATCGTGGTGATGGCGAAGACCGGTATGGAAGTCAACAGGACCACTCTTGAGGGCGCAGGGATATTCTTCTTCGGATCGGCGGCCCTCCTCCACGTGGTAAGATGGTTCGAGATGCCGAGAGATCTCGCGGTATGACCGGGAACGGTTATCAAACTTCCCACCAAATTTCAGTCCATGACAGAACTGCTGAAAACCGAAGAACTGGAATCAAGGGCCTACCAGGAGGTGATCGCCGCCTCCGCAATGGACTCCGACACGATGGTGGTCCTCCCCACGGGGCTGGGAAAGACCGTGATAGCGGCGATGATCGCCTCGGAGAAGCTCGAGGATGGAAAGGTCCTCTTCCTCGCACCCACGAGGCCTCTCGTCGAACAGCACCTCAAGACCTTCAAGGAACTGCTTCACGTCGAGGAATCGGCGATGAAGGTGATGACCGGGGACACACCCCCCGATGAGCGCTACCGGCTCTGGAAGGACCGCGACGTCTTCTTCGCGACACCTCAGGTAGTCGAGAACGACCTGATAGCGAACGAGGTCCCTGTCGAGGATTTCTCACTGGTGATCTTCGACGAGGCACACCGCGCCACCGGCGAGTACAGCTACGTCTTCATATCGGAGAAGATGAGGTGTCAGCGACTGGCGCTGACCGCATCTCCCGGGGGAGGGAAGGACCAGATAATGGAGGTCGCGGAGAACCTCGGGATAGAGAACTTCGAGGTCCGGACCGAGGAGGATCCCGATGTGGAGCCTTACATACAGGAGAAGGAGATAAACTGGAAGAAGGTGTCGCTGGACAACAGGTTCAGGACCGCCAAGAAGAAACTTGAGGACGCGAAGAGGGAACAGCTGAAGGAGCTCAAGTCGCTCGGACAGATAGACTCGATCGGGAACGTGAGGAAGAAACAGCTCCTGAAGCTGAGGGGAGAGATAAGCTCCAAGCTTTCCTCGACCGACGACCCGAAGCTCTACTCTGCCATTTCACACGTCGCGACCGCGCTGAAGATCTCCCAGGCCATCGAGCTGCTTGAGACACAGGGGGTATCACAGGCCTACGAGTACCTGGAAGGGCTGAAGAGGGATAACTCCAAGGCCGCCGCAAGGGCGCTCCAGTCGGAGGAGGTCGGGAAAGCGAAGGAGCTCATAACCTACATGAGGAAGAAGGACCAGGAGCACCCCAAGCTGGAGGAGCTGGTCCAGATACTGGAGGACAAGGAGGAAGGCGAGAAAGCGCTGGTCTTCACCGAGTACAGGGCCTCAGCCGAGAAGATAAAGGAGGAGCTGAACAGTTCTGGTCACGACGCGGTCAAGTTCATAGGGCAGAGAGGGGACGAGGGCCTCACCCAGAAACAGCAGATAGAGCTTCTCGAGGAGTTCGAGGCGGGCGAACACGACGTGCTCGTTTCGACATCCGTCGGAGAGGAGGGACTGGACATACCCGCGGTCGACTACGTGATATTCTACGAGCCGGTCCCCAGCGGTATAAGGGACATCCAGAGAGCGGGAAGGACCGGCAGACAGGAATCCGGAAAGGTCTACGTCCTGATGGCGGAGGACACCCGGGACGAGGGATACTACTGGTCCGCCCACCACCAGAAGAAAAACATGAATAAAGTGCTGGAAGAACTGAAAGACGTGCAGGAGGAGAAGGACCAGCGAACACTGGAAGGCTTCGAAGAAGAGGAATCCGCCGAGGAACGGCAGGACGAGTTCGAGGAGGACGAACTGGTGGTGATCGCCGACGACAGGGAGAACGCCGTCGCCAAGAAGCTGTCAAGGTCCGACGTGACGGTCCGCAAGAAGAGGCTCGAGGTCGCGGACTTCCTGGTCGCGGAGGACACCGCGGTCGAGAGAAAAGAAGCAGAGGACTTCGTCGACTCGATAGTCGACGACAGGCTTTTCTCGCAGGTCCAGGAGCTCCACCAGTTCCGGAACAAGGTCATACTGATAGAGGGGGAAGACCTCTACTCCCACCGCGACATCCACCCCAACTCGATAAGAGGGGCTCTCGCCTCCATAACCCTCGACCACGACATACCGACGGTGTGGACCGACGGTGAGAAGGACACCGCCGAGATCCTGAAATCGATGGCGAAGAGGGAACAGCTGGAACGCGACAAGGAGGTCGCGGTCCGCGGAGAGAAATCACCTAACACCGAGAAGGAGCTACAGGAGTTCATAGTCGCGGGACTCCCCGGCGTCAACACCAAGATAGCGGAGAGGCTTCTGGAGGAGTTCGGGAGCCCGGAAAACGTCTTCACCGCCTCGGAGACAGAACTGAAGGAGGTCAGGGGACTGGGGGAGAAAAAAGCCTCCGAGATAAGGTCGCTTCTTACACGGGAATACTAAAACCTCGAGGAAGAGGTCCTTGATGTGAAGGCCCTGATAGTCGGAGTGGACCCGGGAAGCACGTCAGCAGTAGCCGCAGTCGACCTCGAGGGCGAACTCGTACTTCTTGAAAGCGGGAAGAACTTTCCGCCCAGCGAGATGATAAGGACCGTCATAGACGAGGGCAAGCCCGTGGTCGTGACCTCGGACCGGGAAAAGATGCCCTCCAAGGTCGAGAAGATAGCCCGATCGCTGGGAGCGCACGAGTACGTGCCCGGGGAGGACCTCAGCCAGTCCAGGAAAAGGAAGCTCGGGGAGGGGGAGAACTCTCACGAGAAAGACGCCTCAGCGTCGGCTTTGAACGCCTACCGCAACCTACAGCAGGAGATAGACAAGATAGAGAAATACTCGGACAGGATGGAGAGAGGCCGCGCACGGATAGCCGAAGAGTACTTCTCGGATGGTCCTTTCCCGGAGGAAAAAGAGGACGATTCCGAAGATGTAGAAGCCAGGGAGGAAGGACCCGAACCTGACGAGCCGGACCCCGAGAAGCAGAGGATGGAGAGGAAGATAGAGAACCTGGAGGAACAGGTCGAAAGACTCAAATCAGAGCTGGGAGAGGTCCGCAAGGAGAAGAAAGAACTGAGGAAGAAGCTTACAGACGTGAAACAGGGAAAAAAGGATGAGATGATAAAGGACCACGAAATAAGCAAGAGAGAGGGCCGTATCAATGATCTGGAGGAGAAGATAGAGGATCTGGAGGATGAACTGGAGAGCTCCCGCGTCAGGGAGAGCCAGTACAGGAAAGCGGTGAGAAAGCTGGCGGAGGGCGGAGAACTTCTCAGTATAGTGGGCTACGGCACCGAGGAACTGCCTGAAAAGGCGGTAACGCGTTCAGAGGAGATAAAGGACGAGCTCGAGTCCAGAGGAGTCAACATATACACAGTGGATGAACTGGAAGGCATAGAGCTCAAGGAGTACATGGTGGTCGACGAGCTGCCGGGACCTAAAAGCTTCGAAAAAGTGATAGAGGACTACAGGGAGTCGAGATGATTGAGAGGTCCGAACTCTCGGAGAGGGAGAGGAAACTGTTCGATACCCTGGTGTTCATGACCAAGTTCCTGGCGGTGGGACTGGTATTCCAGGTGATACTCTGGATATACCCCGACACGTCCTCGCTCCAGGCCGGGTTCGCGGTCCTGATAAACCAGATACTTGACCTCTTAGGTTTCGACTTCGTCACCCGTGGAACCTACATCATCAGCACCAGTGTCGACTACGTCATAACACAGGACTGTCTCGGATGGAAGTCCATGATGGCTTACATAGGGCTTATGTTCGCCTCATCGGAGGACCTTAGGGCTCACCTGAAGGCCCTCGCCGGAGGACTCGGCGTCATAGCGGTGGCGAACGTCGTACGTGTCGTGACGACCATATACCTCAGCCACATGGACATCATATCCTGGGATATAATCCACGGCCTCCTCTGGAAATGGGGGCTTACTGCAGTGGTCCTCGTGGTGTGGTTCTACTGGTTCAGGTACTACAGGAGAGAGTAGATCAGGAACATGCCCGCTCCGAACAGATCAGTGACGAGCAGGGCCGCAGGGAAAACCGGCATGAACGGCACCCCCATCCTTATATCGATCTCATCTCCGTCGTACTCCTCTATATCCTCCTGTTCAAGACCCACTATCCTGTCGCCGAATCCCTGTCCCGGGGCCGCGACCTCTCCTCCCTCCAGCTCCTCCACAGGAACCGTCTCGTACATCAGGTCGTTCTGGACCACCTTGAAAAACCTGTAGAGGACTATAAAGCTGTAGAATATCGCTGCGTACGGTATCCAGTTCAGTCCGCTCCTCGCCAGCATCAGGATGAAACCGGTTGTGAGACCTGCCTCCAGCACCATCCTTTTTTTCTCATCTCCTATCCTCTCACGCGTCAGCTCCAGCACATTGGATCCCCAGGACCTGTAAACGGAGTAGGCGAAAGTGTGAAGGAATCCTATCAGCATGACGTTGACGAACAGGTTCACGGGATCGAAGACGGAAGGATTGCCAGTGTAGGGTGCTGCGAACCCCAGAACGCCTATCGCAAGCGCATCGGCGCCTCCCCACATCCCCTGGTAGTACGCGAACCATCCGTAGGCAGAGAAGACTGCTCCGACTCCGAGAGACCACATCAGTGGTTCCCAGGAGTTTATCAGCCATGAATGGTATCCATGGATCAGTATCCCGCCAGCTATCCCTATGGCTGAGAAGAGGTCCGGAACATCAGTGGTATCCAGATCAAAAAGTGAGGCGACGAAAAGAGAGGCAAAGGCGAGCGCATGCGATAAAATAAGGTACATAACCATCTTTAAAATCCGCCGAAATTAAAACTGTACTGTTCCTTCATGAAGGAGAACTGGCACGACCTAGTCATAGAAACAGGTGTAGATGCACTTCTCAACTACCTCGCGGAGCACGGAGAGGTATCGGTCCGTGCGATATCCAGGGACCTCGGCGTTTCACAGGAGAGGGTCAAGAGGTGGGCTGACGCGCTTGAGGAGAAGGACCTTCTGGAGAAGGAATACACGATGACCGGTCTGAAACTGAGGTACACCGAGGAGAACAAGAAAGAGGCTGAAAGACGGAAGAAACAGCTTCAGGGCCAGCTGGCGCACAGGAAAGAGGGAGATACAGGGGGAGGAA
Organism: Candidatus Nanohaloarchaea archaeon; assembly: GCA_042217585.1. GTDB lineage: Archaea > Nanohalarchaeota > Nanosalinia > Nanosalinales > Nanosalinaceae > JBDGSJ01. The sequence continues at coordinate 19,684 of JBDGSJ010000014.1, read as the reverse complement.
GTCAGGACCTGGAGGAGGCAAAAGACAAGCTTGAGAGGATAGCCGAGGAGATAAGACACCAGAGAGAACTTGAAGAGGAGGTAAGAGACCAGGTCGAGACGCTGGAAGAGCTGGAGGAGGAGATAGAGAGGAAACTGAGGAGCAGGGACCAGATCTCGGAGCAGGACATAAAGATACTTGAAGACGTCGAGGACACTCTGGAAGAGGTCGAGGAGTACGAATCAAGCATGGATCTCGAGGAGGAGCGCCAGGAGGTCCGGAAAAAGGTAAAGGCTATCCAGAAGCTCGAGGCCCACCTCGCGAAGGCTGAAGTCTACCTTGAATCAGAGCCAGACGGCATAAAGGAGAAGATAGAGTCCAGGGTGCGGTCCGCGGTGCCTTTCCTCGACGAGAAGGAGGAAGAGGTAACCTACGAGGTCCCTGACGTGGATGAGTCCACCGAGGAGGAAGAGGAGGTCCGGGAGCAGCCGGCGGTGATAGAGGGACACCCGGAGAACGTCAGCGAAGAAACCGCAAGTATCACCGGACGGACGGAACAGCCGCCGGAGGAGGAAACCGGGGACCAGACCGGGGAAGGACCTGGAAAAGATGAGGAAGACAGTGAAGAGGCCGAAGATGAAGCGGAAAGAGAGCAGGAGTCGGAGGAAAAAGAGGATACATCGGAAGAGGAACTCGAAGAGGAAGATCGGGAAGAGGACCAGCAGGAAGAAGAGGAGGAAACCGGAGAAGAACCCGAAGAGGAAGAAGACCGGGATGAGGGAAGTAAAGAAGAACCTGAAGGTGAAAAAGAGGATGAAGAAGAAACGCAGGCAGGAGAGGATGAAGAGGATGAGGACTCCGGGGATGAAAGCTCCGGGCTGATAGTGAGCTCCTCTGAACAGCAGGACATGGATGAAGAAGAAGAGGAGGAAGACCGGGAAGAGGACGAAACCGAGGACCTCGATATCGAGGGGTCTTCCGACGACTCCGGGCTCGTGGTGAGTTCGGGAGATACCTCCGGGGATTCGGAAGAGGAAGAGACAGATGAGGGAGCTGAAGATGAGACCGGGGAGGAACCGGGTGAAACCGGGGATGCAGAGGAAGGTGAAACCACGGAGACCGAAGACGAGGATGAGGCCGGGGAAACCGGCGACCAGACCGGGTCGGAAGATGAAGGACCCGAACCGGACCTGTCAGAACTGACGGTCAAGGATGCCAAGAAAGAGATAGGAGATATGGAATCCCCTGACTTCAGCGAGCTTCTTGAGGAGGAGAAGGACGGTAAGGACCGCAAGACCCTCAAGCGGTTCCTCGAATCCAGGGTCGACGAGGAAGAGAAGGAAGATGAGGAAGAACAGGCTGAAGACGGTTCTGGACAGGATGAGCAGGAGGACGCTGAAGGTGAGGGATCTCAGGAAGAAGAGAAGGGGCAGCCTCAGGAAGATGAGGATAAGGAAGAGGATGAGGAGACGGATGACGAAGACGAGGAAGAAGGCTCTCAGGAGGAAGAGGAGAAGAAAGAAGATGAGGAAGATGATGAAGATGAGGGGGAAGTCCAGGACGAAGATGAGGAAGAGGAATCCGAGGAGGAAAGCGATGATGGAGGATCGGAAGATGAAGGTCCTGATGAGGGGGAGGGATCGGAAGAGGAGGCGGAGAAAGATAATAAAGGAGAAGAGGGAGAAGAAAGTATTGAGGAGTTCCTTGATAACATCGGGGATAAGAACATGACCGACATAAAGCGTAGACTGAACAACATGGAGGACCCGGACTTCGACCGCTTCATAGAGGCGGAGAAATCCGGGGAGAACCGTCCTGTCGTGGTGAAGTCACTGGAGGCGATGAAGGAGAATGCCTGATGACAAGGATGATCCGGCTGAGAAGCTCTCCAAGGTGAAGGACACCTACCGGGTTGATGCTGACGGTGTCCCGGCCCAGATATCGATCGGGGAGCAGCACGGGGAGTACGTCCTCCGGTACATGGTGGACCGGCCGAAGGTCAAGGTGGGGACGGAGGCGTTCATCGAGAGCCTCAGGAAGGCAGTGATCCAGAACGTGGAGCTGACGCGTGAGGAGTTCACTGAGAGCGATCAACTGGACCAGGTGAAGAACAAGTTCTCGAACGAGGTCGAGAAGGAGATAGAGGAGGAGCTCCCTGAGCTGGACCAGCGAGCCCGGGACATACTCATCGGTAACCTGATACACGACATGGTCGGGCTTGGCGACCTCGAGATACTTCTCAAGGATCCGAACCTGGAGGAGATGGTTGTCAACGGGAGCATGGAGCCGACCTGGGTCTACCACCAGGAGTTCGGCTGGCTGAAGACCAATATCACGTTCGAGGACGAGGAGGAGATCTACAACTACTCGTCGGAGATCGCCCGAAGGGTCGGGAAGAACATATCCTCGCTCGACCCGCTCCTGGACGCCCACCTCCCGACAGGGGACCGCGTCAACGCCACCATCCAGCCTATCTCCACCCAGGGAAACACGATCACAATCCGTAAGTTCGCCCGTGACCCGTGGACCATAACAGACTTCATAGAGAACGGGACGATAACGAAGGAGGTCGCGGCGTTCCTCTGGCTGGCGATACAGTTCGAGATGTCCGTGATAGTCTCGGGAGGTACAGGTGCGGGAAAGACATCCCTTCTCAACGTACTGATGCCGTTCATGCCGCCCGAGCAGAGGATAATCTCCATAGAGGACACGCGCGAGGTCCAGCTCCCCGAGTTCCTGCACTGGGTCCCGCTGACGACGAGAGAGCCAAACCCGGAGGGGAAGGGAGAGGTATCGATGCGTGACCTGCTCGTCAACTCGCTCCGTATGCGCCCCGACAGGATACTGGTCGGAGAGATACGTAAGAAAAGACAGGCAGAGGTCCTCTTCGAGGCTATGCACACAGGCCACTCCGTCTACGCAACGCTGCACGCCGACACCGCCGAGCAGACGGTCCAGAGGATGCTCAACCCTCCGATCGATGTCGCGGAGCAGATGGTGAAGTCGGTTGACGTCAACGTGGTCATGTTCAGGGACCGCCGGAGGAACTTCCGCCGCGTCCTCGAGGTCGCGGAGGTATCGAAGTCCGGCTACCGCCGTGGCGAGGGAGAGACAAGCCTCGGGGCGAACGTGATATACGAGTGGGACTCCGAGAACGACGAGATGAACAAGAAGAGGGAGTCCTCCAACATCGTCGACAAGTTGATGCTCCACACGGGTATGGACCGCGGTGAGATCGCCGAGAACAGGAAGGAGAAGGAGGAGGTCCTACAGTGGATGCTTGACAAGCAGATAAACGACGTCGACGAGGTAGGGAAGATAATCGCCGAGTACTACCAGAACGAGGAAGAGGTGGTTGAGATGGCGGAGAACAGGGCGAACCCGCAGGAGATACTGGAGAAGTACTCCTGACCGCTTTTATCTCTTGAGCACCCTTCTTGATGGGTGAAGTACGGCTGGTCCAACGAGATAGAAGAGATGGAGGACCGCTTCAGGAAGAAGTACAGGGAGTTCCCCTCAGGAGCGTTCACGAGGTCGCTCTACGACGCGGTCCGCGGAGAAGGACTGGATTATCCCTCGGCGGAGGACCGCATGGAGAACGAACTTGAGGGGATAGGAAAACTGGAGGATATAGGGATAGACGTGCCGGAGGTCCTCGGAACAGGAGAGGAGGATGGCAGACCCTTCATAGATATGGGGAAGGTTTCAGGTGACAACCTGATGGAGATCGTCGCCGAGGAGGGGCTCGAAGAGGTGTACAGCCAGGCCCGTGAGTTCGGAAGGGAGCTGAGAGCGGTCCACGAAAGTGGGTCCGCGATCTACGATCCGGCGATACACAATGTCAAGGTGGACGACGGCCTGACATTCCTGGACCTCGAGTACTTCGTCGGGGACGCAGACAGCCATCACTTCACCCGGGATGTCGAGCAGGCGTTCCTCTATCCGTCGATGATGGAGGAAGAGCGTTACAGCGCTTTCAGGGACGGGTTCACACAGGGTTATGGTGGCGCGGAGGTCCTGGAAGGCAGGATAGGGTTGAAGGGTGCCGTGGTGAGGCTCAGGCGAGCCGATCTTGAGGGTTCAAGGAACTCCCTGCTCAACAGTCTCCTGCTCTCAGAACAGCCTTTAAAAAATTCGGAGTTTCTCTCGTCAGTATGACAACGTACAGATTCTCGGGAGAGGTAGAACTTGGCCGGGGAACCCACGGATTCGAGCGGGATGTAGACGCTGAATCCGAGGACCACGCCAGGGACAGCCTGTACTCGGAACTCGGAAGCGAGCACTCGATCTCAAGGAGCAAAATCAGTATCGAAGAAGTCGAAGAGGTCGAGTAAGATGGATCAGCAGCAACAGCAGCAGGCCTACGCCCAGTACCAGCAGCTCCAGCAGCAGCTTGAGGAGGTCCAGGAGTACCTCGAGGATGTAGAGGAAGAGATAGAGGAGTTCCAGGAGACCGAGAAGGCCCTGAAGGACCTCGAGAGTATCGAGGAGGGCAAAGAGATACTTGCGAAGATAGGTCCCGGTGCCTACGCGAAGGCAGAACTGAAGGACAGCGAGCAGGTCGTCACGAAGGTCGGAGGCGACTCCTTCGAGGAGAAGGAACGGGAGGACGCCCGCGAGACGATCCAGAAAGAGCAGGAACGCGCCCAGGAGACCAAGGAGGAGCTCGAGGACACGATGCAGGACCTCCAGGGCAAGCTCCAGCAGATCCAGATGCAGATACAGAAACAGCAGCAACAGGCACAGGAGTAGAGCAGGATGCTCGAGAAGTTCAAGGAATCCGTCAAGGATTTCTCATCCAGCGTGAAGTCGGCTGTAGCGGAGAAAGAACTCGACGAGGATACTCTTGAACCGCTACTTGAGGATCTCAGGCTGAAGCTTCTGCAGAACAACGTTTCCCTGGAGGTCGCGGAGGAGATAGAGGAAGAGCTCCGGGAAGAGCTTCTCGGCGAGAAGGTGGCGCGTGGAGACGTCGAGGAGACGGTCGAGGATGCGATGCGTGGGTCACTTCTCGAGATACTCGACGATGACTTCGACCTCGAGGACCGGATCGAGGAAGCGGATGAGCCTCCTGTAGTGTTCTTCATGGGTTTCAACGGCTCCGGGAAGACCACCACCGCGGCGAAGATTGCCAGCGACCTGAAGGAGGATTACGGCGTGGTGATGGGTGCCGGCGACACGTTCCGGGCTGCCTCTATTGAACAGTTGAGGGAGCACGGCGATGAACTCGGTGTGAAGGTGATCTCCCACGAGTACGAGAGCGACCCCGCGGCCGTGGCGTACGACACGGTGGAGCACGCGGAGAACCAAGGCAAGGTGGCTCTGGTCGACACCGCTGGCAGGTCACATTCCGACCAGAACCTGATGAACGAACTGGAGAAGATGGTCCGGGTCAACGATCCGGACGTCTCGTTCCTTATAGTGGACGCGCTGGCCGGTAACGACGTGCTTGAGCAGGCCGACGCCTACGAGGGCATGTTCGACGCGGTGATCGTCACGAAGATGGATGTCGATGAGAACGGTGGTGCGATAATATCGATAAGCCATCGTTCAGGTAAACCGGTGGCCTACATCGGGACGGGGCAGGGTTACGGGGATCTTGAAGAGTTCAATAAAGAGAAATTCGTGGAAGAGATACTCGACTGATCAGCTCAGGGCTTTCTGTCTCTCCACACGGTCGTTCATCGACTTCTCCAGTTCCTTCAGCTTGGATTTCAGTGGCTGGATGTCGTCGTCCAGATCGTCCATCTTTATCTGTCCTTCCTTGCCGCTTCCCTTGACTCTTTCTTTCCTCATCTTGGAGAGCAGGTGGTTGACCTCGGCGACGAGCTGCTCGTACTCCTTCATCTGCGCCTCGATGTAGGAGACCTCTTCCTCAAGCTCGTCCTGTAGTTCCTCGGTCACTTCTTCCTTCACTTCCTGCTTCATCTCCTCCTTGTCAAGCCCGAACTGCTGTCTGACCGTCCGGTAAAACTTCTCCATTCCCATAAGATTATTACCTGTATCAACTGGATGGACGTGAAATTCTTTTAATTCTTTGGCGAGAAGTCGGCTCCTTCAGGTATCTGGTTTCTACCCGCTCCGGGGTAGTCCTTCACCTATCTATCTCCCTATCCAGTATCTCCTCTTCCCGGTCTATCGCGGTCGCTATCAGATACTCGGCCAGGTCCCTTCCACGTCCCTCGGGTAGACCTCGCTCCTGGAAGATATCCTCGAACTCCTGCTTGACCTCTTCCTCCCGGTCCTCATCCACGATATCCTTGCCTTTCCTCTCCTTGTACTTCGCTACATCAACGACCAATTCCATCCGCTCTTCGATCACGTCCACGATCTTCTCGTTGAGCTTGTCAAGTTCTTCCCTGGTCTCCTGCAGATCCATTCCCATGTCTCCAGGTTTCCCATTTCTCTGATAAAAAGGGTTGTCCCGGCTCATGCCGGTGGTGGAACCACGGGAGTACTTTCCCTGCTTACTCCCCGTCAGTTTCGCCCAGTGGCTCTGGCACTATGACCCCGAGGTCCTCGAACTGTCCCTGGCTGTAGAAGCGAGCTGTGACCGCGCCAAGGACCGCGTCAAACGCCTGCGCCGACATTATATTCTCCGCATCTATACCGTAGGACTCCAGGGCCTCGTCTCCATCTATCGCAAGCTCCTCAGAAGTTATCGCGGGCTCAAACCTGATGACCTCCGGTTTCTGCTCTCCCAGCATCTGGAAGAGCTGTTCCGTCAGCGCCTCGAACCTGCGGGCCTTCATCTTGTTGTGGGAGGCCGGTGAGAACGTATAGCCCTCCTCCTTCAGTTCTTCCTCCTGTTTCGAGAACTCGTCCCTCCCTGTCTCGCCCGCGTCGATGGCCAGGACCTCGGGCTTTCTTTCCTCTATCTCCTCTATTATCTCCTCGTTCGTGGATGCCTGGACGGATTCCAGTTCGTCTCCGAGGAATGCCAGCTGTGAATCCTTCTCGACGTCGTCCTTCAGGACCAGTCCTGCTATCATCTTTTCATCTTCAACTTCTTCTCCAAACTCTTATCACTGGAAGGTCTTTCCTCGAACTCCCTGAGTGACCTGTTCCTGCTTCGTTTCTCCACCAGTTTCTTCCGGTCCACGTAGTCCATAACCTTGGACAGGAAGTCGTGGAGCGCCTTGTTGAACTCCTGTGGTTTCTCGTAGAACGGGAAGGTGCCGGCCCCCTTCAGGACGCTGACCGAGCTTCCCTTCTGCATCGACTCCAGGAACTCCCTGGATGAAAACCTGTCGCCCTGCGGGTAGATTATCATCGAATGCTTCAGGGACTCCCTCCAGCTGTACCGGTCTATGAAGCTCTCCAGGTCCTCGTGGACAGGCGGCTCCAGGTCCTCGGCGAACTCCTTCACGACCCTGTAATCAGTCCCATCAGCGAAGAACAGCTTCTTCATGAGCTTCCCTTTACGCCTCAGCGCACCCCAGATACCGCGGTAAACAGTCTTCGACGGTATGTCGTCGAGGTCGTTCAGAAGTCCCGAGACCACGGTAGCGATCACGTTGTCGTCCCCCTCCATCCTCCTCGCCACCGGGTTCCCCACCGTGTGTGAAACCAGGACCACGTTCCTGAGATGATCCTGTGAGAGCACGGTCTCAAGGGCCTCCAGTTCTCCCCGGAAACCTCTCTCACCTTCGACAGGTCGGAAGCAGACCGTCTTCAGCTCCCTCGAGAAGTAGTTTATCTGGTGCCTCCAGAGCTCGGGGTTGAAACCGGATGGCAGGAAGACCAGCTGTACATCGGAATCCTTCTCCGACTCGTAGTAGTGAAGCTGCCGGTCTCCGACCGCCTGAAGCGGGAATTCCATACAAAACAACTGTGATGAAACCTTTTATCCGTTAAACCCGGATAGACAGTTATGGTCGAGAAAAAAGGTATCATGGAGGTCCTCATCGGAGCCGCCGCGGGATACCTCGGCTTCAGGGCATACAGCTCCGCGACCATCGCGGGGTCCGCGGTCGTGATGCTGACCGCGATATACCTCGCATACCGTTTCACGGACCTCGAGACAGCCTGGACCACGTTCTCGTGGTTCAAGGACCCGGCCAGGACCCTGATAATATTCGGCTTCGTGGGTTTCTCGGTTTACGCGGTCGCGGGAGGCAGGCTTGAGCAGTCGCTTGTCACGGGGCTCGGAACCGCGCTTGTAGGTTCAGGGGCCGGTATAATCCTGTACAGGTTCTGGAACATCGGCGGTTAGGGTCACAGTTTTAATCCTTGGACCCGAACCGGTACACATGTTCGACAAGATAAAGGACTCAATACAGAAATTCTCCTCCAGGAGTGTCGCCGACGAGGAAGCAGTCGAGCAACTGGTCAAGGACATCCAGAGGGACCTTATCAAGGCCGACGTCGACGTCGGACTGGTCTCCGATATAACCGACGATATAAGAGAGGAGGCGCTCAGCGAGGAGGTCCCCAAGGGACTCTCCCGGAAGGAGCACGTCCTCGAGATAGTCTACGAAGAACTCGAGGACCTGATGGGCGACGAGGCAGAGGTCGAGATAGAGCCCAAGAACATCCTCCTGTGCGGTCTCTACGGCGCGGGAAAGACCACTACTGCGGGAAAGCTCGCCGACTTCTACAGGAAACGCGGGATGAAGGTCGGACTGATCGCGGCGGACACTGACCGCCCGGCGGCCTACGAGCAGCTCCAGCAGATCGCGGAAGACGTCGAGGCCGAGTTCTTCGGTATAGAGGACGCGGAGGACCCGGCAAGGGTGGTCCGCGAGGCGAAGAAGGAGCTGGACGTCGATGTAACGATAATCGACTCCGCGGGACGCGATTCCCTTGAGGAGGACCTGAGAAAGGAGCTCTCGGAGATAGACGCCGAAATGGACCCGGAGGAGAAGTACCTGGTCATTCCGGCGGATATAGGCCAGAGCGCGAGGGACCAGGCCCAGAAGTTCGACGACGCGGTCGGCATAACAGGCGTGATAGTCACGAAAATGGACTCGAGCGCGAAGGGTGGAGGAGCGCTCGTCGCGTGCGAGCACTCCGGCTCCCCGGTGAAGTTCATAGGGACCGGCGAGAAGATGGGGGACCTTGAGGCCTACGACCCGGTGGATTTCGTCTCACAGATGATCGGGCAGCCGGACCTTGAATCCCTGCTGGAGAAGATAGAGGAGCTGGACACCGACCCCGAAAAGATGCTGGAGGGCGAGTTCACGCTTCATGACTTCAGGGACCAGATGGAATCCGTAACGGGATCGGGAATGATGGAGGAGGTCATGCAGCAGCTGCCTTTCGGCTCGGACCTCCCCGACAACATAACCAACATGACGGAGGAGAAGATAGGTCATTACTCCACTATAATCGACTCCATGACGGAGGAGGAGATGGCGGACCCCTCGGTGATAAGTAAGTCGCGGGCCGAGAGGATCGCCGAGGGATCCGGGAGGACGAGGGAAGAGGTCCGTGAGCTGGTCAAGCATTTCCGTCAGACCAAGAACATGATGGACAAGTTCGACAAGAAATCCATGAAGCGCGGCAACATGCAGGACATGTTCCAGAAGATGGGCCTATAGCCCGGCCTCACGTTTCTTCCTGTTGTACCTCTCTATATCGTCCCTCGTGTACTTCCTCCGCTTAAGCCGGTCCTCTATCATCCTCTCCTTCTCCAGAACCTCCTCCTCGACCTCGCCGTCGATCATCGAAAGCCTTGCGTACGCGGTCCCCGAAGAAACTCTGAGAGTGTCGAGAAGCATGTACCACCTCGTCGGAAGGTTGAGGTCCAGCCTGGAGAGAGCTCTGGTGACGCCCAGAAGTACGAAAAGCAGGGCTCGTCTCGACTTCTCTCTTAATGCGTTTTTCATCGGGAGAGGACCTCAGGTCTCTCCCCTTCCACCCCTCAACATATAATGCGGCTTGGACCCTATTTAAACGTTGAACCCGGAGACCGGGTTATGATAGCCGTCATCTCCGACTCCCACGTGCCCTCCCGCGCAGAGGAGATACCCGAAAAATTCCACGAGAGGCTCGAGAAGGCGGAACTTGTTGTCCACTGCGGCGACTTCGACAGGGAAGGATACTACAGAGAGCTCAGGAACAGATACCCGGAGATGGTGGCGGTCAAGGGCAACTGCGACTTCTTCGACCTGCCGGTCTCCCAGAGTTTCGAGGAATCCGGGATCGAGTTCGGGGTCTACCACGGCTCCGGGATCCACCCGAGAGGCGACCACGAAACGCTCGCGGACGTGGCGGAAGACAAGCTCGGAGTAGACGTGATACTTACAGGACACAGCCACAGGCAGGACGCGGCGAAGCACGGCGGAAAGATAATACTCAACCCGGGAAGCTGCACCGGGGTCGGCGGAGGAACAGCCTCGGAGGGACCTCCCGAGATGATGGAGCTGGAACTGGAGGACGGCGAACTTGAGGTCAGGAAGCTCAGGCTCAGGGAGGGAAAAATCGAAAAAGAGAGGGAAGAGTTCGAGGTCTGAAAGATGAGAGTAAAGGAGAAGAGGGACGCGCTGGTCCAGAACGAGGAGCTGTGCGACCACTGCCTCGGCCGGCAGTTCGCGAAGCTCGGACACGGACTGGAGAACTACGAGAGAGGGGCGATCGCCCGTGAGATAGAGGAGCTCGACGAGGACTCCTTCGTCCGGGACAGGATACCTGAAGACGCAGAGATCGGCGGGGAATGTGAATATTGCACAGGTGTGTTCGATGAGCTCGACGAGTGGACGCAGATGGTCCTTGACGCCGTCGAGAGGTACGAGTTCTCCACATTCCTTATCGGTGTCAGGCCGAGAGAGGAGATGCTGGAGCGCGAGGAGGACCTCTGGGAGGAGTACGGGATAGAGTTCACCGAGCCGATAAAGACCGAGCTCTCACGTCTCATAGGCAAAAGGATCGAGGCGGAGCTCGACGTCGAGGTGGAGTTCGGCCGAGCGGACCTGAACCCTGTGATCGACATGGAAGAGGAGAAGATCGAGATGCAGGTGAACTCCCTACTCATATACGGCCAGTACAACAAGTACTCCAGGGAGATACCGCAGACCGAGTGGCCGTGCAGCAACTGCCGGGGCTCGGGATGCGAGGAATGCGACTGGACCGGAAAACAGTACATGACCAGCGTACAGGAGGAGATACAGGAACCTTTCGTTCGGGAATCAAAGGCTGTGGACGCGAAGTTCCACGGCGGCGGAAGGGAGGACGTGGACGTCAGGTGCCTCGGAAGGAGAGAGTTCGTCCTCGAACTGATGGAGCCGCTGAACAGGGACCTGGACCTCGAAGATCTCAGGGAGGAGGTCAACGGGAGCGATAAGGTCGAGGTCTTCGAACTAAGGTACGCCGAGAAAGACGAGGTAGAGGAGATAAAGGAGAAGCACGCGGACAAGACCTACCGCGCGGAGATAGAGACCGGAGAAGAGATAGGAGAATCGGACCTCGAGAAGCTCAAGGAGCTGGTCGGCACGGTCGAGCAGAGGACCCCTCAGAGGGTGGACCACCGGCGCGCGGACAGGGTCCGGGAACGCGAGGTCTACTCCGTCGAATGGGAGAAGACGGGCGAGAGAAGGTTCGAGATGGAGATAGAGGCCGAGGCAGGGACCTACATCAAGGAACTCATCCACGGGGATGAGGGAAGGAGCGATCCCAGCATCGCGGGGATACTCGGAACCGGGGCAGAATGCACGGTCCTCGACGTCGTGGACATCGCGAAGTAGGTCCAGTATTAAAAAACTTTAACCCCCTCGTGTTGATAAGTGGTTTAAAATGGCGCAGAAGTCTCAAGGTTCACAGCAGGGCGCGAGGAAAAAGCTCAGGAAAGGTCCTCGCGAGAAAACGACCGTAAACGAGATGCTTAAGGATTTCGAGGAGGGCGAAAAGGCGCTTATCAAGATCGACTCCTCGGTCCAGGACGGAACACCTCACACGCGTTTCTACGGGAAGACGGTCGAGGTCGTCGGCCAGAGAGGCGATGCTTACGAGGTCGAGTTCAAGGACGGTGACAAGACAAAGCAACTACAGGTCCATCCCGCGCACCTGGAGAAGGTGAACGAGTAGATGGAAATAAAGGACGAGGAGTACGTGTACCCGGTGGAGGCTCTTGACGCTCTTGAGGAGAAGGAAGATGAGGACCTTACCCACGAGCAGAAGATCGCCCTCGAGAACCTCTCCCGCCACACCAAAATAGAGGATAGAGATACTCTGGAGGAACTCCACGAGGAGTTCAGCGAGATAGAGGACCTGAAGGACAAGCACATCTACAAGCTCCTGGAACTGGTTCCGCAGCGCGAATCGACGGTTCGGGCGGTCTTCTCGAAGGAGAGGGTAAAACTCGATGAATCACAGGTCGAGGAGATCCTGGACATCTGCCAGAGCATAGATACCGAGTGAAGAGCAAGGACCACAAAGGTTTTTTAATTTAAACACGGAACAGTATACTACCTGATTGAGCTGCTTTTTCCAGGTTTCTCCTGGGACAGAAGAACTCAGAGGTGAACAAGAAATGGCAGAAAAAGATGAAAACATCCTCGTACTGGACTTCCTGGAGCACGGAGGTTCAGGTCACGGGGGAGAACCGATGGCGCAGGGGATCGGAACGGAGAACTACAACCTGCTGGAAGTCGTGATGAGAGATGAGGAACGACCGAAGGGAGGAGAGAAACTCTACATAGGCCCTGGTGAGAGGGAACGCGTCAAGTACATCAAGGACAGGATAGATTACGACGACCTGACCGGGAACGCCAAGAGCGAACTCAAGTATGTCCTCAAGGAACTGGTCAACGATAAGGAAGAGGAGTTCGTCGAGTTTTTCAACGAGGCCACGCCCGTTACACCCAGGAGACACGCCTTCGAGCTTCTACCTGGCATAGGCTCGAAACACATGCAGAAACTCCTCGATGAAAGGGACAAAGATGAGTTCGAAAGCTTCAGCGACATCAAGGACCGCGTCCCGTCGATGCCCGAACCCTCTGACGCGATTCTTGAACGGATAATCGAAGAACTGAAGGGAGAGTCCAAGAGGAACCTTTTCGTGAGTAGCTGAGATGGACGTAGAGAAAACCCTCAGGGACCTCGGCATAAAACCGGTTAAGGGCCAGAACTTTCTCACCTCGACACACGTTGTCGAGGCACTGGTCGAGTCCGGAGAGGTGGAGGACGAGACCGTGCTGGAAATAGGGGCCGGGACCGGAGTCATAACCGGGGAACTTGCGGACCGCGCCGAAAAAGTTTACGCACTTGAAAAGGACACGACGCTGGCGGCCCACCTCGAGGACAGGTTCTCCGGGACGGAGAACGTCGAGGTCGTGAACGAGGACTTCTTCGACTACGAGATACCGGAGGTGGACCGCTGTGTCTCAAACCTGCCGTTCGAGATCTCATCAGATGCAATCGAAAAACTGGGAGAGAGACAGGTCCAGAGCTCCCTGATACTGCAGAAAGAGCTGGCGGAGAGGATGGTCGCGGACCCCGGAGATCCGGAGTACGGACCGTTCACGGTCCTTTCGAACTACTACTTCGTCCCCGTGAAGCTGAAGGACGTGCCGGGACACTGTTACTACCCCGAACCGGAGGTCGACACCTCGATAGTCAAGCTGTACCCGAACAGGGAGAGGCACGGTGTCGAGGACGAGGACCGGTTCTTCAGGATGTCGAAAGCGCTTTTCACCCACAAGAAAAAGAAGGCGAGGAACGCGTTCGTTGACGCCAGACACATACTCGATATCTCCAAGGACCGGGCCAAGGAGGTCCGGGACGATATACCTCACTCCGAGAAAAGGGTCTTCCAGCTGGAGCTGAGGGAGATAGCCGACATAGCAGAGGCTTTCTCCGGTATACAGGAGAGGTGAGAGCTCACCGAAAAAGATTTAAGGATTTCTCGACAAATCTGGATGGGGATGAGCGAGAACTACACGGTCGAGGAAAACAGCGACGGATACGTTCTGGAGGTCGAGAACCCTGGGAGGGAGAGGGAAGAGATGGTCGAATCCGTTATCGACCTCGGTTTCGATCCGCTGAGCAGGGACCCCGTTGGAGACCACACCTCGCTCTGGGTGGAGGACCGTGACGGCAACCTGATCGGCGAGGCATACGTCGAGGACGACCGGGTCGAGGTCCACGTCTACGGCGAAGACGTCCCCGAGGATTACGAACTCGCGGGAATAGCCGCGACCCTGAGAGGGGAGAGCTCGATGGCTGAAGGTTTCTTCGAGGATGAAGACCTGCTGGAGGACCTCGAGGGAGAGTTCGACGACCTTGTGCTGGACGTTGACGGCGACGAGTGGTGGAACGACTACGGTGTTCCGACAGGCGGGTCGCCAGGATAGCACCGACCGATTTTTATTCATGCCCCCGCTGATTCTGTTATGCCGAAGTGGATATTCATCACCGGCGGAGTTCTCTCGGGGCTTGGAAAAGGACTGGTGTCCGCCAGCGTCTCAAAACTTCTCCAGGAAAGAGGTCAGGAGATCATCCCGGTCAAATGTGACGGTTACCTCAACGTCGACCCGGGAACGATGAATCCCCATGAACACGGCGAGGTCTTCGTCCTGGAGGACGGCACCGAGGTCGACATGGACTTCGGCCACTACGAGCGGTTCCTCGGGGTCAACGGAAAGGGAGGCTGGAACCTCACATCGGGAAAAGTCTTCAAGCAGGTGATAGAAAAGGAGAGGGAAGGCGAATATCTCGGCAAAACCGTCCAGATGGTCCCCCACGTCACGGAACACATGAAGCAGATGATGAGGGAGAACGGCGAGGAAGAGGACGCAGACGTGATCGCGGTCGAGATAGGCGGTACCGTGGGAGACATCGAGAACAGGGTCTTCCTCGAGGCGGTCCGCCAGCTCAGAAGCGAGCTACCCGCGGAGGACACCTTCCTGATACACACCACGCTGGTCCCGTACCTCGAGACCACCGGCGAGCAGAAGACCAAGCCGACACAGCACTCCGTTAAGGACCTGAGAGAGATGGGACTTGAGCCGGACATGGTCGTCGGGAGAAACGAGGAGGAACTGGAGCAGAAGACACGTGAAAAGATCTCCCTCTTCTGCGACGTACCTGAAGACGCGGTCATCTCGGACCCCACGCTCGACACGGTGTACAGGCTTCCGCTGATATTCGATTCCCAGGACGTCGACACCATAATAGCGGAGAAGATGGGCCTCCCGGAAAGGGAGAACGGGATGGAGGACTGGAGAAGAAGGGTCGAAAACGTGATGGACGAACCGCTGGCGGAGATAGCTGTCTGCGGGAAGTACACCGAGATGGACGACTCGTACGCATCGGTGGAGGAGGCGCTCAAGCACGCCGCGGCCGAACTCGGAGGATCAGTGGAGGTCCAGTACCTGGACTCCGAGGAGATAGAAGGTCCTGAACTCGAAGGCTTCGACGGCATACTGGTCCCCGGAGGATTCGGCTCCCGCGGGATACAGGGGAAGATAAACGCCATCAGACACGCCCGGGAGAACGACGTCCCCTACCTCGGACTGTGCTTCGGAATGCAGCTCGCGGTGATAGAGTTCGCCCGGAACGTGCTGGGTATCGAGGCGGGCTCCGAGGAGTTCAGCGACCCCGGAAAGGAGATGGTGATAAAGGAGATGGAGGACCAGAAGGACGTCGAACAGATGGGAGGCACGATGAGGCTCGGGGCCTACACCGCAGAGATCTCCGGACAGGTAAGCGAGATTTACGGAGGGGAAAAAGTGACAGAGAGACACAGGCACAGGTACGAGGTGGACCCTGAACTCCACGGAAGGCTGAAGGACGCCGGGATGAAAGTGTCAGGGGTCATGGAGGACGGGGACCTCGCCGAGTACGTGGAGATACCGGAGAACAGGTTCTTCGTGGGGACCCAGGCCCACCCGGAGTTCACCTCCCGCTTCGAAAAACCCAACCCGCTCTTCCTGGAGTTCCTCCGTGAAGCAAGATGACGGTATACCAGCCGGCCGAGGACACCTACTTCCTGCTCGACTACCTGGAGGATCAAGAGCTCGAGGGGAAAAAGGTCCTCGAAGTCGGTTCAGGCTCGGGAAAGATAGCGGTCGAACTCGCCGGGAAAGGCGCAGAAGTCACCGCGGTCGACATAAACCCCGAGGCGGTCCGCGCCACGGAACAGCTCGCGGAACAGGAAAACGTCGATCTAGAGGTCCGCCGGTCGGACATGTTCGACGAGGTCCGCGAAAGGTTCGACCTCGTCGTTTTCAACCCTCCCTACCTGCCGGGAGAGGAGGACATAGGCGACGAAGAGATATGGCGTGGAGGGGAGGAGGGGATAGAGGTCACGAGGGAGTTCCTCCGGGAAGTGGATGGATACCTCCGGGAGGACGGAGGTTTCATCCTGGTCGCGAGCTCTCTC
The DNA here is from genome assembly GCA_042217585.1 of Candidatus Nanohaloarchaea archaeon. Taxonomy (GTDB): domain Archaea; phylum Nanohalarchaeota; class Nanosalinia; order Nanosalinales; family Nanosalinaceae; genus JBDGSJ01. The sequence goes on along the minus strand of JBDGSJ010000014.1, from coordinate 3,384 downwards.
GCGGACCTCGAGGAACTTGATGAAACTCTTGAGAGAGAAAGGTCCCGGGAGCTCTGGTTTGAGACCCTCTACATCCTCCGGGGAAGGTAGATTTTTTAACCGTAGTAATGAATTGTGAAGTATGCAGCAAGATCAGATTCTGGGAAAGATGATATTTTTCGCATCGGTTCTCCTAGTCCTGGCATCTGTCGGTTCGGCCGCTCCGAACTGGCAGATAGAGATACTCGACCAGCCCTGGAGCTACGCAAACGTCTCTAACGGCTCGCAGACGGTCCAGCTGGCGAACCTGTCAACGACAAACGGCGTACCTATAGGGCAGGACAGCCTGGTGAACGGTTACTTCAACTATACTTACCAGTCGCCAGAGTTCGAAAAGAACATAACGGGAGAGATGACACACCTCAAGGGAGGAGTCTGGTACGCGAGCTTCGAGCTGAATAACGTGACTGCTGGTGAGGTCCAGTTCGAGGCCTACGGTGATACAAAATCTGATACGGTCGTGGATGCGACCAGCAAGAGGAACAAGACCAGAGAGTTCACGTTCGACAACTACACGGTGAACGTCATCAGTGGCTTCCAGGAGGAGTACCGGCCCGGTCAGGAGATATCGCTCGAGGTGAATGTTACGGACCAGTGGGACGACGAAGCTGAAGGGGCGGCTGACGTGAGTGTCTACTTCACGAACGTCACCTACACCAGCCCGATAACAGGGATCAAGAACTACGATAATGGACAGCTCTACTACTTCAACGACAGGGTCCGTATCCCGAACATACCGGACACAAACTTCGTAATGCACGTTAACGCGACGAGCGGTACGGAAAAGTTGTCGACAGGAGTTGAATCCTTCAGGATAAAGACCCTGGATGTCGTGAAGGCCAAAAATATCTACGTTAACACGACATCTTCTCGCTGTGATTCCCAAAAGATGGTGGAGATATGTGAACCTAATGCCACAATCGAGGCAGGTTTCAAGGTTACTCAATCTGTCGCGGAGAACGTCAGCATGTCTCTGCTCACAAGGAATTCGACCGGGCTCTACGAGATGAAGGACCTGCAGGTCACGAACGGGACGAACGTATACAACACATCCTTCCAGTATCCGGACCTCAACACCACCAGATGGGACAGAGAGGTGATCCTGCGGTTCAACGCGACAGGAAGCGGAGGGACAGACATAGATTACTACAACATAACAAAGGCGAACTACACGATCGAGGACTACACCTCCAGGACCACCTACCAGGGGTCCTACTTCAGCGTCAAGACATTCATAGGATTCCCGTACAGCTCCAATCCCTACCCGGAGGGATGGCTGAAAAACGTCACAGTCGATATAAAAAGTCCGACAGGGGCCCGGTTCCGGTCATACAACCTGAGCGATATGGAGTTCAAAGAGGACACGGATCTCTGGACCAACATGATAGAGATACCCTCGGACGCCGAGAACGGTACGTACGAGATTACTGCCAGTGCCTATAACAAGTACGGTGATAGAACCAGTCTGGACCCGGTGACGTTCGTGGTCAAAGCTGTGGACCAGACGTTCGAGAGCCCGGGCCAGGTAAGTTACGGTTTCACGAAGACAGGTGTATACTTCAGAAATATCACGCTCAACAACTCGATCAGCAGCGCCAACGAGATAAACCCCGAGATCAACGGGGAGATAGCGGACTTCACCTCCGTCAACAACTCGGCGGGCAACATCACTATCCCCGCTTCAGGCACGAAGGATCTAAGGCTGAAGTTCAACATGACAAGGGTCGATGACTACAGCGGCAACGTGACCCTCTATGATACCAGCACTCCCTACAACAGGACGACGCTGATCGAAATAAACGCTCCCTACTGTGGCCTGAGGAACGAGACGATATGCATCGAGACCGACCAGTGGCTCAACAGGACCACCGACCAGAGGAAGTTTATCCAGGAGGAGATAACCTTCCACTACCTGGGAGACAACGGTACTAACACTACACTGGACCTAAGCGTCACAGGAGAAATCGCTGACCGTCTCCAGGTCTCTGCGAACAGGACGGATTTCCCACACAGCACGGTGATAACAGCGAACTACTCGGCCATGAGACCTTTCAACGGGACAGGCACGATAGTGATGAAGGCCGACGGCAGGACCCTCCGTCTCCACACGGAACTGGTCGCGAACGTCACTGTTCCCGAGAAGGGGATGGAGGTTAACGTCTCGCAGGTCGAGATAGGTCCTCTCGTCGAAGGCTCGGACACGCAGATGATGGTGAGTCTGTCGAACACTGGAGACCTCCAGATCGATGGACTGCAGGCTAACTCCGACAGGTTCACGGTCTCTCTGGCCGACCCCGAGGCGCTGGATCCGGGAGAGGAAAGGACCTACCAGGTCGACTTCAGCGCTGTCAGTGTGCCCGACGGCACTGTAGGACCTGTAACTATAACGGGACAGACCTCACAGGGAGAGGTCCAGGTCCAGTTCTCGGTGACTGCACTTACCATGCCGGCTGCCGCGATAATAGAGTCTGATCTTTCATCGAGAATCGACAACCTGCAGCAACAGACTGACGATCAGGACCTGATGACGCAACTTACCAATGCCCGGGCCAAGATAACTGCGATAGAGACCGATATATCGCGGGGCAACCTTCAGCAGGCCTACGAGACCTACCAGAACGTTCAGGCCACACTGAACTCTGTTGAAACCCAGATACAGTCCGGAGATAACCAGCAGGACAACCAGCAGAATCAGCAGAACAACACACAGAACCAGACCAACCAGCAGGAGCCTCCGGCCGATGAGCCACAGCAACAGGGAGGAGGCAACATGATAATAATCCTGGCGATAGTCCTACTGGTCCTCCTGCTGATAGGATTCGTGGTCTACACCAGCCTGATCCCGGAGGAGGGCGACCGGCTGTACGACCTGCTCGGTGAGGGATGATGGCTCTTCCGCTGGTCGGAAACCTGCCGGCCCCCTTCCAGAGCATAGCGGTCGTTTTCCTCCTCATCGTACTTTTCGTGATAGCCTACAAGGTACTGGAGACCATCATGGAGACTTTCCTCGTCACAGGTCTATCTGGAGGTTTCTACTACGCGGTCCAGAAGTACATCTGGGGGACGACACCCGCGATCAACGACATACTCATGTTCGCCTTTATCGGAGGAGCGCTTTTCATGGCGTACACCGTTCTTTCCTCAGCTTATTCAGTTGCCTCGGAGCTGATCCAGATACCGTACAAGATTCTCAAGATTTTGCTCATCCCGTTCAGGAGGATCTACCTCCATCTAAGGGAGAAATCAAGGGAAAAGGTCTCCGGAACGACGACGGATACGGGTACAGACGGCGACGGAGGAGTAAGGGAAGCCGTACTTGACAATACCGAAGACTGATCACGGACC
>JBDGSJ010000013.1:55306-65622 GCA_042217585.1 Candidatus Nanohaloarchaea archaeon | reverse complement strand
GAAACCATTCGGTTCGAATGGTTTAGTTCCCATCACAGGTTTTCGCCGCGCGGAAACCTGTTCGAGAAGATTTCTATGAAATCTTCGACCCGAAGACCAATCCCATAGTTGGTCTGTTTCTTTCCTGTCTTTCTCATCCGTGAGTGTAGTAAAACACTCTTTCTTCCGGGTCGTCGCAGCGGACGAAACCGAACCTCTCGAACTGGACCACCTCGCCGGTCTCGACACTGTTCGGCTCGATGCGTCCCTCCAGGTCCCTGCCGTCCGGCATCCGGACCGTCGCCTTCTCCGCGTACTCAGGGGTCCAGTGGATGAAGTCGGCGTCCCGTTCAAGTGCCTCCTTGTGGTCGCCCTCGCGGTACTCCGCCGCTCCATCAGTTATCTCGACGTTGCAGAGTCCTTTCAGCCGGGCGAAGCCGTCTTCCAGGTCCTGGGAGTCGACGTATACCTCGATGGCTCCGCCAGAGGTGTCTATCTCTGGTGAGCGAGTGCCTCTCTCCGGGTGCTCGGGGTGGACCTGCATCTCGGGTTCTAGGTCGTCCGGGACGCCGCTGACCCTGAGCTTCACCGGGTCGGCGACGAAGAAGTACCGGTCCGCCTCTTCATCTATGACGCGGGTGTTCGCCTTCTCCAGTCCCTCGATCGAGGCCTCGATGTCGTTCTCGGTTACGCCAAGGTCTATGAAGAACTGCTGGAGAGCTTCCGGCTGGAATCCTCTCCGTTTCAGCGCTCTCAGCGTCGGCGCACGTGGATCGTCCCAGCCATCGAGTTCCCCGTTCTCCACCATCTCTCCCAGCGTCGAGGAGCTGACCGGTGCGTCGAAGCCGGAGACCTTGACGGTCCCCCAGTACCTGATGCTCGGGTATTCCCAGCCAAAGTACTCGTAGATGTATTTCTGCCTCTTGGTGGAGGCGCGTAGGTCTTTACCTCTTACGATGTGTGTCGTACCCATCAGGTGGTCCTCGATCGCGCCAGCGAAGTCCAGCATCGGCCAGACCCTGTACTCGTCCCCGGTGACCGGGTGGTCAGGGTCCTCGATGATCCTGAAGGCGACGAAGTCCCGGACCGCGGGGTTCTTGTGGTTTATATCGGTCTTTATCTTCAGGGTGGCTTCTCCCTCCGCGATATCCCCGTCCTTCATCTTCTTCCAGAGATCCATGTTTTTCTCCGGGTCCTGGTCCCTGTGGGGGCATGGTTCGCCTTCCTTCCTGTATTCCTGGCCTTCTTCCTGCGAGCACCGGCACACGTAGGCTTTGCCTTTCTCGATCAGTTTTTCCGCGTGCTCAATGTATTCGTCGAAGTTTTTAGAGGAGTAGCGGACCTCGTCGACCGGGTATCCCAGCCATTCGTAGTCCTCCTCGTACATCTCGTATGCCTCCTCCATCGGCCTCTTCGTGACGGGGTCCGTGTCATCGTATCTAAGGATGAGTTTGCCGTCGTACTTGTCCCTCAGCTCGCCGTTGATCGTCATCCCGCGGGCGTGTCCGATGTGAGGCGGACCGTTGGGATTCGGGGCGAACCTTACCACGACCTCTCCCTCTTCCGCGCCCTCAAGGTCCGGTATCGGGTCATGCTCTTCGTTCTCTTCTTCCTCGAAATCGTAGCTCTCCAGTTCATCCTGCTGTTCCTCGATGGATAGCCCGTTTACCTCCTGGCAGACCTGCTGTGCGGTCGAGGTCACCTCTCCTTTGTCGTCGAACTCTTCCTCTGCAAATATCTTTCCGATAACGGCTCCGGGGTCACACTCTCCTCCGTGGTCCACTGCGTTCTTCAGCGCGTATTTCCGGGCTATCTCCTCTAGTTCCATACACGTCTTTTCGGGTAGGAAATTCCTATATAGGTGATGGAGATTTAACTCGCCGCGTCAAAGCTTTTCATATGAGGTCCGAAATCCTGGTCCTGCTCGCCGTCGGGGTACTGATGGGTTTCGTGGTCAAGGTCCCCGAGTACCGCGTCAGGGACACTGAAGCCCCGTCAGGCGAACCGAGAGGTGAACTGAACGGTTCACAGCCTGCTGTAAGCTTCTGGAAGAAGGGTAAAAATCTTGCCAACGTTACAGTGGAGATCGCGGACAACAGGACCGAGAGAAGAAGAGGTTTGATGCACCGGAGAGAGCTCCAGAAGGGGCATGGGATGCTCTTCGTGTTCCCGGACGAGGAACGCCGTAGCTTCTGGATGAAGAACACGTATATACCGCTGGATATTATATTCGTGGACGGGAACGGAACGGTCCTCAACGTCGAGACTGCAGAGCCCCAGCCCAACGCAACTGAGGAAGAGCTGGATACTTACTACAGCGAAGGTCCTGCAAAATACGTGCTTGAGGTCCGGGCGGGTTTCGCGGAGAATGAATCGATAAGAAAGGGAGTAAAGATGAGGGGGGACCCTGTCAGTCCAGGTCGATGATGCGTCCGTTCTCGCCGATGAAGACATCCTTCTCTAGGCTGTAACCTTCCTCTCTGGCCAGCTCGACATAGCTGCCGAGCTTCTTGATGTCTCCGTGGCTTGGAACGATGTTCTCGGGGTCCAGGAACTGGATGAAGTCCCTGTGGTCCTCCTTGAGGGCGTGTCCGGTTGTGTGGATGCCCTTGTACATTCTCACACTCTGGTCCTTCAGCTCTTTCTCAAGTTCGTGCCTGTTGGCTCTGTTGACCGGGGTAGGGATGACTTCCGAGGAGAAGACGACGTGGTCGCCTTTCTCGAACCGGAACGGGTACTGCTGGTTCGCCATCTTGGTCAGCTGGGCGCCTGGCTCCCCCTGGTTTCCGGTTGCGACGATGAGCCATTCCTCTTTCTCGTTGTTGACCCTGGACATCAGCTCCTCTACCTCGTCGTAGTAGGAGACGATCTCTATGTCCGAGGTGTCAATCAGGCCCAGTTCCTCGGCGGATTCGACGTACTCCTTGAGGGACCGGCCGACGAACGCGACCTTTCGGCGGCCATCGTTCGCATCGAGGACCGATTTAAGCCTTCCGATCTGCGAGGAGAACGTTGAGAGGACGACTGCGCCTCCTGCGTCGTAGCAGGAGTTCAGTATGTCCTCCAGCTCGACCTTGACGGATTCCTCGGACCGGGCTCTTCCGTCCTCGTCCACTCTCGTGGTTCCGGGGATCATCACCTTGACACCTTCTTTTCCTGCCTCTTTCAGCCTGTCTATGTCCGTGGTGTCGGCGATGGCCGGCGAGCGGTCGATCTTCATGTCGTTGCCGTAGACCACGTACCCCTCGGGTGTGTTGAGGAGGGACATGGTGGCGTCCGGTATCGAGTGGTTCACGTGGGCGAACTCGAGCGTGAAGTCGTCCGTGAGGTCCGCCTCTTCCCCGATCTCGAGTCCGATGACAGGGTTGTTGACGTTCTTCCTGTCGTCTTCTATCATCCCCTCCACGATCTTCTTCGTGTATGGAGAGCAGTAGATCGGGCAGTCGTGGGATCCCGCAAGCTTGGGGATCGCACCGACGTGGTCGAGGTGACCGTGACCGATCACGATACCGACTACGTTTTTGTCTAGTACGGGTTTGTCCTTTGGAATTGCCCCGACATCGAGGCTCTGGTTTGTTGTCATTTCGTCGACCTGACCTTCGGCGCCGATCACTTCTTCCATGTTATATCCCATGTCGAAGATCACGACGTCGCCGTCAACTTCGACGGCGGTCATGTTCATGCCGACTTCTTCGTATCCTCCTAGAGTGTAAACTTTCATTCGATTTCACCTAGTTTATATTGAAGATAGGGAGGACCGAATCTTTTAAAGAGGGTACCGATTCCAAGCTCTTATCACCGGGCCACCCCCTAAGGCCTTTGTGAATCCAGAGAACCTGGTGCCGGTCCTCCTGGTCGGTCTTCTCGTGGCTTTCTCGGGATGCGTCCATTCGTCGGGAGTAGCGGATCAGCCGTCGGATCAGGGTCCTGCGCCGGATGATGCGGGCGGCGATGAGGGACCCGGCTCTGCGGAGGCGGATGTCGTGATAAACTATACTTCTGACGGTTTCAGCCCGGAGAGGGTCACGGTAGATAAGGGTGACACCGTGAAGTGGGTGGCGAGGTCCGGCAGCATGTGGGTCGCGTCGAACGACCATCCCACTCACAGGGAGTACGGAACTGAAGGCGGAGAACCGGTGTTCGACCAGCAGGGCGCAGGGAAAGTGTACTACTTCGCCTTTAACAGGACCGGTACGTGGGAGTACCACAATCACAGGGCACCCTACCACCAGGGAGTGGTAGTGGTGGAGTAAAGACCGGCTTCGGTGAGATTATTAAGCTTTCACATCGTACCAGTTTTCTGTATGTATTCGCCAGAGATACAGGAAATGCTGGATTCGGAGGGTATCGAGGTGGGCGACCTCGTGAAGGCGGACGGAAGGAAGGGAAAACTGATGCCCAAACCTGAGAGCGGGGATGAAGAAGTTCTGCTACTTAAACTTGACAGCGGTTACAACGTGGGGGTCAGTCCGGAGGAACTGGAACTGGTCGAGAAGAGAGATATGGATGAGCGCGAGAAACCGCCTGTAGAACACGATGAGGATCGGCCCGATGTAATGATACTTCACACCGGGGGCACCATCGCCTCCCGGATATCCTACGAGAAGGGCGGTGTGAAGCCCGAGTTCGATCCCGAGGACCTGGTGGAGATGTACCCGGAGCTCGCGGAGGAGGTCAACATACATTCCGAGGTCGTGGCCCAGATGCTCTCCGAGGACATGGAGCCCGGTCACTGGGTCGAGATAGCTGAGAAGATCGACGAAGTCAAGGATGACTACGACGGCATAGTGGTGGGTCACGGGACCGACACGATGCAGTACACCGGCGCCGCGCTAAGCCTCATGCTCCAGAACATCGACACCGGTGTGATGCTGGTCGGCGCACAGAGGTCCAGCGACAGGCCCTCCAGCGACGCGGCGATGAACCTTTACTGCGCCGCCAAGTTCCTCACGGAGACCGATTTCCAGGGATTCGGGGTCTGCATGCATTCAGGGACCTCTGACACGACCTGTGACATCATGCCGGCGAACAAGGTCCGCAAGATGCACACCTCAAGGAGGGACGCGTTCAGCCCGGTAAACACCGAGCCTATAGGAAGGGTCGACTACGAAGAGGGCGAGGTGATCGACGAGGACTACGAGAACCCCGCGGGAGAGTACAGGAAGAGGACCGACCTCGATTCCGACGTCGGATACCTGAAGGTCCGTCCCGGGATGGAACCCGATGAGATAGATTTCCTTCTCGAGAAGGATTACAGCGGCGTGATAATAGAGGGGACCGGGCTCGGCCACATGCCGGTGAACGCTTTCGATGAAAAGACGCAGCACCACGATGAGATACTGGAGAAGATCGACGAGCTGGCGGACCAGGCCGTCGTCGTGATGGCCTCACAGTGCGTCAACGGAAGGATAAACATGAATGTCTACGATGCTGGCCTGAAAATCCAGCAGGCCGGAGTGATCCAGGCGGAGGACATGCACCCGGAACTCGCCTACGTGAAACTGGTGTGGTCTCTCGGGAACTCTGAAGACCTTGAAGAGGCCCGGGAGAAGTTCAGGAAGGATTTCTCCGGCGAGATAACCCGGAGGTCGGTGTTCAGTGACTGAAAGGGAGCTGGACGAGTTCGATGAAAAGGCGAAGCAGTTCCTCGAGGAAGGGAACAGCGAAAGACTTGAGGATATACTGAAGGAGTTTGCGATGTGCGTCTCCTACGAGAACGGAGACGAGCTTGAAAACCCGTCCCGGTTCATGAAGCAGACCGGTATAGAGACGAAAAGCATCGACGACTTCACGGAGTACCAGGTGGCGAAAACCGTGATAAAAGACGAGATAAGGAAAGGACCGAGGTACCGCTGAGATGGAGATCTACGGCGTTACAGGTATGCCGCTCGCCGGCAAGACCACTGTGGCGGAGATGATGGGGGAAAAAGGTTTCACGGTCCTCGACATGGGGAACATAGTGAGAATAGAGATGGAGAGGAGAGATATACCCGCGGAAAGGACCGGAGAGTTCGTGAGCCAGATGAGGGACGAGCATGGCAGGGACGCCATCGCACAGATCTCGGTCCCCTACCTCGAGGAGATGATGGAGGAGAGGGACCGGATAGTGATAACCGGGATGAGGGGATGGTCCGAGAAAAAACACTTCGAGAAGGAGACCGGAGAGGATATAGAAGTCGTCGCGGTTTGGGCGTCCCGCGAGACACGGAAAAACAGGAAGGAGGAGCGCCAGCGGGAGGAAGATGTCGAGGGCCAGGAGTTCCACGACCGGGACCTCAGGGAGATAGAGCAGGGGGTCGGGAAGATGATGGCTCTCAGCGACCACCTGGTCAGGAACGAGGGGAAAACCGTGGAAGAACTTGAGGAAGAGGTCGAAAAGATAGTATGACAGGTCCTGAGGACTACAGCTACGAGCTCGTGGATGGAAACGGTTTGAGCAGTACCAACGTGTACAGGTTCGGGACGGCGGAGGCCGCCGGGGAAGTAGCCGATAGAGCCTCCGCGAACTATACCGCGGCGAGATCCGGCTCGAGGATACGTGAGTGGCTGGACGACATGCTCGTCGAAGAGCCCTACGAGGTCCAGGGGGAAAAGGTAAGAGTGAAGAACGGGATACCTGTCATGCTTGACCCTGAAAAGGACCTCACGCTCAGGCAGGCGGCGATAATGCTCCAGGCGGAGCACTCGGGTGAAGAAAGATGACTGAAGACGTGGACTACGACGAACTGGGATTCAGATGCGGAATCGAGATACATCAACAGCTCGCGACAGAGACAAAACTTTTCTGTGACTGCCCGGTCGACCTCCAGGACGAGGCGGCGGACCGGCAGGTGTCACGGTACCTCAAGTCCGTCACCGGGGAGACCGGGGAGAGGGACGAGGCCGCCGAGGTCGAGGCACAGAAATCCACGAAGTTCGTCTACAACTACTACCGGAGGAACAACTGCCTGGTCGAGCTTGACGAGGAACCGCCCCACGAGATGGACGAGGAGGCGCTGGAGACCGCGCTGACGTTCGCCCGGATGGTGGACGCCGAGGTCCCGGAGGAGATACAGGTCATGAGGAAGATGGTGGTCGACGGCTCCAACACCTCCGGCTTTCAGAGGACCGCCATGGTCGGCCTTGACGGAGAACTCGAGGTCGAGAAAGGGAAGGTCTCGATCGAGGACATCGAACTCGAGGAGGAGTCCGCCGGCATCCACTCCCGGGGCGAGGAAAAAGCCGTCTACGACCTCAACAGGCTCGGAGTACCCCTGATCGAGATAGGGACCGACGCATCGATAAAGGACCCGGAACACGCCGAACAGGTCGCCAAGGAGCTCGGTATGCTTCTCCGGTCCACGGGAAAGGCGAGAAGAGGGATCGGAACGATCCGGCAGGACGTCAACGTCTCCATAGAAGGAGGAGCACGGGTCGAGATAAAGGGTTTCCAGGATGTGGACAACCTGGAGAAACTTATAAGGAACGAGGTCCTCAGGCAGAAAAACCTGCTGGAAATCGGAGAAGAGCTTCCCGGGGAGCACCACGCAGTGGTCAGGGAGGTCTCAGACGTTTTCCGGGGGACGGAGAACCAGATAGTCTCGACAGTCCTCGAGAACGACGGCGCAGTCCACGCACTCAGGCTTCCGGACCTCGCCGGAAGGATGAAACAGAAGATCTCCGGCGAAAGATACCTCGCGAAGGAACTTGTCGACTACGCGAAGAGCCGCGGCGTCCAGGGGATACTGCACACCGACGAGGACCTCGGTAACTACGGACTGGAGGACGAGTTCGAAGAACTCGCGGAAGAACTCGACAAGGGCGAGGACGACGTGATAGCTGTGATCGCCGCTCCCGAGGAGAAGGCGGAGAACGCCGCAGAAGCAGTCCGTGAAAGAGCAGAAAAACTCTACACCGGCGAGATCCCGGAGGAAACACGGGATGCGGAGCAGAACTTCACCACCAGCTACATGAGGCCGCTGCCCGGAAGCGCCAGGATGTACCCCGAGACCGACATCCCCGCGATACAGGTCACGGACCAGAGGATCAGGGAGATAGACCAGGACCTCCCCGACACCCTCGACGAGAAATACGAGAGGTACTCTGAGGAGATAGGCGAGGAACTCGCCCGGCAGATAGTCTACTCCGAGGACCTCCAGATGTTCGAGAGGTTCACGGAAAGGGCGGAAACGAAACTCGTCGCAAACGTCTTAACGAACTACCTCCCCCGGCTCGAATCCGACGACGTACCGGTCGAGAGACTTGAGGACCGGCACTTCACCGCGGTCTTCGACGCGTACTCCGAGGGCGACATCGAGAAGGGAGACATAGAGGAGGTCCTCGGGGAGATGGCCGAGAACCCTGAGGACCCGGAAGAGGCGATAGAGGAGGTAATAGCGGGTAAATCCAGCGAGGAAGAAGTCCGTGAAACGGTCAGGCAGGTCCTTGACGAGAAGGAAGAGCTCGTGGAGGAGCAGGGTATGCACGCCCAGGGCGCCCTGATGGGGGTCGTCATGGGGAGGGTCGATGCCTCGGGCGGCACGGTATCGGAGATACTGCGAGAGGAACTGCAGGAACGGGCTGAATAACCTGTTATACAGGGTTTGAGGCGCGCTGTCGGAGAGTTTAAATATTTTTACATACATCATCAAAACTGTTCAAAGGTGAAATCACTATGCCAGGACTAGGAGGACAACCGATCTTCGTAATGTCGGAAGACGCACAGCGTCAGACCGGCGAAGACGCTCAGGAAAACAATATCGCAGCATGCAAAACCGTTTCTAAAGCCGTACGGACCACGCTCGGACCGAAGGGGATGGACAAGATGATGGTCGACTCGGTCGGAGATCTCGTGGTGACGAACGACGGGGTAACGATACTTGAAGAGATGGATCTGGAACACCCCGCGGCCCAGATGATGGTCGAAGTCGCACAGACCCAGGAAGAAGAGGTCGGCGACGGAACGACCACCGCGGTGGTCCTCGCAGGAGAACTGCTGAAGCAGGCAGAGGACCTGCTGGACCAGGAGATCCATCCAACGATAATCACCAAGGGCTACAGGATGGCCCGGGAGAAGAGCACAGAGGCCCTAGACGACATATCCGAGGACGTCTCCCTCGGCGACGAAGAACTCCTCCAGAAGGTCGCCATGACCGCCATGACAGGAAAGAGCGCCGAGGCAGCCAGGGAATACCTCGCCGAGATCGCGGTCAATGCGGTCGAGCAGGTCGCAGAGGAACAGGGAGACGCCACAGTCATCGACTCCGAAATGGTCAAGCTGGAGAAGAACCAGGGCGGCTCCGTGGAGGACACCGAGCTCGTACAGGGAGTCATCCTGGACAAGGAGAAGGTCCACTCCCAGATGCCGACCAACGTGGAGGACGCGAACATCGCCCTCCTCAAGACACCCATCGAGGTCAAGGAGACCGAGACCGACGCCGAGATCAACATCTCGGACCCGTCCCAGCTACAGGGATTCGTCGAGCAGGAGGAAGAACAGCTCAAGGAGATGGTCAACAAGCTTGAGGAGGTCGGCGCGAACGTCGTCCTCTGCCAGAAAGGCATCGACGACATCGCACAGCACTACCTCGCCAAGAAAGGCATCCTCGCCATCAGGCGGGTCTCCACCTCGGACGTCGAGAATCTCGCCAAGGCGACAGGAGCCAACGTCGTCACCAACATCGAAGACATGGAAGAGGAGGACCTCGGCGAGGCAGGCAGCGTAGAAGAGAAAAGAGTCGGCGGAGATGCCATGACCTTCGTCCAGGACTGCCCCGAGGCGAAGTCCGTATCGGTCCTGATCCGCGGCGGAACCGAGCACGTCGTCGACGAGATCGAGAGAGCAATGGAGGACGCCATCGGAGGCGTTTCCTCGGCACTCAGAAACGGAAAGGTCGTTGGAGGCGGCGGAGCTACAGAGGTCGAACTCGCACAGGAACTCCGCGACTACGCCGACTCGGTCGGCGGCAGAGAACAGCTCGCCATCAACGCCTTCGCCGACGCCCTCGAGGTCGTACCGAGGACCCTCGCCGAGAACGCAGGGTTCGACCCGATCGACACCCTGGTCGACCTCAGGAACAGACACGACGACGGCGACGTCTGGGCAGGGATCGACGTCACCTCCGGACAGTCCCAGAAACTGTTCGACAAGGGAGTCGTCGAGCCGCTCCAGATCAAGACCCAGGCGGTCTCCTCAGCGTCTGAATCCGCCGAGATGATCCTCAGGATCGACGACGTCATCTCCGCCTCAGGATTCGACTCCGACGGTGGAGACGAGGCAGGCGGACCTCCATCCGGCGGCGGGGGAATGCCCGGCGGCGGAATGGGGGGAATGGGCGGAATGATGTAAACCATTCCGT
>JBDGSJ010000013.1:53140-55206 GCA_042217585.1 Candidatus Nanohaloarchaea archaeon | reverse complement strand
GGGCGGAATGATGTAAACCATTCCGTTCTTCTCACCTCTTTCTCTCATCTTTTTTCTTCGGACCTTTCTACTGCTTCGATGCCATCTGGCCCGGGGTCTCTCCGTGGGTTATAAATACGGCTAACTGGAAACTACCTGTGTAGGAGGTTTCTGAAATAATGTCCGACAAAGAAGTCCACCTCGGGGACGAAGACTACGAGGACTACGAGGTAATGCCTGTAGGCCCTCTCAGAAAACTGGAAAAAAGAGTTGACAAACTCCAGAAAGAGGCCACTCAGGGCGGCGGAGCAGCGAACGAGGAGATGGTCCAGGACATAATCGACATCATGAAGTCCAACCAGAAGATCGTCAACGACATGACGGAGTCGACCCACGAGCTCAAGAACTCCGTCGAGGACCTGACTCACAAGATGGATCAGGTCGTTGACAACATGAACAACTTCATGGATCTTCTGAAGGAGGCCTCTGAGGTAGACATGGAGGGCGAAGTTGTGAGCGACATACACGATCGTATCGCCGATGCAGTCGGGAACGAGATGCGTGACGTCGCGAGCGACATCGAGAACTCCAACAAGGAGGTCGTCGAGGGACTGAATCAAATCGACCAGAGCCTCAGGCGTATCTACAGCTCCGGTATGGCACAGCCTCCCCAGCAGGGTGGACAGCAGGGTGGACAGCAGGAAACCCAGAGAACTGCAGGAGGACAGAGTTCTGAGGAAAACGTCGGATCTTCTCTTGGTTCAGAGGAGTCTGAACGTCTCCAGCGTCTGAGGGAGAAGTTCGACCAAGGAAGCCAGAATGAGCAGTAAGGGCATCAGTCCCGTCGTTGCCTCAGTACTTCTTCTCTCTATAAGCATAGGTGCTGTTGCGGCGACATCTGTATTCCTCAGCGGGGAGCTAAACAATATCCAGAGCACTTTTGAAAGGATGCTCACGGACGAGACGATAGAGGATCAGGCGGATATCACAGTCAACCTCGGTTACAACCGCAACGGGTATATCTGGCTTGACGTGGAGAACACGGGCGAGGTCAGTCTTCAGGTGGAGGAGAACAACGACAAGAAATGGAGCATCTTCGTGGACGGCGCGGCCTCCCAGGTCAGGACGGACTGGAAGTACCAGGATGGATCAGTTCACAAGGGCCAGAAGATCCTGAATCCCGATAACACGATACGTATCAATACTACGGTGAGGTTCCCGACAGGCGGGACCACCAAGACCCTCAGGATCGAGGGACCTCACGATCTTTCAGCGGCGATATCATGTTCAACAGCCGGAGTGCCGGACAGGTGCTGAAAAGCCCTCAGGGAGGTCGATTATCGGTGGGAGGAAGGTAGAACTTATTTAAGTGAGGACAAGGTAATCCTTTGTAAGGCTGATAGCATGTCCAAGAGAAAAGGTATCACGCCGGTTATTGCGGTGATTCTGCTGCTTGGAATCACGGTCGCTGCCGTAGGTCTGCTTTACCCGCAGATCCAGAACATGATCAGTAATACGAACACGGACGTTAACACGATGGGCATCGACATCACCTCCAAGTACGATAACGGAGGCAATCTCACGCTGATCGTCAGGAACACTGGTTCGGAGACGTGGAATACGTCTGCGTTTACTCTGCAGTTTGTTCCTGGTGGGACGGGTGGTCCTGTTGGACTGACTCCGGCTACTTCCGGAACAGGCTTCACTGATACAGGAACAGGCAATGACTGCTTCTTTGGTAATTTCTCGACCACGGGGACTTCGTCTCTCGTGGCTCCGGGAGACCAGTACGAGTGTGGAACGGGGCTTTCCTTCCCTGAACCCACCAAGACCATTGACGTCGTCATCGTGAACCGTGAGAGTGGTAATGTGATGGCGAAGGAGTCCTGTTCGCCTCAGACATCCAACGCAGTTGGATGCTGACCGCGTTAACCCAATTTTTTCTTTTACTTTCTCTAATCTGCCGGCTTCCACCCTGTGACTTTTGGAAATTATTTAAGTCAGGAGATGCCAGAATTATCTGTGAATCATTATGACTGAGAGGAAGGGTATCACGCCGGTTATTGCGGTTATTCTCCTTCTGGGAA
>JBDGSJ010000013.1:0-53040 GCA_042217585.1 Candidatus Nanohaloarchaea archaeon | reverse complement strand
TAACCGTTGCGGCGGTTGGACTTCTTTACCCGCAGATCCAGAACATGATCAGTAACACTGACACCCAGGCAAACACGGTAGGTCTGACAGTGACCTCTGCCTACAACGACCAGGACAATCTTTCTCTTGTCGTAAGGAACACTGGTTCGGAGACGTGGAACACATCTGCCTTTACCTTGAGATTCGTTCCCGGAGGAACCGGAGGTCCTGTAGGTCTGACTGCGACCATCTCAAGCTCTACCACTCCGAGACTTTACGGTTCGGCAGGCCCGGGAGGAAACCTCTACGGCAACATGTGTTTCTACGACCAGTTCCTGGCCAACGGTAAGTCCGAACTCATATCACCGGGCGAGAAGTACGACTGCAATACAGGACTTGAGTTCCCGAACGCCACCAGAAGAGTGGATCTAGTCATAACTAAGAGAGGGAGCGGTAACGTCCTGGCAAGAGAGACCTGTAAACCGGAGACAGCAAACACAGTCGGTTGCTGATCAACCCCTCTTTTTTCTTTTTCGGGTCGCTGCCCGACACCATTCTTTATATTACGCCGAACTGAATAGATTAACAGAAAGGTAGTTATGAAGGGTCAGAACCAACCTGTAGTATATGTCATGCTGGCGGGGGTCATGGCGGTGTCCGTGGCATCAGTTTATGTCTGGGGTGTGCCCCTGCTCGAAAAGAGACAGAGTCAGGCAAATGTTGATACTTTTGAACAGAGCGCTGTCGGCGTCTACAACACGATAGTGGATGTCCGGGACGGTGGGCAGGGTGAGACGGGCAGTGCGACGGTCAGTTTCCAGAACATCGGTGCGCAGGTCCGTTCCGTGGAGATAAATGAAACTCTGGACTATATTGATGTGGAGATAGAGGCCACCAGCGATATACCCTACCCTGCGAATATATGGAGCCCTGTGAGCGGCAGGAGCATGCAGAACGTATCTGTTTTCAGCGGAGATTACGCTCAGGGAAGCAGGGATCAGCCCGGCGTGGTGATAGCGAAACCGGCAGGGACTTCTTCCCAGGTCGTGACTTACAGGATAGAGTTCAGGAATCTCCTGAGAGAGACCGCATCCGCTCAAGGAAAAATACTGGAGAGGGTGGACTTGGTTGCCACCGGCGCCACGGAGAGCGCGGGTCCTACAACTCTGAGGTTCTCCAATCAGGGGACGGAGATGGATACCGGTAACGATGCCGTAGTGACGAGTGACGGACAGAGATACGAGAGAAGGAGAACTGTGATACGAGTTGTAATGAGATGACTTCCTATGTCCAGAAAAGGCCAGTACCTGGCGGTTGAAACTGTTGCAGCCTTTTCTATAGGCCTCCTTATAGCTACCGCCACGATATCGGTCTTTAACTACGCCCGGAATGATATAACGGAGAACTCCGAGGCGAGCGAGGTGAAGGCTGTGGAGGCGAAGGTGGTGAAAGCGATATATACTCTTGAGATGATCGACCAGGGTTCGGGCACGAAAAGGGTGAACCTGCCGTCCTCCTTGGGGGGTTCGGCCTATCAACTTTTAATTGAGAATGATAAGCTAAAGATAAGGGTCGACAGTGACACCTACGTGGTGCCCCTTGAGGAAGTCAGTCAGGGCGCGGTGTTCGAGGGTAGCGTGGAGATCCGGGGTACCGGGGACTCCACTTCGACCGTCCAGATCCGAAAACAAGGTAATCAATACATGATAAGTGTTGACTGATGGGAAGCATGAACGGACTTATCGGCCGGCTCAGGAAACTGAGGCATCCGGAATGGTACGAGGAAGAAGAGGAAGAGGAAGGAGTAGAGGAAGGTGTAGAGGTACCGGCGCCCGGAGAGTTCAGCCCTGAGATGGTCCAAGAGGACGAAGACGAGGAAAAGATGACCGAGGTGGATGTGACCTATCCGCTGGTGCCTGCGGATCCAGATGAGGGAGAGATGGTCTACGCCTGGGCGCACATAACATGGAGCGAGAAAGAGGGAGAACTCGTTTACAGGGTCATAGAACCTGAACTTGACGAGGAAACGGAGAGGCTTCTCGGGAAGATCAAGGACATAATGGAGAGGTCCTTCGACGTGAACTTCACGGACATGCAGAACGAGGAAGCGGAGGACTACCTGGCTGAGAAGGTCGACTACATAGTTGATAAGTACGGTATAAATCTTGGCGAGGAGCAGAGGGAGAAGATAAGGTACTACACGAAGAGGGATTTCGCCGGACTCGGGAAGCTCCAGCCGATGCTCAACGACACCGAGGTAGAGGACATATCATGTGACGGTTCAAACATACCCGTCTACGTGTACCACAGGAACCCGAAGTTCGGTTCCATCAAGACCGACCTGATATGGGAGGAGGACGAGGACCTGGACAGGTTCGTCATGAAACTGGCACAGCGCTGCGGAAAATCCATATCGGTTTCAAGTCCGCTCCTTGACGGGTCGCTGCCGGACGGTTCACGTGTCCAGGCCACTCTGGCGACGGACATCGCCCGGAAAGGGTCCAACTTCACGATACGTCGTTTCACCGAGGACCCACTCACTCCGATCCACATGATGGACTTCGAGACGGAGAACGCCCAGATGCTCAGCTACCTGTGGACCGTCGTTGAGCACGAAAAATCGTTCCTTGTCTGCGGGACCACGGGAGCAGGTAAGACGTCTCAGCTGAACGCGCTGTCGCTCTTCATTCGTCCGGAGAAGAAGATCGTTTCTATCGAGGACACGCCGGAGCTCCGGCTTCCCCACGAGCACTGGGTGCCCGAGGTTTCCCGTTCAGGGTTCGGCAGCAGCGCCGAGGAGTCCGGCGAGGTAACCATGGACCACCTGCTGAAGGAGTCGCTCCGCCAGCGCCCGGAGTACATCATCGTCGGTGAGGTCCGTGGTGCAGAGGCTTACATCCTGTTCCAGCAGATGGCAACGGGCCACACAGGTATGTCCACGCTGCACGCCGACTCACTTGACATGCTTATGGACCGCCTGACTACCGATCCGATCGACCTCTCTCCAAGCCTCATCGAGACGCTGGACGGCATCATGCTTATATCGAGGATAAGGCGTGGTGACACATACATCAGGCGTATCAACGGTATATACGAGGTCGAGGGCTACGACGAGACCACGGGTCTTGACGCGAACAAGGTCTTCGGCTGGGACCCTCAGACCGACGAGTACGTGGTGGAGAACAACTCCTTCCTGCTGAAGGATATCGCGGACCAGAGCGGTATGGACTACGAGCAGATCAAGCAGGAGCTCAGGAACAGGCAGATGGTCCTGAACTACATGCAGGAGGAGCAGATCAAGCATTACCGTGACGTCGGTGAGCTCATAAGCAGGTACTACTCGGATCCCGAATCGGTGCTGGAGAAGGCCAGCCAAACATTTAATTCAGAAGGTGACGAAATAGAGATTAAGGATGATTGATGAATACGCCCAGTTCTCGTTTGACCAGGTCGGTCCCTATGCACTGGAGGTCCTTGACTCGTTCGAGGGGCTGAGGCCGCAGATCAAGAAGGCCGGTCTCGGTGTTTCGCTGCCTGAGTACGTTTCGATGATGATATTCAGTACGCTGGCGGCGTTCCTGTTTTCGACCCTGCTCGCGGGCCTGGTGATGGCGCTGAGCATGGGGGTGGCAGGCCTGGTGCTGGGACTGGTTATAGGCATCATAGCGTCCGTGGGAACCTTTGTCGGTTTCTATATAGCTCCCAGCCTTCTCGTGAACAACAGGTCCGCGAAGATACGTGACACGATGCCGTTCGCGACAATGTATCTGTCGACACTGGCGGGTACGGGTAACTCGCTTCCTGAGATATTCAAGAACCTCGCCGATGTGGAGGAGTACGGGGAGGTCTCCAAGGAAGCGGAGAAGATCGCCAGGGACCTGGATACCTTCGGCATGGACATCACGGAGGCGCTGAGGCGTGCGGCCGAGCGGACCCCGAGTGAGGACTTCGAGGAACTGATGTGGGGTATGAATCACGTCCTGACCACAGGTGGTTCGCTCCGTGACTTCCTCAGGCAGAGGTCCGGTCGCCTGATGAACGATTACCGCCGGAGGGTCGAGGAGTTCGCGGACACGCTCTCGCTGATGGTCGAGATGTACATCGTCCTGGTGATTGTAGGTTCTATAATCTTCACGTCCCTGAGCGCGGTCATAAGTACTTTCGTTTCACAGGAGGCTCTTCCGACGAGCGTCATCGTCGTGATACAGGCTGTCTTTATATTCATAGGTCTCCCGCTTATCTCAGGGATGTTCGTGATAATGGTCGAAGGAGCTTCGCCGGGTGGTATCCGATGAATATCGACTTCTTCAAGGAGGAGGAGCTGGTGCAGGGTTACACACTGGAGGACAAGGTCCTGTTCCTCTCTCTGGGACTGGGAGGTGCCTTCCTGTTGCCCGGCATCATACTGCTGAACGTTTTCGGTGCGACCCAGATCGGCGGGATGCTGATAATCCTTGGTCTGGTGGCGGGTATACTTCCGTACGCGCTGATGTCCTTCCTGAAGAACAGGGCCATAACCGAGATGGAGGAGCAGTTCCCCTCTTTTCTGAACGACCTGGCGGAGTCCACCCGTGGAGGCATGACGATAATCAAGGCGTTTGAATCCGCGAGGGAGACCGATTACGGGAGATTGAACCAGGAGATCGAGAAGATACATAACGAGCTGACATGGGGTATACCGTTCCCCGAGGTCATGGAGCGTTTCTCGAAGAGGATGGAGGATTCGTCCCTGATACAGGAAAACGTTTCGATCATAATCCAGAGCTTCCAGAGCGGCGGCAGTATAACAAATACGATACAGGCGGTGGCGGACGATGCCGCCGAGCTGAAAGAGGTCATGGACGAGAAGGATTCACAGCTGAAGCAGCAGCTGATGATCATGTACGTCATTTTCCTGCTGTTCATAGGGATCAGCGTGGTCATGTACATCCTTCTCAACCAGCTGCTGGGCCTGGGAAGTCAGGGTCCCGGCGCTCTCTCCCAGCTGGACGTTGGAACCACCGGCGGGGCGGCCGACATCAACTACTGTTCGGGCGCCTATCCGGCGGCCGAGCCGTTCTGCACTGTATCAAAGGTGTTCGGGTTCATCCCGGCTGACGCAGACATGAGGACCATCCAGAGATGGGGAAAGATGGCGTACTACAAGGGCCTGCTGTTCACTATGCTTATGGTCCAGGGGGCCAGCACCGCCGCGGTCGCGGGACAGATAACCCGGGGTAAACCGAGCGCAGGAGTGAAGCACGCACTGGTGATGCTTCCGGTCGCGTTCGTGGTTTTCATGATATTCGTGAGGACTATGGGGTTTTAGCAATGAGAGGCCAGAGGATGAGGAAAGGCCAGATGAACCTGGAGTTCCTCTTCGCGGCCATAGTCTACTTCCTGGCCATCGCAGGTGTAGTGGTCACCGCAGCGCCGGACGTGGACGCTTACGAGAAGAGGATGGCCGACCTGTCGGAGAACCTGGAGGCTGTCAGGATATCCTACCAGGCGATAACCAGTCCCGGTCACCACGATTACGGTTCCGGAGGGACGGACTGGGAGAGCACGGCGAACACCAGGGCGAACATCGACGGGTTTGGTCTTGCCTCCGGTTTCAAGACGATCGATGCGGAGAAGCTCAGGTACCTCCAGAGCGTGGGAGGAGGGCTGAGCTACCTCGAGTTCCGCAATATCACGGGAGCTGACAAGAACTACAGGTTCATATTCACGTGGTATCCGGTCGTAGAGACCTTCAACAGTTACCGGAGGGGAACGCCGCCCTCGGATCCCCCCATCGTACCGCCCTCACATCCGTCCTACACCAGCGCTAGGCAGACGGTCCATTACGGCAATGTAACACTGCTGGGACAGGACTGGAAGTTCCTTGTGGTCCGGCACGACGAAGGCTATGACGAGATATTCTACTCGGCTGACTGGGATTTCTCGGGGACCAATCCGCATTCCACCGGTGACAGCATCAACCTCGGCCGCGAGTTCGTGATAGAGAACATCATGAACAGGGGAAGCATAGACCAGTGGGGCCGGTCGTTCGTGCTCAAGAGGGAAGTGAAGCGGTTCGGGGGAACTCGTCAGGAGAACCCCGGGTCCACGGTGGAGAAGATAAACCGGTATGCGGCCTACGATCACCCCACATCGGAGCTACAGCCCATGAAGGTGGAGGTGCTGGTCTGGTGAAGAGGAAGGGTGTGGCCTACGCCATCGAGACCATAATCGTGATATTCATCATACTGGTCTTCGGGATCGGAGGATTCGACGTGGCCGCCGGAGAGGAATGGGGGAACTACCAGAACCAGATAGCCTCCAGCGACCTCGGATACGTCCTTCAAAAAACAGGACATCTGAACCGGTTCCTCAAGAACTCAGACCTCCAGTCCCTCAAGGCAACAGTGAGGACGGTCTCGGATACGGATATGGAGATTTCCGGGACTGTGTACAACCTTCCGATAAGAGATACTGAGGTGGGATTCTACACCTCCAGCAAAAGACTATACTACGAGAACCTCAGGCCGGTCCAGCCCGGAGACACCTGCTACGGGGACCTCGCGGACGATGCTGTGTCCCGTGAGGCGGACGAGGGACCGGTCTACAGGACCGATGGAGGGCTGACTGCCCGGCACGGCGTTACACTTTACCTGTCGGACACCGATGCTCTGACCGATAACCAGAGGATGGACCTGGACCGTCTCTGGGTGGACAACGGGACCTCCTGCCAGTTCGATAACGTGGAAGGCCCCTTCGACATCGGGGAGTTCTTCATGTGGGGAGATGCCACCACCCCGGCCCCCGAGAACCACTACAGTTACAAGGAGAACAGGAGCAGAGGTATCTTCCACAGGGCGGACCAGGTCCTCAGGATGAAGGAGGTGACGGACCAGAGGTTGAACGGTATAAGGACGGAGGTGAACTACAGGACATTCAACTTCTCGACGGATGGCCTGGGCACGATGGACGTGATGGTGTTCCGGGAGGACTCGTCTTTACCTGAGATAAACGCCAACAGCGGAGAGCTGAAGGACCTGATGAGGAATACCTCGGTCCTCCTGGCCATGGATCTGCAGAAGTCGGACTTCAGCTCGGGGTTCATACCCCAGACAGGTCTGGAGTGGTCGAACCTGAATTTCTCCACATCGTCTCCGAACACAACCTGCCCCACCCGGGGAGACGTGGTCATAAGCTCTGACTGCACGCTGGGTCCCGGTACGTACCACTACGACAGCCTGACTGTCACCTCCGGTGCCGAGATCCGCGTCAAGAACAACCTGAGGAGATGTGACAGCTCTCAGGGCGGCGTGGGATGCTCATCAGTACCATACAGCAAGTACGCACCTCAGGTGTTCGTGGAGAACAGGCTGGAGGTCTACGGAACCATAAACGCCTCGATGCAGGGCTTCAGGTATGGAGGTCCCGGCGCAGGCGGTGACCCGGATGGCGGAGCCGGTTACGGAGGAGTCGGTGGAGGCGCGGGCGGAGGACCGTCCTACGGACAGCCCTCCCGTTCCAGGAGAGTAGGTTCAGCGGGGGGAGGACCCGAGGGAGGACGCGGTGGTGGAAGCGTCTGGATAACCACAAACCAGGAGATGGTCCTGGACGGGGAGATAGTAGCGAGGGGTGGAGACGGCAACTCGGGGTCCGGCGGAGGATCAGGCGGTAGCGTCAGGCTACAGGCGGATACGTTGTCGGGTTCCGGTCTTGTCTCGGTGAACGGCGGCGACTCCCTGAATCCCTCCGGGACTCCGGGCGGTGGGGGAGCCGGCGGCAGGGTCCTGATGGTCAGGAGGTCCGGTGGACTGGGCTCGATCTCAGTGACGCGTTCAGGCGGCTCCGGATCCTCTGATGGCGGTCAGGGTACCTTCTACGATGTGACGAGGGATTTCCCGATGCCCGGTATAAGTTACTCGAGCCTGGAGGCCTCGGACCAGGTGAACACCTACACCGTGGGTCAGGGTTACAGTTACAGGAACCTGAGTCTGGTCCCGGCGGGGAAGGTGTCATCCAACATGTCAAGGTTCTTCCATTCGCGAAACGTGATCGCCTACACGCCTCTCCAGCGCTACAGGCTGGATCAGTGGAACGCCACCAACATGGGTCTCTCATGGACCTCGAACCCTCCTCCGGGAGCTCCGCCCAGTGAGTGCAACGAGTACAAGGAGGGAGTAATCGACTTCCCGGCGGATGGCAGGTCCACCGGCGTCTACATACTTTCGGCCCACCTCGGTAACTGCTTCAGGGATGTCTGGGGGATAAAGGTCGATACAGACGGTGATGGATCTCTTCAGGACCAGGAGACGAAGCTGAACGGCGACAGGCTGGTCGTGAGGGGTAAGAGGTACAACGTCAACATCTACATAACCGGTAGCTGTAACGGAGGCTGCATCGATCTGGGTTACAACGGTTCGGAGAGGGTCGAGGTGGTGAACTACAGGACCAGTTTCAGGGGCTTTCAGGGAGAGAGGCTGGCAAGAGTTTCATACGAGAATCCCTACGAGCCCGCGGACCGGCGGCTCGTATCCTCACTGATCTACTGGCTTTCAGGACAGCAGTACGGTTTCGAAAGCGGTTACACCGGAGCCCAGCAGGTCTCGTCCACGAAGATCTTCGGCGCGCTGGACAAGAACGTCTTCATGCCCTACAGGATCGAACTGAGGTGGCAGAAATGAGAAGGAAGGGACAGTTCTTCCTGGTCTCGGCGGTAGTGGTAAGCGTGATGATGGTAAGCATCGGGACGATGGTGGCGCAGGTCCAGTCCCGGAACTACGGCACTGACAACGACGACTACTACATATGGGTGGCCCAGCACCAGGCAGGGAAGGTCTCCCCTGACAACCCGAGGGAGATAGAGAACTATCGCCGCCTCATATCATCCTTCGAGAACTACCGGTCACGGGTTTCTTACTGGAACAGGACCGGCCAGCCGGACTGCTTCAACGTGACTCTCTCCAAGGAGATCGGCTCGGATTCCAGCTTCTTCCTCCGCTGCGTCGATGTCGGACCCTAGCCGTCAGGCCTGAACCTGTGGATGAACTCTACCTCGTCATCCGATAGCTCGAGTTCTTCCTGGAGCCCCTCCTCATAGTTCTCGAGGAAGACCGACATCTCCGGCAGCATCTTCTTCACGTCCCGACTGGACAGGTGCAGCTCCTCGCCGAGCTTGCTGGATATGCTCTGAAGGGTGTTCCTTGATGCCCTGGACGATCCCATCTGCCTTATCTTTGAAGGGTACTGGTACTTGGTCCATCCGCTGTACTTCTCATCCTTCGCCAGCGCCACCCCTATCGTGGAGAAATGGTAGACGTACTTCAGAAGCTTCCAGTTCTGTGTGTTCCTTATCCTGCCGTTGAACAGGTCCGCCCTTGAGATGTAGTCGTACGCCCTCGAGGTGTCGCCGGGACGCTTGTACTCCCGCGGGATGTTCTCCCTGACCCACTCGAGGAACGTGTCGGGGTCCTCA
Source organism: Candidatus Nanohaloarchaea archaeon (assembly GCA_042217585.1). Lineage (GTDB taxonomy): Archaea > Nanohalarchaeota > Nanosalinia > Nanosalinales > Nanosalinaceae > JBDGSJ01. The sequence continues at coordinate 43,613 of JBDGSJ010000013.1, read as the reverse complement.
TCCAGGTTCTCCGTCGCCTGGCGGGCGTTGTCGGCGTTCATCGTCTTGAAGATTATCTTCAGCGAGTCGAATATCTCCTGCCTGTTGTCCCTCTGCGAGATCGCCTCGAGGTCCTCTTCGACCAGTTTCTCCTTCCCGCGTGCGACTGCCTCCAGGTCGTTCACCGCGGACCTCATCTGTCCTCCCGCCTGCCTCGCGATCCTCTTCGGCACGCCGTCCTCGTACTCGATCCCTTCCTCCTCCAGTATGTCCCTCAGGTGCGCGGCTATGGAACTGGTGTGTACCGAGCCGAGTTCTATCATCTTTGACCTGTTCCTCAGGCTCCTGATGCTGGAGTCATAGGCATCGTTCGCCGTCATGACCACAGGGAACCGTGTCTCATCGACTATCTCACGGAGCTCCGCGGTTCCTCCGCGGTCCGCGTTCCCTGACATGCCGTCGACCTCGTCGATCAGTATTATCTTGTTCCCGCCGTAGAAGGACACCTGGCGGGTCGCCTCCTTCAGCTCCTTCTTCAGCTTCTTCTTGGTCCTGACGTCGGAGGCGTTGGTCTCCACAAGCTCGTATCCGAGATCGTTCGCCAGGGCCTCGACCATCGAGGTCTTTCCGGTTCCGGCCTGTCCGTGTAGAAGGACCGGTCTGTCGCCCTGCTCCCAGTTCTCCGCCCACTCCCTTATCTCCTCTTTCTCGTTGCTTGCTCCCCTGTACTCAGAAAGGGTTTCCGGACGGTACTTCTCGACCCACATCATCTGCCGGACCTCAGCTCTGTCCTACCTCTGAGATCTTCGCGAGGAGGGCCTCGATCTGGATGTCCGAGCTTCCGCCCTCGGCTATCCTGAACTCGAACTCTCCGAGGCTCTCTATTATCTTCAGCTTCTGCCTGTCATCCAGCTCCAGGTCGAAGATCTCCCTGTGAATCGAGTTTATCACGTCCTGGCCGTCAAGACCTCTTTCGATCATGAGGTCGGCGAGGTCCTCCCTTGCCTCTATGAAATCTCCGCTGAGGCTCTTGTCAAGGATCTCCCTTATCTCGTCCGGTCTCAGAGAGGCCGCGACTGCGTATATATCCTTCTCCTCTATCTCCTCGTTCTGTATCGCCGCGGTCTGGAGCACGTTCGTCACTCTCCTGAGGTCTCCCTCCGAGACCCTCATTATCGCGTCGATTGCCTCGCCTGATATCTTGAAGTCCTCCTCTTTCCCCAGCCTCTTTATGTAGTCCTCGACGTCCTCCTTCTCCAGCCTGTTGAACCGGAAGACGGCGCAGCGGGACTGGATGGGGTCGATTATCTTGGATGAGTAGTTGCAGGAAAGTATGAACCGGCAGTTATCCGAGAACTGCTCCATCGTCCTTCTCAGCGCCTGCTGGGCGTCCGAGGTCAGCGCGTCGGCCTCGTCGAGGAAGATTATCTTGTAGTCTGCGTTTATCGGTTTGGTGCGGGCGAAGCTCTTTATCTGGTCCCGGACCACGTCTATACCTCTCTCGTCGGAGGCGTTGGTCTCCTTGAAGTTGTCCTTCCAGTCGTCGCCGAAAAGGTCCTTCGCCAGCGCCACGGCAGAGGTCGTCTTCCCGGTCCCGGCAGGTCCCGCGAACAGCATGTGCGGCACCGAGTCCTCCTCCACGAACGCCTTGAGTCTTTCAACTATCTTTTCCTGCCCTATGACCTCATCCAGGGTCTCGGGCCGGTGCTTCTCGGTCCAAACAGATATCAAGATTCGTCACCCTCCAGAGTCACATCATCACCAGCCCATACCATCTTTTTATGCTTTCAGCAGGAACCGGGAGTTGTGAAAATAGCGCTTACAGGGACTCCGGGGACCGGGAAGACCTCTGTCGCGGAGGAGATGGATCACGAGGTGCTGGACCTCACCCGGTTCGTGAAGGAGAGAGGGATAGGACACGAGGAGGAAGAGTTCATCGTCGACGTGGACAGGATGGTCGAAGAGCTGGAGTCAGAGCTCGGCGACGGGGAAAAAGTCGTGGAGGGACATCTTTCACACCATTTCCCGGCGGACTACTGCGTCGTCCTGAGATGTGAGCCGGAGGAGCTCAGGGAGAGGCTGAAGGAGAGGGGATACAGCAACACGAAGATCGAGGAGAACGTCCAGTCCGAGATACTTGATGTCGTGCTCTCGGAGGCTGTCGAGATCCAGGAGAACATCATAGAGGTCGATACCACTGGTAGAGAGCCCGGGGAAGTGGCTGAAGAGGTCGAGAAAAGGATAGAAGAAGGGGATTCCGGTTACGGGGACGTCGACTGGACCGACAGGATCTAGGCGTACTCCCTGACCCAGCTCTCGAGGTCCTCCTTTCCGAGGGCACCTGACTTCCTGTCAAGTTCGTCTTCGCCCCGTACGATAACCATCGTCGGGATCGCTCTCACGCCGAACTTCTGTGCGAGGTCCTGGTGGTCCTCGATGTTGATCTTTCCGAAGTTGACGCCGTCCACATCCCCGGATACCTCCTCGAAGACGGGGGCCAGTTTCTTGCAGGGCTGGCACCAGTCCGCCCAGAAGTCCAGTATCCATGTCTCTCCGGAGTTCTGTATCTCCTCAAGCTTATCGGGAGTGATATCGGTCGGCATACCTTCACCTCTCCTTCCACGCTTAATAATCGGAGGGTTACTCCTCCATAAGCACCGTCCGGATCGGGTACGGTATGTCGATCCCCTCGGCGTCGTACTTCTCCTTAACCTTTTCCGTTATCTCGGAGGAGGCACGGACCATGTCGGCCTTCTGTGAACGGGTCCAGGCCCTCAGCTTCAGGTTCACCGAGGACCCGGCGAGTTCGTCGACGATGACCTGGGGCGAGGGATCGTCCGCGACCTCGTCGGATTCCTCCATAGCCTCCATCGCGAGGTCTCTCGCCCTCCCTATATCGTCATCGTAGCCGACACCGACCAGGACCGCGAACCGTCTTTTCTCGTAGGCTGTCATGTTGGTTACCTTGCCGGAGAAAAGCATAGAGTTCGGGATTATCACCTTCCTCCCGTCGTATGTCTTTATCTCCGTCGCCCTGATCTTGACATCCTGGATAGTGCCGCTCTCACCGTCAACCTCTATCTGGTCTCCGATCTTGAAGGGCCGGTTGACCAGGAGGAATATCCCCGAGATGAAGTTCGCTATCATGTCCTTCAGAGCGAAGGAAACTCCCAGTCCCACCAGTCCCAGTACCGTGCTGAGAGCGGAGGGAGGCACGCCGAATATCCCCAGTACCACGATGAAAGTCAGGCTGTAGACGGTGTAGGATGAAGCCTTTTTCGCCGATTTTATGGCGTGCTCGTCGCTCCCTCTCTCCTCCAGGACCCTTGTAAGGCCCATGTTGACCAGTTTCTTGGCTCCTCGCCCGAGGAGGAGGACTATTCCCGCCCAGGCCACTGCCTCGGGGCTGACCTTGGGCATGAATGAGATCAGGGAGCTTCTGACTTCGGTCAGAATGCCTTGTAAAGACTGGATCATAGGGTCGTTCTCCCACCCGATCTTCAAAAAATTTCCGGGAGGGTCCGACCGCCTCCCCGTATTAAAAACCGGAGTTCCAATCTTCATCCATGTACAGCAGGTTCACGGCCATCTCGGGTTACGGGGAGAAGGAGCAGCGGATGCTGGAGGATTCAGAGGTTGCTGTAGTCGGTCTTGGGGCTACAGGGTCAGTGGTAGCGGATAGCCTGGCCCGGCACGGCGTGAACCTGGTCCTAATCGACAGGGACTATCTTGAGGAGAAAGACGTCTACTCATCCTCTGTCTACGGCCCGGAGCATTGCCGTGAATCTCTTCCCAAGGCCAGGGCGGCCGCGGAGATTCTCTCCGGTATGACGGATATCGAATCCCACGTGGCCAGCCTCGGTAACTCCAGCACCGGGCTTCTGGAGGGCGTGGACCTCGTGCTGGACGGTACCGACAACCTGAGGACCAGGCATATAATCTCCGAGTACTGCCGGGAGAGAGAAATCCCGTGGATATACACCGCGGCGATAGCCGAGAAAGGTTACTCGATGTTCTTCAGAGATGAATGTTTCAACTGCCTGATAGGTGAAAAGATGCCGGACCTCGGGACCTGTGAGACAGAGGGCGTAATGAGAGAGGTCGCGGCCCGCACAGGTCTGAAGAGTGCTCAGAAAGCCGTGAAGCATCTTTCAGGGAAGGATGTCCCGGAGAGACTGGATGTGGTCCACACCGGCGACAGGCTGGATGTCGAGAGCCCGGGTTGCCGGGTCTGCGGGGAAGGCGAGCGTCCACACCTGGAAGGAGACGCCCGGACGGTCTCGGTCTGCGGTGAGGAAAAGTACCAGGTCAGGGGAGAGGGCACACCGGAAACGGACGAGCTCGAGTCCGCAGAGGTTATCGCCCGGAACGAGCATCTCGTCCGCCTGGAGTACGACGGAAGGGAGATCACGTTCTTCAGTTCCGGGAGAGCGATAGTCGAGGCAAGGGACCGCGGCCACGCAGAGGCCCTTTACTCCGAACTGGTCGGCGGATGAGGGCCACATTTAATTAACCGCGGGAAGGGAGTTAACACAGGGATGGAGAAAGTTCACAGGTACACGGACTACGCGGTGGAGCTGTCGCTCACCATTCTCGCCGCCTCATCGGCCTACATAGTAGACTTTTCACGGCCGTGGACCATGGCAGGCGCAGTCGCTGTTTTCGCGCTCTTCGGCTACACGGCCTATATATCGATGTCGGGTTTCAGGAGGGAATCGCTGGTGTCGTTGACTGCACTGCTTTTCGCTCCCCTGGGGCCGCTCATGGCCGTAGGAGCGGGCATCGTGGCCTCGGGGAACGTCTTCGTCTCCGTTTTCTCGGGAGGGGGCCGTTTCAGGGATTTCTATGCCTCGACGAGGATACCACTGCTCTTCATGGGGATAATAGCGGGGGCGTCATTCTTCGCCCTGTCCAGCTCCTCACAGGATTTCCACGACACGGTCCAGAACAGGACGGCCCTGATAGTAGGCCAGCAGGCTGAGAAACTGTACGAGCAGAGCGACTTCTTCCAGAACAGGAGGGAGAGACTGAAGTACGACGTTAACAGGACCGTGAAGGAAACGGTCCGTCTGACACAGAATGTGGTTCTCAGGGATCTCAGGGATGAAAATCTCAGCAGGACGGCGATGAGGAAGGTCCTCCAGTCGTTCCAGAGAGCCCGTTACAACATCTCCAGCATAGTGATGACAGAATGGAAGCGGAGGGCCCAGAGACTCGACAACATCACGGAGAGGATAGATATTCAGGACCCGATCTCCGAGATGGTCCGCAAGAGGCTCCACGGGAAGTACATGGCGGTATTCGTACCTTTCATAGTCCTGCTGGCTGTATCGCTCCAGCCGGTGGTCGGCCTGATGACGGCGTTCTTCGCCTACCTGTTCTCCAGGATCGACGCCGCCGAATTCTGAAGGTAGGGTCTCTCAAACCGTTCAGAAGCCCGGAGAGAGGTTTTCTCAGTCTATTAAAGCTTGCTATCAATGCCGTGTCATATGTCTGAGGTAAAATTTGTCGATGAATCCGATGCCTCCGAGGACCTGCCGGAGGACTTCGAACCCTACGTAAAGGGATGGTTCAACGACCAGTTCCCGTCGCTCTCGGAGCCGCAGAAGTACGCCTTCGACCTGATCCACAACGATGAGAACTCTCTGATATGCGCCCCGACAGGGTCCGGGAAGACCCTCTCGGCCTTCATGTCCGCCCTCAACGAGCTTTTCTCCATGGGCGATGAGGGAGAACTGGACGACGAGGTCTACGTACTTTACGTCTCACCCCTGAGGGCGCTAAACAATGATATACAGAGGAACCTTGAGGACCCTCTCTCCGGTATAAAGGAGAAGGCGGAGGAGATGGGGCGGGAGGTGCCGGAGGTCCGGTCAGCGGTCAGGACCGGGGACACGACTGACGCTGAGAAGTCGAAGATGCTGGAGAAGCCGCCTCATATTCTGATAACGACCCCGGAGAGCCTCGGCATAATTCTTGACTCACCGAAGTTCAAGGAGAAGCTGAAGAACGTTAAGTACACCATCGTGGACGAGATACACTCGCTGAGCGAGAACAAGCGCGGCGTACACCTGTCGCTCTCGCTGGAAAGGCTTGAGGAGATGGCGAACACCTCTCCGACCAGGATCGGGCTCTCCGCGACGCAGGCACCGATCGACGAGATAGCGAAATACCTGGTCGGTTACGACACGGAGGAGGACATCGAGCTGGAGGAGACCGAGTACGAGGATATCAGGACCGCGGATGAAGCTGAAAACGATGACTATGAGTGCCGTGGGTGCAACATAGTCGACGTCGCCGCGTCGAAGGAGATCGATATAGAGACGATATCGCCGGTAAGGGACCTGATACATACGCCGCCGGAGGAGGTCCATGAGGCGATGTACGACCGGCTCCACGACCTGATACAGGACCACGAGTCCACGATCATCTTCACTAACACACGGTCGGCGACGGAGCGGGTGGTCAACAACCTGAAGGAGAGGTTCCCGGACAGCTACGAGGAAAACATCGGCGCGCACCACTCCTCGATGTCCCGGGAGAACAGGCTGGAGGTCGAGGAGAGGCTGAAGAAGGGGGAGATGAGGGTCGGCGTGACCTCGACCTCACTGGAACTCGGGGTGGACATCGGCGCGGTGGATCTGGTCCTCCAGCTGGGTTCGCCCAAGGGTGTTGCGAGAGGGATACAGAGGATCGGAAGGTCGGGTCACAGGATAGGGGAGACCGCAAAGGGAAAGATGATCGTGAGCGACAGGGACGACGCGATGGAGTGCTCGGTCCTGACGAAATGCGCGAAGGAGGACGAGCTGGACCGGATACAGATACCGACCCGGTGCCTGGATGTTCTGGCGCAGCACGTCGTCGGGATGGCGTGCAACCACCGCTGGGACATCGACCACGCCTTCAACGTCGTTAGAAAAAGTTACTGCTACCGGGGCCTGGAAAGGGAGGACTGGAACCGGGTGCTGAAGTACCTCGGCGGCGAGTACGAGCTCGAGGACCAGAACGTGTACCGGAAGATATGGGTGGACCGGGATGAGAACCGTTTCGGCCGGTCCGGCAAGATGACCCGGGTCATCTACATGACGAACATCGGGACGATACCGGACGAGACCGGCTACGACGTGGTGACGCGGGGAGACAAGGAGTACGTCGGCAGCCTTGACGAGGAGTTCCTTGACCGGCTGACCAAGGGCGATATCTTCACTCTCGGCGGTTCCACCTACGAGTTCCGGTACGCGAAGGGGATGAAGGTGTTTGTCGATCCGCAGCCGCAGAAGTCGCCGACGGTCCCTTCCTGGTACTCGGAGCGCCTCCCGCTGAGCTACGACCTCGGGGTGAAGATAGGGAAGTTCAGGCGTGACGTGGGGAAGCAGATAGAGATGAACGCCTCCGACGACGAGATCATCCGATGGGTCATGCAGAACTACTACCTCGACGAGAACACCGCGGAGGCGATCTACAGCTACATTAAGGAGCAGTACGACTACGTCGGAGAGGTGGCGGACCACGAGAACATAACGGTGGAGAAGTACATCGACGACGAGAACAGGCAGAACCTGATATTCCACACCATCTACGGCAGGAGGGCCCACGACGCCCTCGCACGGATACTCGCACACCTCCTCCAGAAACGGTTCGGGTCCAACATCGGGATGGTGATCGACGACAACGGGTTCATACTCAGGACCCCGAGGAGGCCCGTCGATCTGGACAAGCTGATGGACCAGCTCGCGGAATGCGATCCCGAGGCAGAGCTCAGGAACGCGGTCCGGAAGACAGAGCTCATGAAGAGGCGTTTCCGCCACGTCGCCGGCCGCTCCCTCATGATACTCAGGAACTACGCCGGGAACTCGAAGACCGTCGGACAGCAGCAGATGAAGGGCCACTTCCTGCTATCCGCGGTCCGGAACCAGTACGACGAGGAGTTCCCGATGGTGAAGGAGACCTACCGGGAGATAATGGAGGACGCGATGGATATCCGGCACGCGAAGGAGGTAATCGAGGGAATCGAGTCCGGCCGGATCACGTTCTCGGAGATAGAGTCCCGGGGCGTTCCCTCGCCGTTCAGCCACAACCTGCTCCTGCAGGGGAGCACCGACGTCATCAAGATGGAGGACAAGAAGGAGAGGCTCCAGAAGCTTCACGAACAGGTCATGGAGAGGATAGAGGACCAGGGGTAAGAGGGTCTTAAATTAGTTCATTTCACATTCCTCCACATGGCGATACCGGGCTCGGTGAACGCTCTCCAGCAGACCGCTTCACAGTATTTCATAGAACCAGTGGGGCTTCTCGCGTTGCTCGGCCTGATACCTCTTGTCATCTTCTACCTGGTGAAGCCGAAGCCTGATGAGAGGATGATGCCGTCCATAAGGTTCTTCATGGAGGGCAAGGACTCCGGAGTCATCAAGCGGGCGCTGGACCGCCTCCTCAGGAACCTCCTGCTTCTCCTCCACGTCCTCGTGGTGGCAGGGGTCGCGGCGGCGATCGCCGAGCCCTACGTGATGCAGAAGAACGTCCCGGACCGCTCGGTCATCCTGATCGACAGGTCCGCCAGCATGTCCGACGACTGGGACCAGGTCCGGCAGTTCGCACTGGAAAACCTGGGAGAGAGGAACACCGTGGTCGTCGTGGACAACTCGGTCAGTGTCCCGCTGGAGTCTGTGCCGGAGCAGAGGGCAAAGGAGTTCATCAAGGGCCTGGAGCCTGTTGCTCTTCGGACCGACATAACTGCAGGTTTAAGGGCGGCGAGAGGTCACAGGGGAGTGATGGTGGTCGCATCTGACCTTGACCAGACCGTGAACTCAGAGGACCCCGGCGAGCTGATGTCGGATATAGATTCCCGGAGAAGGACCAAGGTTTTCTCCTCCGGTGAGAAGAACCGGCTGGGAATCGTGGAGGTCCGGCCGGGCAGTAACACTACGCTTGAGGTGAAGAACTATGGCCAGGAGAGGAGGACTGTAAGGGTCCGGAAAGGCGACGTTGCCAGAGAGATAGTCATACCTCCCGGCGCGACCCGAAAGGTCTCTTTCGAAACCCCGGCCGGGAAACACGTGTTCAGGCTACCAGAGGACCCGTACAGACCCGACAACGACGCACACGTCTTCATCCCGGAGAGGGACCCGGTGGAGGTACTCCTGCTGTCGGACAGCGGGAACAGATACCTCGAGAAGGCGTTTGAGCTGATGAAGGGGGTCGAGGTCCAGGTGGTGAGACCGCCGGTTCAGGATTTACCTCGCTCTGACGTCTACATCGTCGGGAAGACTGAGGACGTGCTTCCTGATACCCTCTCCTCGATAGAGTCGCGCGTCCGGAGAGGTGCCTCGATGGTGGTATTCGGGCGTCAGGGCCTCGCGGGGAAGGAGATAGGCTCCCTGCCGGTCAAGATTGGGGAGGGTTCAGTTGAGCGATCGGTCGTCTTCCAGAGGCCGAGAAAAGTCACCATCGGCATGACCACGGTCCTCAACGTCACGGTTACCGGGGATTCGCTGAGCGAACCCGCTGGAGCCCTTGTCAAAGGAAGTCACGGCGACGGCGAGGTCGTCTTCTACAACATCCGTAACAGGGATTTCAGGAACGACTTCCTCTACCCTGTCTTCTGGAAGGACCTGGTCGAGATGCTCACGGATGTGCCCTCAGTGGGAGAGAGGAACATCAGGACCGGAGAGACCGTCCGCGGAAACGTTACCACGCCCGGCGGACGGACCAGGACCGGGGTCGTGGAGCTCAGACAGGAAGGATTTTACAGCATAGACTCGGAGACCTACGCCGTGAACCTGCTCAGCGACGATGAGTCCTACGCTGAGACAGAGTACATAATCGATGGTGAAACTGAGGGAAAGAGACAGGAGAAGAGAAGCCTCAGGTCCTCTGCGGTCGCAGTTCTGGTGCTCCTGCTCCTCATCGAGATGGCCTACCTCTACAGAGAAGGTGATCTCCGTTGATAGAGTTCCAGAGACCACTCTTCCTTCTGATAACGGTCCTCGGGGCTCCGGGTATATACTTCCTTCTGAAAGGTGGAAACACGAGGTCCCGAATCGTGGGCGCCTCAAGGTTCCTCATGATCGTTCTCCTGGGCCTGGCCGCCGCGGGACCGCAGGTTACGGTCCAGGAGGAGAGGATGAAGCAGCCGACCCTGACCGTCCTCACAGATGAATCCGGATCAGCCCAGCTGATACAGCGACAGCAGCTATCCCTGAAAGACGTGCAGGTCCGGAGGAAGGTGATAGCTAGGGGCAACAGCTCGAGCCTCGTGGACGGCTTCATAAGGAACATGGAGGCAGGTCAGGCGTACCTCGCGGTCTCCGACTTCCAGGGCAGGGAGATGGAAAGGGTGGTGGAACAGGCGCAGAAACTGAACGCTTCCATCAGCGCGGTCCGCTACCCGGTGAAGAGGGAGTACGCGGTCAGGGTGGAGGGACCTGGCAAGACCGTACCCGGCGCCCAAAACCGTTTCACCGTCCAGGTCAGCTCGACGGAGAACCTCTCAGCTCCACGGATGAAGGTTTACATGGACTCGGAGATTATCTACTCCGGGAGGAACAGTTCTTTCAGCTTCACCCGGACCTTCGACGAGAAAGGTTACCACAGGATAAGGGCGGAGCTCCGGGTCAACGACAGCTACGACAGCAACGACCGGTACTACAGGGTGGTCGAGGTCACCAGGAAGCCGGAGGTGCTTGTGGTGGGACCCCGCGGATCCCTCGGGGACAGGCTTTCCGACTACTACTCCGTCTCATACTCGGGTAACGTCCCCGAAAACCTCTCCAAGTACTACGCTGTCGTCCTGAAGAAGAGAGCCCGGGACTCCCTCACTTCATACGTCTCAAGGGGTAACGGCGTGGTCTACACGGGCGACTACGACCACCCGATGGACGTACTCCCGGTCGTAAGGCAGGAGGACGCTGGTGAGAGGAAGGACACAAGGATAGTCCTCACCCTGACCAAGTCCAACCCCGAGGGTGACAACATGAAAAAGGTGAAGAGGCTGGCGATTCTGCTGGTGAAGAACCTTCCGGGCAACGTGAAACTGGGAATACAGGCTTACACCCCTGTGGCGAGGGACGCGGATGTCATCAGGATTTCGAAACCGGTCACTCTGGCGTACAACCGTGAAGAGCTGGTCAGCAAGATAAAGAGGCTCAAGGCCTCGAGGATATCCACAGGACAGTCCTACCACGGGGTAGCTCTGGCCGCCGCGAAAAAGATGGCCGGCGGCAAGGGCAACATCATAATGATATCGGACGGGGATCTCCCGCAGGGAGGAGAGTACACCAGGGACCCCGAGAAGGTCCGCCAGAAAGCGTTCAGTGAGGCCAGGACCATGGAGCCCCGGCTCATCGTTATAGGGGTTGGAGGACACAGGAACGAGGAGTTCCTGAAGGAGATCGCGAGGAAAGCGGGCGGAGAGTACAGGGACGCAGATATAGCTGACACGGTGCCATTCATGTTCGACGCGGGTGGAGGAGCAGGGGGTATAGCCGAGGTGGTGAACGTCAACCCGGACCATTTCATCACGCGAGGCCTCCCGCTGGACGCTAACCCGGCGCTTATAGACCAGGTCCGTCCCCGCCGCGGCGCTGAGATGCTGGTCTCCTCGAGAAGAGGCGATCCTATCCTGACGGCGTGGAGGTATGGACTGGGCAGGGTCGCGGCGTACTCGGCTGATACCAGGGACCTTTCCGCCATCATGAGCCAGGACCCGGTCCTCGGTATAAGATCGGTTACATGGGCGGTGGGCGATCCACAGAGGAAGGAGAAAAGGAACCTGGAGATCCATGTTACCAGGGAAGGTCCTGTGGCCAGGGCCAACTACCGTGTCGAGGGCATGAAAAGGGAAGGTGAGGGTCTTTACACCAGGGAGCTCAGCGTGAACGGGACAGGGTTCCACAGTTTCAGGGGGGTGCCCTACGCCACGAACTACGACCGGGAGGTCAGGAAGGTCGGGTACAGCGACAGGATGAGGGAGATAGTCAGGGCGACGGGCGGCAAAGTCTACGGACCGGAGCAGACCGGGGCGATAGTGGAGGACCTGAGGGAGTTCAGCTCAAAGAAGGTCCTGAGGAAGAGAAATGCAGGTGTTTACCTGCTGGCAGTCGCTCTCCTCATCTTCCTCTCGGAGGTCGGCTACCGGAAACTGAGGGGATGGAAGTGAAGTATAGCCCGGCGTGTTTTACGATAAACTAATAATAACCCTCTGGTAAATCCCTTCCATGGACGAAGTCCAGAAAGCCTTCTTTCGGCTTGCACCGTATCTTGTAGACAACGAGCCGGATGAAAACGGGGTTATAGAGTTCTCGGGGCGCAGATTCGTGTACTTCAGGACCCGGATGCTTTCCTCGCTCTTCGACAGTATGGAGGATGTGACGGGACCGGTGATTAGAGGGAAGATAAAGGAGTTCGGGATAGAAGGAGGAGAGGCGATAGGACGGAAGATGGATGAGGACTTCGAGAGCATCGATCCTTTCGAGATAATAAAGGTGCTGATAAGGTCAGGGTTCGATGTCAAGTCGCTCAAAAAGATAACACCGACGGACGACCTATCCCAGTTCAAGAAGATACTGGGCTACGGAGCCCACGTGGGATGGATGGGTTCGCTGGAGGTCAGAGAATACAGCCAGGACGAGAAGATAGTCTTTGAGCTTTACAACACCATAGAATCGTTCAGCTACGGGGGATCGGACCAGAACCAGTGCCAGTTCGTCCTTGGAACTCTCCACGGAATAATGTCTCATTTCTGGGATCCGGACGAGCTAAAGTCCAGGGAGATAGAGTGCAGCTGTGTTGAGGACCAGGACTACTGCCTGATGAAGGTGGAGAAAGATGGAGCTTGAGACCAAGACCGTCGAACACGGTAGAGACAGCATATTCAGCGACCTAAGGAACACTGAGGACCTGGAACCGGACCAGGAGGGGAACGTGACCATCGGGGGACCGAGGTTCAACATAATGGGTGCGGAGTACTTCATGGCCGGGACACTGGAGGTCCTCAGGGAGACCTACGGTGAGGGCGCAGGCGGGATAATCAAGAACTCAGGAAGGGATTACGGGGAGGAGATAGTGGACATAGTCTACACGGACCGTGACCCGCAGAGACAGTTCGGATACGTGCTCGGGTTCCTGAAGTTCCTCGGCTACTCCCATCCCGAGGTAGAGGACGGGTCCATCAGCTTCAGTTCGTCTCCCACGGCGGAAGCCCACAGGAAGGATTACGGAGAGGATGGACACGTCTGCTACTTCTTGGGAGGAATCCTCACCGGTGCGGCATCGAAGATATTCGATGAGGAAGTGGTCTTCCATGAGACAGAATGTATCGCGGAGGGAGACGATAGCTGCGTCTTCGAGATGAAGTGACAGGAAGATTTAACTGGAAGCGGCAACAAACCCAGCCCATGGGAGTCTTTGACGACATAAAGGACTCGATAAGCGGGTCCGATTCAGGCGGTTCGGACACGGATTTCGATGATTCAGGTTTCGATGACTCCTTCTCGGAGGACATGGACCTGGATTCGGACCCGTCAGGACTGGATGACTCTCCCGGGACCGCTCCGGGAGGATCTCAGAACCCTTCACAGGGCCGGTCCGGGGGTCAGCAGGGTCAGAGTACAGGTCCGCAGAACGTTCCTGCTCCCGGTAAGGGATCGTCGGGAAGAGGTCGGGGTAGCCCGTCGGGCGCCGGCAACCAGTCGAGGGACCGGGGATCGGCCGGAGGCAGGTCCGGCACGGGCAGAAGACCGGGAAACCGGTCCACGGGCGGAAGCTCAAGTTCAGGGAGGACTCCGAACCCGAACGCCGGGAGACCCCAGAGCGGGCAGGACACGCCGCAGGTAAGCGAGGAGACCCGTCAGAAACTCCGCAACGCCGGTATAACCCGGGATGATGACTCGGAGAGCAGCATCGAACAGGATATACAGGACCTGAAGGCACAGAACCAGAGGATTATAGAGCTGCTGGAGGATATCCAGAGAAGCCTGAGATGATACTTAACGCCGGGTGATGAACCTTCAACATGGTAAGAGAAGATCTTCCGGATGACTTCGAGTCGATGGACGAGTCGGAGAAAGCTGAAGTGCTTGACGAGGCGGTCGCAGAGGAGGACGATCCTATGAAGAAGAGGATTCTCGAGGAACTAAGGGATCGCTACGGGGATTAACCCATCATACCGAGCGTGGACCAGACTCCTTTCGTGAACAGTACGCCCGCGATCCAGGCCTGGAAACCGACCAGTACGGGCGGTATACCGAAGTAGAGTATAGCGGCGGACATCAGGTCCGCTACTCCGCCGAGTACAAGCATCGCGTGCGGCATCACATCGGGTTTGATGACGGTCAGCAACCCCTTGGAGATGAGAAAGAGGGCGTGGACCGCTGCCACCTGATCGGGAAGCGCGGAAACGGTGAAAAGGAGCAATGATCCCGTAAGTACGTCAAAGAGGCCTAGAGGGTCCGCTCTCATACGGACCACCTATTCCAGTTCTATTACCTTGTCCGCCGCGTTCCTGAGGGCGGTCGAGAAACCCGGCTCCATCCCGATGATGACCGTCTCCTTGCCGTGTTCCTTGGCCTTCTGTATCACGGGCAGGAAGTCCGTGTCCCTGGTCACGAGCACTATCTTGTCTATGTGGTCGTCGAAAACTGACTCCATCGCGTTCACCGCCATGTAGACGTCCACGTCGCTCTCCTTGTCCTTCTCTCCTCCGAGACCGAGGGCCGCTTCGAAACCCTGTGAGACTATCGCCTCGATCAGTTTGTCCGAGGCGTACTGGTTCAGGAATACCTTCCCGACCTTCAGGTCCCCCAGCGCCTCGACCTCCTCCCGGAGTTCATCAAGGTTCAGGTCGAACTCCTTACGGACGATGTTCGGTCCGTCCACGAAGACTGCGACGTTGGGTTTGCGGTTGACCTTTCCCCTGATTTTCTTCAGTACCATCAATACCTCCTGTCTGTACAACCGGCCCCCAAGAATAAAACTTCAACCTTCCTCCTCGAGGAAGAGCCGGACCGCGTTCCCGGTCGTCTTCTCAACGACTTCCTCCCGGCTCCTGTCCTTCAGACCGGCTATCTCCTCCGCGCTCTCACCGACTTTCACCGGAGAGTTCCGCTCCCCCCGGTACAGGAAGGGCGAGTCCGTCTCCAGCAGCAGGTCCTCGAGAGGTATCCTCCCCGCGATCTTCCTGACCCGGTCCGAGTACAGGACCTGGGTCGTCACACCTATCTTCATCCCCTCCTGGATCGCCCTCTCCGCCAGGTCTGGCGTGCCGTTGAAGCAGTGTAGCATCGCATCCACGTCGAAATCCTCCAAAATTTCGACGGAGAGCTCTTCGGCGTCCCGCGTGTGGACCACGACAGGCTTCCCGAGTTCCTCGGCCAGCTCCAGCATCTCCCTGAAAACGCCTTCCTGCCGCTCCCTCGCGGCGTCCTCGTCCACGTGGTAGTGGTCCAGCCCTATCTCCCCCACCGCGGCAGGGTCGTTCTCCCGGACCTGTCTCTTGATCCGGTCCAGTTCCCCGAACTGGTCCACGCTGGTCGGGTGGACCCCGAGCGCCGGGACCACGAACTCCGGGTACTTCCCGGAGAGCTCCACGGTCCTCCGGTTGCCCTCCACCCCGGTACCGGCGTTCACCACGAACTCCAGTTCTTCCATGCATCTCTCCAGTACTTCCTCTCGGTCCTCTTCGTAGTGCTCGAAGTCAAGGTGGCAGTGGGCGTCGACAGGTCTCATGTTTCCAGAAAGGGGATGGGAAGATTAAAAATTCGAGCCAGGAAACAGAGCCGTGAGAAAGGAAAGCTTCTACGCCCGTGACCCGGTCAGGGTCGCCAGGGACCTTCTCGGGGACTTCCTGGTCCGCGACGGCCTGAAGGGGAGGATCGTGGAGACCGAGGCGTACCGCGGTGAGCAGGACCCGGCGAGCCATGCATCCTCCGGCAGGACCGACCGGAATGACTCGATGTACGGTCCGCCCGGTACCGCGTACGTCTACGTCTGTTACGGTGTACATCAGATGCTCAACTTCGTGACCGGGACGGAAGGGGAGCCGTCCGCGGTCCTGATAAGGGCCGTGGAGCCGCTGAAGGGTGTCGAGGAGATGAGGGATAACAGGGGTGTCCGGGAAGAGGGAGAGCTCTGCTCAGGTCCCGGAAAGCTCTGTGAGGCGTTCGACATCTCGAAAAAACTGGACGGGCAGGACCTCTTCTCTGGTCCTCTCCACGTGGAAGAGGGAAGTGAAGAAGAGTACAGGACCTCGGACCGCGTCGGGGTGGACAGCGACCATGAGATCCGGTTCTACGTCCCCGGCAACCGCCACGTGTCCCGCTAGAACGTGTCCAGCCGTCCCTCCACGACCTCCTCGGTGATCGAGGGAGCGTCCCGGACCTCCTCCTCGACGATCTCCGCGACCTTCTCCCTGGCTGGGGCGCTCGTCTCCACGTCGACCGTCTGCGGACCGGTTATGGGACTGCCGATCTGTGAGAGTATCCTGACACCGGCGTAACCATCCATCTCCCGGCTTATCCTCCTAGAGGTCCTCTGCGCGAGCAGGTTGTAGATCTTCCCGACGTGGGTCACAGGGTTCTTCCCCGAGGCCGCCTCCAGGCTCATCGATCTCTGCGGGGTTATCAATCCGTTGACACGGTTTCCGCGTCCAACGGAGCCGTCGTCACCCATCTCCGCAGAGGTCCCGGTCACGGTGAGGTAGAAACTGTTGTCCTCCGGGCTGTCAGCGGCGTTCACGTCCACGGAGACGTCCAGGTCCGTCTCCTTCCTTGCCTTATCCTTCGCTCTTTCACGGATCTCGCGGATTACGTCCTGGTAGTTCTCGGGGCTTTCGACCTCCGGACCTATCAGCGCGGCGGCAACGGTAAGCTTCAGTTCGCCGTTCCTCCTGAGTCCCATGACCTTGACGTCCTCGCCCACCTCCCTCATCTCCCCGTGGAGTTCGTGCTCAAGCTCCTTCACGGTTTTCTCCACAGGGGAGAGTGGTGCGTGTCCGACGCCGAAGCTGGTATCGTTGGAGAGCGGGACTCCGTCCGAGTTGAAGACCGATTTGAGGTCGGCCGAGGTCTCACCTACCCGTGACTCGAAACTCACGTGCTCGGGGTCCAGTCTCTTGAAGTTATCGTCGATGTACTCCTTGGCCGCCTCGACGGCGAGTTCGTCGACCGGGATGACCTCTCCCTCGTGCTTCTTCGTGGCCCGTCCTGCGAGGACCATGTAGATCGGTTTCTTCATCTCTCCGGAGCCGAACTCCGGTTCGCTCTCGCCCGCGACCAGCTGGACCTCGTCGGTGTTGTGGTGGAGTATCCTGCCGAACCGGTCCCGGTACTCCTGACACAGTTTTCTTGATATGCTCTCGGCTATCCCGTCGCTTATCGAGTCGGGATGGCCGATACCTTTCCTCTCCACGAGTTCGATTTTCCTGTCCTTTACGGGGTCCTTCCCCACTTTTTCGATCGATATCGAGTCCTTCATGCTATCGTTTCTCCCTCTCGAGCCTCGAGCCCGTCGCGCCGGACTGGTCCATGTACTTGGAATCCGTCTTTTCGCCGTAGGGGTTCTCCGCCTCCGAGGTCATGGTCTCGAACACTACCTGGCAGATCCGGTCCTCCGGGTAGATCGTTATCGGGACGTTTCCAAGGTTCTGTATCTCCAGCGTTATCTGTCCCTCGAAACCCGGGTCCACGAAGCCCGCGGCGGCGTGAGGGATGAGCCCCAGCCTGGCGTACGAGCTCCGGCCCTCGATCCGGGCGACCAGGTCCCGCGGCACGTCCAGTCTTTCCAGAGTCGATCCCAGAACGAACTCGCCGGGGTGGACCACCATCCCCTCCTCCGGTCCTCTCCTCATGCTCGTCTTTATCTCGGAGTAGTCCTCCATCCTGTGCGTGTCGATAGCCTTTATTTTCCGGGTCTCGAGCACTCCGAACTCGTAGCCCAGTCTCAGGTCCAGAGAGGAGGGTCCCAGCTGTTTCTCGAACTCCAGTTCAGGTCCCTCCTCCACTTCTACGGCGCTTTCCTTCCTGACCAGTTTTTTCAGGTCCCTGTCGGAAAGAACTGTCATAGACGTATTTTGCGGGCCGGGTATTATATTCTTTCACGCCGAATACTGAACCGATGAGGAAACTGCTGGCTGGAGTGGTCCTGTTTTCTCTCATGTTATCTCCTGCTGCCTCTCAGCTTGACAGGGTCTTTCACCAGGTTTCCAGTACCCCGGACAGGATGTGGATCAATACCACTCTCAGGTATGACTGTTCCGGTAACTGTAACTACAGGCAGTCCTGGATAGTCCCTGAAAACGCCACGGTTTACCGCGTGGAGGACGCGAACGGCGAGATAAACGGTTACACGGTGATCGGCTCCAGGATCAAGTTCCCTGTCAACACGGAGACCGCGAGGATCTCCTTCCTGTTGAGAAGGGACGCCGAAAGGATATACGGGGACCTGTACAGGAGACAGGTATCGCTTCCGAGCATCCGGGACGTAAGGACCTCAGGTACCGTCACCTCGGAGAACCTGCTCTCCGGATGGACCAGTTTCGGCTTCAACCAGTCCTTCTCCGGCAATAGGATGGAGTTCGAGGGGAGAGGACCGCTGGTGGTCAGGTTCAAGTTCGGTGAGGGCAACGAGACCGAGTACTTCGAGTTCTTCGGGAGTCATCCGGACAGGACGGAGATCGCCTACGAGGTCCCGGTGGGGACGCTGGGTCTCAGGCAGGGTTTCAGGAGGTTCCCTGTCGCCTCGATGCCGGGAGGGGAGTACAACAGGAGTCTCCCGTCCTGGAGTGCCGGAGAGTACGTCGCGGGAGTTATAAGGATACGTGCAGGTCTCGGGGACAGGTATCTGCCGGTCCTGGCACACGAAGTGGCCCACGGCCTGAACGACAGGGAGTTCAGGTGGGATGCGACAGAGACTTCCTACCTCGATGAAGGTATCTCCAAGTACATCGGGTTCCTGGTCCACAAGAAACTCTACGGCGAGGGAAGGATCGACAGGCCTCCGCGGGAACTGTTCGGTGACCGGGTGAAGTTCGACCCCCACCCATCGACCCCTGAGTACTACACGATCCCGTCGAAAGGAGACCGGGACGTACTCTGGAACTACTACAGCAAGGACAGGGAGTTCATGAAGAACTGGAGTCCGATGTCGTCGGAGTACAGGAGGTTCGGTTACGCGTACTCTGAGCTGATAGTGAGGAACTATATCGCCAGGATGAACGGCTCTCTGAGACAGTTCTACCAGAGGCTCAGAGTCGGGAAGGAGGTGAAGGACCCCGATGTCAAGTGGAATATCCTCTCACATCACATGGACCTCACGCCCTGCAAGTACGGTTCCAGAGAGAAGTTCAACCGGTGCCTTGACAGGATAAACAGTTACGATTACCCGGTCTACTCCGCCGAGAA
Source organism: Candidatus Nanohaloarchaea archaeon (assembly GCA_042217585.1). GTDB lineage: Archaea > Nanohalarchaeota > Nanosalinia > Nanosalinales > Nanosalinaceae > JBDGSJ01. The sequence continues at coordinate 24,243 of JBDGSJ010000013.1, read as the reverse complement.
CGTGCAGTGGACCGGCAGCTCCCTCAACGTCACAGAGCTTGAGGTCCCGGACAGGAACAGCTCCGTCCATGAACGCAGAAACCTGAACACTTCATTCCCCTCCATCAACATCAGAAACAGCCAAGGAATCCTGAGAGCATTTCTTGATACGGTATCACAGATTCTGGAGGCTTTCCTGGGTTTCCTGAGATCCCTCTTCTGAGCTACCTGTTTTAAAGGAAAGGTGTCATGATTTTCCTATGGTGCTGGGCTTCACGCAGGAGGTCCTCCTCCAGATGATCCGGGAAAACGGCGTCCTCGCCGTCGTCCTCGGTATGGTCATCGAGGAGGTGATAGTGCCGGTCCCGTCGCCGGTCGTGCCGATGGCGGCAGGTTTCATACTGGTTGAGGCTGAGGCACTGCTGCCTGCAGGGGTCCAGATATTCATGCTGATCGCCCTGCCGGCGTCGATAGCATCCGTACTGAGCTCATACTTCGTCTACGGGATAGCATACTTCGGCGGAAAGCCGATACTGCAGAAATATGGCCATCTCCTGGACCTACGGTGGGAGGAGGCCCGTGAGATGGAGGAACACTTCACTTCGGGCGAAGAGCATCTCTACGTCGCTTTATTCCGCGCGATACCGATAGTACCTCTCTCGCTGATCTCGGGGTCCGCCGGCCTGTTCCGCATGGAGTGGAAGCAGTACGGCGTCTGGAGCTTCATAGGTATGCTGCCGAGGAACTTCTTCCTGGCCCTCCTGGGATGGTACGTCAAGGAGGATATCCTCTGGTTTGCCTCCCAGGTAGACCACCTCTCCACGGCCGTTGTCGTCCTGACAGCAGGGGCCGTGGGATCGTTCATCGCGTACAGGAAGCTGAAGGACCTCCACAGGTACCTCATACGTTACTCGGCCTGATCCAGATCCTTTCGCAGTCCCTCCAGCGCCTCATCAGCCTTCCGGTAATCGCCTTCTTCAAGAGCTGAATGCGCCTCCCTAAGATCTTCCTCAAACCTGTCCAGTTTATCCTGGTCCATGCTCCGGATTAATCCCTTCAGCCTTTCGGATAACTCTACCATCCTCCTCTTTCTTCTACGTCTCTTCCAGTGGAGTAAGACGGCGCCTGATACCGCCAGTACGGCAAGGATAGTTCCCACGATTCCAAGTGGCGGCCTGAATCCTTTCTTCCTGATCTCCGGCTCCCTCCTCATCACCTTCCTCGCCAGTTCTTCGGCTCCAGAAAGGTTGCCCTGTTCGAGCTCTTCCCTGGCTTTCTGTAACATCTTCCTCTGTTCCCCGGTCTCAGTGAGGTCCGATGCGTTTTCTATCAGCTCTCTGACTTCCATCCTGTCGTTCCAGACCTCGCAGCTCCGGACCTTTTCCACATCTTCTGGAGCTCTACAGCTGTTCCTGTAAACGGTACAGCTCCCCTTCGATACGGCGGGGAATGGAGCCGGCGAGCAGTCCTTCCTTACGACCTCCGCATAGACCAGGGGCGTTGAAACGTTCAGCCAGTAACTATCCCCCACGGACCTGTTCATAAGTTCCCACGAACCGTTCAGCCGCATTAGCGTAAGGTCCGAAGCGTTCGAGCTCCGGACCAGGATCTCCGCCCCGACGTCGCCCGATATCTCCACGTATCTCAGGGCCCGGAACTCCGGCGGAGTACCGTTTGAAGGTTCCTGAAATATCTCCGCTCGGAAAGATCCGCCTGTAACGTTCGTCTCCGAGGTCAGGTTCAGCTCGGCGACGGGGAACTCCGAGGCGTTCGCAAGTTCCACATCGATTTCCTCTCCTCCTGAGATGTTTATCCTGGAGATGTTGAGGAAGGTGGCATTACCCCTGACTCTCGGTCCTGGATAGACAGGTTCCTGGACCGATGTGCCTCCTCCGAAGAACCCGGTCGAGCCTCCTCCACCGCCACCTCCGCCATCATCCCCTCCCGAGGTATCCCTTGATTCGGCGATAAGGAAGGCCGAGAAACCCGCCGTACTTATCCTTGCCTTCCCGGCGTGGAACGTCGTGTTCTCCGTGAAGTTTCTCCAGGTGGAGTCGCAGTTTCCGGAGCTAAAGTTCCAGCTCCGGCACCTGAAAAGGCTTAAACCGTTCTCGGGTTCAGATCTGTCGAAGCTGGTGTTCAGAGTCGCGGACCTGAAACCCCGGTCCAGCCGGATAACTGAGATCTTCCAGGGACGTAGACCGCTCTGGCTGAAACCCGAAGTGGAGGCGTTTTCCATCCATCTGACGGTTCCGTTGAACTCCCTGGAGAGGTTAAGTCCTCTCACCGAGACGTTCATCTCGCCGTCCCTGGACCCCAGCTCAAGGTCCCAGTATCCGGCCGGAAGGGTAAAATTCGTGGAGTTTGTTGTTACGCTGTACCTCAGGTCGCTCGTGCCGGGATAGTAGATACTCCAGCTAAGGTTGACAGCTCTTGTCCCTCGCGCATCTGAATCGAACCGGACGGGACGGGAGACGTTGAAGGTGTCCGTGCCGGTGGCGTTATTGCCGAACGTGTCGTTTACGAAGACTTCCAGGCTGTAACTTCCCTCTGAGGTGGTGAGGTTGAAATCCCTGTACCAGAGGGTGAAGTTCCTGTCCAGTGAGGAGATGTTCTCCATACCGAGACTGAACCGGGTCCCGTTCGGGTGAGTTACGTTCAGGACTACCGCGTCAAGGTTCGGCTCAGTCACGTTCAGTGTGATGTTAAATGTCTTATTCACAAGTCCGTTGGAGGTCCTTGAGCCGAACCTTTCAAGCTCTGGTTCTATCATGACTGAGAAGTTCTGCGAACTGTAGTTCAGGTTCCCGGCGGTGTCTTTCACCCAGAAAGTCGTGTTATGTTCCCCCTCGAAGACTGTCCTCTCCAGGCTGAAACCTGTTCCGGAGGAGTTAGCGGTCAGGGAGAGATTGCCGCCTGAATCGATATTCACATAGGCATCTCCTGCCTTCTCATCCGTCGAGAGGTTGAACCATACATCCCTTGAATCCTCCAGCCGGTCAGGAGAGATGACTGTCAGGTCCGGGGCGACAGTGTCAATCTCGAGACTCACGTTCTCTCGCGCAGTGTTCCCGGCCGTATCGCCGGCATAGAAGAACAGCCTGTGACTGCCCTCTGGGAAGCTGTAGGTATCGTTCACATAAAAGGAGCTGTTCAGGACCAGGGTCACGTTCCGGCTCCCGTTCACTTCTGCAATGACGGATTCCAGTCCACTGAAGTCCGAGGCGGAGGCGTTCAGCACCGGATCGCTGAAGGTATAGGTCCTGTTGTCCGGGTTCTCGATCGTCAGGGACGGGGGAGATGTATCTACGGTGAAGGAGACCTCTGAACTGTTCTGGTTCCCGGCTGAATCCGTGGCGGTGACCGACAGGTTGTAGAACCCATCGCTGAGGTCCTGGGATAAGTTGCCGTCAGCGGTCCTGGAAGGCCCTGTCCCGGCCCTGTAGGTCACGTTGACCACGTCATCGGAGGTGGTGTAGTTCAGCCAGACGGTCTCTCTGGCATAGGTCCTGTTCCGCGGGCTGTAAAGCTCCAGATCCGGTCTCAGTGTGTCCACGTGGAACCTCACCGACCTCGAGCCCACGTTTCCTCCAGAATCCTTCAGGTAGAAAGTGACTTCTCCGTCACCCTCCTGGAAGCTGTGAGAATCGTTTACCCAGGAACCTTTCTGCTTCACCAGAGTGACGTTCTTACTGGAGTTCACCTGGGCAACTGCACGGGTTATGGAGCTGTTGTCAGAAGAACTGACGTTCATCAGGATATCAGAGGTGCTGTAATTCTTGCTTGAGGGGCTATGGATCTGCAGGTCCGGTTCCTCTGTGTCAACGGTGAAGTGGACCGTGGAAAGATTTACGTTGCCATGACTGTCCCATGCCCGGATCTCAAGCCTGTAGAAACCGTCAGAGGACAGAGACCTTGTAGTGTTGCCTGTGATAACTTTCCGCGGTCCATCATTCAACTGCGCGGTCAGGTTGACCACGTCGCTGGAGTTCGTGAGGCTCAGGTTCACGGTTCTGGTCGAATAAGTGGTGTTCAGTGGCTCGTAGACGGTCAGGTTGGGTGCCAGAGTATCGATCGAGAAGTACCTCGTCTTCATCTCCTTGACGCCTTCATTGTCCCTCACCCAGAAAGTCACGTTGTGGGTTCCCTGGCCGATAGGAGGATAGGAACTGTTGTAGAGCCTGTAGTCCCCGCTCCTCTGCATGGAACTGTTCGAACCGTAGTCCAGCCAGAATTTCCCGGTATCAAGCTTCTTGTTGGCCGATACAGTGAAATTGACCTCTCTGGTGGTGTATGTCCTGTTATCGGGGGACTTGATTTCCACCTCCAGGTCGTTCCTGAGGGTCCGGGACTTGATGAGGGTGAAATCCTGTTCGGGCTGAGGTATCTGATGTCCCTGCACCGAGACAGTTATCTCTCCGGAGGCTCCTGAGGGTATATAGACCTGTTCCAGGTTGTTGCGGTGGTCCTCGGAGGTCCTCACCGCCGGATCTGAAGGGTTGTCCGGGTCCAGGGTCCACGGGAAAAACCTGTGGCCGGACCCGTTCCTGACCACGAGGTCCAGGTCGTTGACAAGCTTGTCTGAAGCTGTCGTATCGGCCGGATGATCGCTCCACACCAGGGTGAGCCTGGCGTCTTCCGAAGGTTTCAGATAGAAAGTATAGTTCTTCCGCTCCCCGTCCGCCAGTCTCCCTCTCTTTATCAGGTAGCCGGTGGCGTTGTCGTCTATAAGGCTGATCGCCTTTGACCCGTTCACGATACCCCAGCCTGTCACGTAATCCGGACCGGTCTGGTTGATATCGTTCGCAGTGTGGATAAGGATGGCCTTCACGGTCTCCGGCTGTGGATAGTCGCCAGTCTGCTGCATGAACTTCTGGTTCATCAGCGCCACGACCCCGGAAACCGCGGGCGCCGCCATCGAGGTCCCGCTGATACTTGCGTAGGGATAGAATCCCGAGCCATCCGGCATAGTGGACTTCACCCTGTAACCATGGGCCATCACGTCAGGCTTGATCCTTCCGCCGTTAACAGGGCCGCGGGATGAGAACTTCACAACTGACTTGTTGCTGGCGTACACCGCACCTACCGTTATCGTGTTCTTCGCAGTCCCACCTGGTCCTGTGGTCGTATTGTATCCAGGTCCAGAGTTCCCTGCCGAGAAGATTATCGGTATGCTCCGTTTCAGTGACTTCTCGTCATGCACCATATCATCGTATACCTGAGAAACAGAGTCGTACGTCCCATAGGCTTTTGAATTACCGTAGCCCCAGGAGTTCTGTGAAAGGGTCGCTCCGTAGTCATTGATGGATTCGTTTATCTCCCCATAGATTTCGCTCACTGTATCAGGCCATTCATAAGTTACTATGGTCGCGTTGGGAGCTATACCTCTCAGACTGTAGGTGACGTTGCCGTTGCCTGCCATAGTCCCTGCGACATGTGTTGCATGGTATTTCACCTCGCAGTAACTACCGCATCCGTTCCTGTCGCCGATATGGTAGTCGGAGCTGAAGTTGATATCAGGGTGAAGGCCTGCCCAGCCCTTGTCCCAGAGGGCGACCGCCGTACCATCTCCCTTGAGCCCGAGGCTGTTCTGGACGTAGTTTATATCCATCAGCGCCCTAGAATCTGCGTTAAGGGTTTTCTTCTCTGGTAAAGGCGCTTTTAGCCGTTTTACGTCGTCCAGCCGGGATAGATTTCGTATAAACGGTTCGGGGACGTTGACAAGCCAGGTGTTTCTCTTTTCCGGTTCCCTGAGAATCTCCCCGTATTTTTGAGCTATCTCCCTGGACACCGGATGACTCAGGTCCTCGAAGAACTGCACCCGGGTCCTCACGTATCCTTTCCCATCCATCTCTCTTCTCAGCCGGGATGTTATCTTCCGGGATGGATCGATAGCAGAGACGTAGGTTATCGAGGAGGCTGTTTTCAGGCCGCGGCTTTCGACAGTTGCGTACCAGGCGTTCTCCGGTATGTAGCTGAGCAGTTCGATACCTCTCGCTTCCAGCATCTGTTTCTGGGTGCTGTTGGGTATGTAGTCCAGCTGTATTATGACGTGTCTTTCGCCCTGGAAATCTGGCAGGAAATACGTGGAAAGCTGCTTTCCAGGTCTGATATCACCTCCCTTTAGCTCTATAGGTTCTGAAACCGCTGCTGCGTTCAGTGCTATGAAGGCCAGGACCAGAAACGTGGTCTTTTTCATCTCAGTTCTCCTGGAATCAGAGTTTCTCTCTTATTTCCTGAAGAAGCTCTTCGGCTTCCTCGATCTCTCCTTCTTCCAGCGCTGACCGCAGGTCCCTCACTTCGTCGCCTACCTCCTCCCTTTTTTCCTGGCTGGCCTCCTCCAGGAGGGACCTCAGTTCTTCCGTGATTTCTGCGGCTTCTCCGGTCGCAGGTTCGGTGTCTCTCGTCATCCACAGGTAGATGGTCCCCGTCCCGAGCACCAGTACGAGAACACCGGCCAGGACGGCGAAAATAGAGGTGATGGAGAACGGTGGGGCTCTCCTGGCCTTCATCACGAGGTCTATCGTCTTCGTGTAGTTCCCGGATCTGAACGCATCCCTGGCCCGGTCCAGAAGCTCTGCCCTCCTCGGGGTCATCTTCTTCGAGAAGTTCCCGAGGAACTTGCTCGCCCGGTTCCACTCGTCCTGTACGGAACAGCTTCTCAACTCTATATGGCCCTCCGGTATCTGGCAGGTGTTCCGGTACCTCACGCATGTCTGTCCATCCGGCGTCAGTGCGTAAGCTGGAGATTTACAGGACTTCTGACGGGTCTCTACGAGTATGAACGGCGTGGAGCTTCTCACCGTGTATTTTTTCCCTGTAAAGTTCTTCTCCCTCCAGTAGAACCTTTTCACGTACACGCCGGAGCTGGAGTTCTTCTTCTCGACCCGGATCTGGACCTGTGCGTAAAAGCCGGTGACGTTTATAGACCGGAGGGGCTTGCGTCTGGCGGGGAGGTCCGGGAAATCGCTCTCCGTAATGTCTTCGCTTGTCTTAACGGTCAGGTTCTCGTCGAATATGGCCTGCGTCGAGTTTATGACGAGTTTCCTGACCGGTGAATCTATCTCCTCCAGATCTATCGATACTCCTGTGTCAGCATCCAGCGAAAGTCCCGTCACCTGGAAGCCGTTTCCGGTTTCCTGGACAGTGTATCCTGATGCCGTGACAGACAGCAGAATGACTGAGGTCAGAAGTCCCAGCGCACGTAACTCTCTCCTCATACTTCCATCTGTGAACCGGTCCTTTATCAGGTTAGTTGCCCTCCAGCGCATCGACGGTCAGGGTCGCAGCCACCAGCGCCTCCTTCGGTATCCCGCGGGAATCCTCTATGTGGACCTCGTACCGGTCTCTCAGGGAGAAGCTTCCCTTGATGTCTCCGATCTTCTCTCCCTCCGGAGTTTCGATGCTGTACTTGTGAGGCAGAAGGGATACAAGGTCGGAGAAAACCCTCAAAGCGTCGATTATCGTGCTTCTGCTCTCTATCCGCGCCACCATGTCGCGGGAGTCAGGGTCCTTAATCCTCCAGCTGTGCTTGAATACCGTGAAGTTCTTCTCCAGGACCGCTATCGGCTCCCCCGTCGCCTCATCGGTCAGGGTGTAGTCGCCGGCTATGTCCATTATCGAATCCGCCTTTACCCGGAAAACAGGGTCTCCCTCCGAGTTGTAGAGGGAGAAGTCCTCCTTCATCTTGAAAAGCTTCTGTTTGCCTTTCAGAACCAGTTCACCGCCAGGTCCGTATACGCTGTACTTGTTCCTTACAAGGCTCTGCTTGACAGTATAGGTGTCGTTCGTCAGGTCCACGTTGTGGACCACGTCTTTCTCCTCATCCGCCATAGAGGAAGATTGAGGGTGGAAATCTGTTAAAGCTTTCCCGGTTCAGCGTATCCTGTACCGGAGTATGGCGGCTATACCGCCCATGTTCTCCAGTCTCTGGCCTTCCTCGTGGTCCGTGGAGATTATCTCGAGGTCGGAACTCATCTCCTCCGCTTTCTCCCCGAGGACGTCGACTATGTCGCTCATCTCTTCCAGGTCCATCTCCTCGCTGCACTCGGGGCATTCCTTCGAGTCCTCTATCTCGGGCTCCTCCTCGATAACGTCGTCCTCGTGGCCGTTCGGGCATTCGTACTCTGCCTGGAACATGTCCAGTGATTCGGATATCAGGACAGTGTCGACCGCTCCCATCTTCATCGCCTTCATCACCGGTTCCAGTCCGTACTCCGACTTCCCGTTCTCCTCTTTAAGGTTCTCCAGGAACCTGTTGACCATCCGTTTCTCCATCACGGCCTGTGAGTCCTCGAGTTCGTCCTCCGCTTTCTGGACCAGTTCGCTGAGACCGGCCTCCCCTGACTGGCTGATTGACTTGGACGTGATGACCTTGTCCTGCAGCTCCTGGTGGAGGTAGTCGTCGTCGATAAGCTTGTCCTTCACGAAGCCCGGTCCACCGATTACTATACCGAGGAGGTCCCCGTCCCGGGCCTTGTCGAGGAACGCGTTCTTCGCCTTCTCCGCTATCTCCTGCAGGAAGGACTTCAGCATCTGTTTCCTGAGGCGTGCGAACCTCTGGGCCGAGTTGTGAACTACCAGGTTGTTCGCTATGAAATTGCCTGCCTCTACGCTTATATCTATTACCTCCTGTTCTTCCTTTTCTTCGATCGACTTTATTTTTGCAGGAAGTATCTCGGAGCTGTGGATTTCTCCCAGTTTTTTCTCTAGAGTGCCCTCCGTGTCTTTCTTTATGTTTTCATCGAATTTCTTCTTGCTTATCTCTCTTTTTCCCTGTAAGTACATGTTCGATTTTTTGAAGTCATTAAATTTCCTACCGTTGTTTTGGAGCACTTCCCTGACTTCTTCCCCGTTTTTCAGTATCTGACGGTTGTTATTCCTGGATTTATCTAGCTGGCAGATTTTTTCAAGTTCTCTTGTCTTCCTCTCACTGCAGAATCCGATATTTTCGGCAAAGTTTTGGATCGATTTCTGGTCAGAGATGCTCACAGTGTATCTTGTGTTGTCGGTATGCGGGTTTTCTCTGTTGTCGTAGGTTGTCAAAGATGCTACCACTTCAGCTCTGAGTAGCGATGATTGCAGTTGGTGTATCAGGACTTTGTTATTTGCTGATAGTCCTATCCTGCCTCTGTTTTCACTGCAGTGTCCCTCTGCGTCGTAGAATCCCTGTATGAATCTGTGAAGTATCTCATCATCGGCTTCAAGTACTTTTTCAGGTATTTTTGTATCTCCTGATTTCTTGATCTCCGGGAACTCCTCTTTTATGAACTTGACCAGTGGTTTACCGAATGCTCTTAGCAGATAGTAGTTCTTATCCTCTCTGAACCTGATCTTTGTATCACATTTGAACACATCCTCTAGTTTCTCCTGATAGTATTCTGCTACTTCTCTATCCTGTTCATGGAAGTTCAGCCTTTCCGAATCGAAGCTGCCGTCCCCGGCGAAGTATCCCAGTATCTCAGCCAGATCCTTTCCTGTATTGTTTGGAAGACTGTACTCCTTACCTCTGCAGTAGTCCTGTACGAAACCTCTGAAATCGATACCTAGCTCCACACAGATATCCTGCAGAAGTTCCCTTCCTACATCTCTTTCCCCAAGCTCGATTTTAGATACTGCTGTCTGACTTGCTCCTACTTCTTCTCCTAGACGGCTCTGAGAATATTCTAGCTCTTTTCTCTCCTCTTTAAGCTTTTCTCTGCCTTTCTCCGATATCTTGAAAGAGTTATAGTATTTTTCTGTATCCAGTATTCTTTCTCTGGAGGCAGTATCTATTTTCTCAGGGAAAAGAAGTTTTTCCCCTTCCTCCAGGTCTTCGGCAGCTTTCTTCTCCAGAGTCGAAGTGAACACTTCGTGATCGCCAGAACACATTATGGTCTTTCTCGGGAACTTGGTCTCTATCTTATAGACTGTCTTCTCTTCCCTCCATTTGTCCACGACTTTAGAGTCCCTCAGCTCCATGGAGTCAGTATCTGCCGACTTAACGCTGTCACCAACCTGAACTTCTTCAATTCGTTTCAGGTCTCCGTCAGACATCTGGACTACTGAATCCGGGTCCAGGCACTGTCCTCCCGCCTTGGTCTTCCCGGGGACGTTGGAGCTCATGGTGTAGACGGTCTTCACGCTGGACCCCTGGAGATAGCCGATGGCGGCCTCGGACTTGTCCGCAGTTATCAGGCCGTAGACCCTGTCGTCCACGACCATCTCCTTCAGCGGCTCCAATACGAACTCCTTGTCGCACCTGTAATGCCGGGACTCGATCGGCTCCGGGGGCACGACCTCCCATATCTTGATGTCCGGCCTGCCCTCTGTATCGCTGACATTTCCCGCGAAGAACGCCACACCGTTCTCCGGGGTCTCCTGCTCCTCCTTCACCTTCCGCCCGATCTTCGACAGCGCATCCTGAACGTTGTTCCGGGTGTGCTTCGACTTGATGTTCTCCGCCTCGCTCTGCTCCGAGGTCACAAAGTCCGAGATCTTTGACATGTCGTACCCCGCGGGTATGTACAGCGAGACCAGTTCCGTGTTGCGGCCGCGGATGTCCTCAAGCCTGTTGATAAGCTTCTTCAGCTGGTACTTGGACATCTCCGAGTGTTTTCCGTCGCTCATGGAGAGGACTGCTCCTTGAATTCTTTTAACTCCAGCCCAGCCCCCGCGGTCAGAATTTCTCCAGAAACTTCCTCAGCGAGACAACTCCGTACTCCACGTCGTCGGTGAAGACCTCGATACAGATGGATGGGCTTTCAAGCATGTCGGCGACCGGTCCGAACTCTATCTCTCCCTCGCCCACCGAGATATGGGAGTCACCCCGGTCCCTGCAGTCGTGGACGTGGAGATGGGAGACGAGGTGCGAGTACTCGTCGAGGAAATCCTCCATCCGGTCCTGGCCCACTTCCATGTAGGCGTGTCCGACGTCGAAGGTCATCGAAGCATTCTTCTCCTCAAGTATCTCGCCCAGGGTGAAGAGTTCGACCCCGCCCTTCACCTGTCCCACGTTCTCGTAGCATATCTCGATCCCGTGGTCCTCGCTGATCTCCTCGAGCCGGTCCACCTGCTCCCTGAACTTTTCCAGTTCATCCTCCGAGGCGGCGTCACGGACGTTCCCGTGTAGGACCGCTTTACTTGCGCCTAGCTCGGCGGAGAACTCGAGCAGTTCCTCCATGTACTCCAGCTCCGCCTCGTTGAAGGCCGGGACCGAGGTCGCGGCGGGCTGGCGGAACGGAAGGTGGACCACGAGGTCCTTTCCCGCCTTTTCCAGCTCTCCCCGGAACTCATCCGCGTCTATCTCATCGGGCGGGATCTCGTGTTCTCCCAGCGAGAGCTCCACGAAGTCGAACTCGTCCGGGACATCGGAGACGCGGTCCGGGAATGGACCGATGGAGAACCCGGTCCTCACCTGACCACCACTATCGCGTTCTCGGTCTCCAGCATCTCGCCTTCGCCTGTGAAGGTCCTTTCCTCGTGGACCTCGAACATCTCAGGCTCCAGGTGGACGTCAGCGGCCTCGAGGTGTCCCGCGTCGATGTGCCATTCGTTGTTCTCCAGCGCCTCCTCGATCTCGGGGACCTTGTCGCCGTACTCCGGACCGGCTTTCTCGTAGTTCAGCTCGATCTCGACGACCTTCTTCTCTGTCTCGGGTTCTCCCTCGTGGACCTCAAGTTCGTCGATATGCATGACCTGGCTGATCGCGTCCTCGAATCCCTCGATGTCGCCGTGGACCTGTAAATGGTCGAGTTCCTCGTTGAGGGCCATCTGTCGGTCCGTCTTGTACTTCCTGAGCGCGGAGATTACCTCCATCGCTCTCTCGCCGGCTTCGAGGTCCGCGTCGACTCCCTCGGGGTCGGGCCAGTCCTCGGTGTGGATGCTGGTGTCCCTGTACATCTCGTGCCATATCTCCTCGGTTATGTGGACCAGGATCGGAGCCCAGAGCTTCAGGAACTTCCTGTGGACGGTCCTGAGCGCGTACTCCGCGGACTGCGAGTCCTCCCTGTCGAGCCTCTGCTTGGTGATCTCCAGGTAGTCGTCGCAGAAGGTGTGCCAGAAGACCTCTCTCAGCCGGTCCCTCGCCTTGGCGAACTCGAAATCCTTCATCTCGGCGGTCATCTCCTGTATCAGGTCGTCGACCTCGGCGAGCATCCACCGGTCTATCTCCTCCAGCTCCCCGGGTTCCTCCACGTCCTCTGAGAGCTGGTCGACCAGCTTCGAGGCGTTCCACAGCTTCCTCATCAGTTTTTCTCCGGCCACGAGGTCCTTCTCCTTGAACGGGAGGTCGTCTCCGACAGAGGAGGATGCGGCCCAGTAACGTGCGGCGTCGACCGGGAACTCATCCAGGACCTCGTCGGGCTGTACCACGTTGCCTTTCGACTTGCTCATCTTCTTCCTGTTCTCGTCGAGGACCATCCCGTTGATCATGACGGTGTCGAACGGTACCTCGCCGGTGTGCTCCAGGCACTTCACGACGGTGTGGAACAGCCAGAACGAGATGATGTCGTGGCCCTGCGGCCTGAGGTCCATCGGGTAGAGTTCAGGTCTGCCCATGGAGTCGCCGTCCCAGCCCGCGTTTATCAGCGGTGTCAGGCTCGAGGTGGCCCACGTGTCGAAGACGTCCTCTTCCGCACGGAAGTCGGTCCCCGAGCACTCCGGGCATTCATCGACAGGTGGCTCGTCCTCGATGGGGTCGACCGGCAGCTCTTCCTTATCCGCCATCACCTCGTGGTCGCATTCCTCGCAGTACCAGACCGGGAAAGGTATCCCGGAGTCCCTCTGGCGCGAGATACACCAGTCCCACTGGAGTCCCTCTATCCAGTTCTTGTAACGGGTGAACATCTTCTCCGGCTGCCAGTCCATCTCTCTTCCGGCTTCCAGGTATTCTTCCTTCTTGTCCAGCAGCTTGACGTACCACTGCTCCGTGACCAGGAACTCGGTTTCAACCCCGCAGCGCTCGTGGACCTGTACCGTGTGGGTGATGGAGCGGCGGTCCATCAGGTAGCCCTCCTCTTCCAGGTCGTCGACTATCTCCTCCCGGGCCTCTTTCGTGTTCAATCCCTCGTACTTCCCGGCCTCCTCTGTCATGGTGCCGGACTCGTCGATCGCGACCTTGAGCGGGAGGTCGTGGGCCTGGTACCACTCGATGTCGGTCTGGTCCCCGAACGTACAGCACATCACGACCCCGGTCCCGGTCTCCATGTCGACGCGCTCGTCCTCTATTATCGGGACCTCGCGGTCGAACAGCGGGACCTCTGCCTTCTCCCCGACCAGGTGTTCGTTCGATTCGTCGTCGGGGTGGACGAAGATCGCGACGCAGGCGGGCAGCAGCTCCGGTCTGGTCGTCGAGATAACGATGGAGCCGTGGCCGGTCGCCAGCGGGAACTCTATGTCGTTGAAGTGGGAGTCCTTCTCCTCGTCCTCCATCTCGACCTGGGAGATGGCTGTCTCGCAGTCAGGGCACCAGATCGCCGGTGCGCGCTTCCTGTACTCCCTGTCGTCCTCGTAGAGCTCGATGAAGGACCTCTGGGAGATCTTCTGGACGCGTGGCTCGATCGTCTTGTAGGTGTTGTCCCAGTCCATGGAGAGCGCGAGCGACTGCATCTTCTCCGTGAACTCGTCCTCGTACTCCTGGCAGACCTCCCGGCATTTCTCCTGGAACTCTCTCCGGGTGAAGTCCTGGTGCCTGATACCGAGCTCCTTCTCCGTCAACCTCTCCGAGGCGATCCCGTTGTCGTCGTACCCGAACGGGAAGAAGACCTCGTTCCCTATCATCCTCCTGAACCTTGCTGTCAGGTCCTGTAGTGTCATGCCGTACAGGTGGCCCATGTGGAGCGAGCCTGATACGGTGGGCGGCGGCGTGTCTATCGAGTAGACGTCCATGTTGACGTCCCCGCCGTACGAGTAGGTCCTGTTCTCCACCCAGTTTTCCTGCCATTTGTCTTCGACCGTTTCAGCGTCGTATTCTCCGTCCATAGTTTACAGTCCTCCTGTGAACCGGTTGCGAGAGGAAGTATTAAATCCGTTTTGAGGTTTTTCAGGGGCGATAGAGCTGTCTCTGTTGGTCTCGGGTCTCATGAAGTTCAGCCTCGCAGAAAGAGTTCTACATCGATGCAGCTCCGACCGGTACAAAACGTCCACCCTTCCGGAGGTCAGAGCCGCTGAACATACAGTTTGATTGTTGAGGGAATCTTAAAAGTTCTTGGCGTCCTGCATCATCCTTCTCTCCGAGGGACCGAGCTCGAGGTTGATGTACTTCCTCGCCTCCCATTCGTCCGGCTGAGCGTCCCTCCGGGACTTCTCCTCGGGTTCTTCTCCCGCCTCGGGGTCCAGCTTCCTGTCGATCCTTATGCCCTCCTCCAGGCTCTCTGGACCGAGAAGCTCGTCCGGGTCCGTCACCTCCTCCACCGTCTTTCTCCCGGGCGCCGGGACCAGGGCGAGGCATCCCTCGGGTTCTCTTGCGTACGCCCTTATCCCCCGGGAGGTCATCTCGTACAGCCTGAAACCGCCGCTGTAGTCCTCACCCTTCAGGTCCCATCTCGGTATCTCCCTGGTGAAGCCAAGTTTCCGTGCGACGGGTTTCAGGAACCCTATATCGGTCCGGGGTATCTTCATAGGTTCGTAACTGATCTCATCGAGCCTGAAAGGTTCACCGACCTCTTCATCGCCCTTCACGGGCTGGTACCAGTTTCCCTCCTCTAACTTTTCCCGGTCCCTGACCCCGTAGGACTCGAGTTTCATGGTGGAAGGATGGGGTCTCAAGAGTTAAGTCGTTTCAGAAGTCTCCCAGCGATCTGTTGCCGGGGAACTGCATCCCGTCGTCCGCGAACACGACCTTCGCCTCGATCTCCTCATCCAGCCAGTCCTTTTCCCCGTCGAGGTCCCCGTCAAGGAACCTGTACCCGAAATGGGTTATTATCGCGGTCGAGGCATCCAGTCCCTCCATGATGTCCGGGACATCCGAGACAGCGGTGTGGTGCGGAGTCCCAGCTCCTTTCGGCCTCGAGCAGTATATCACCATCGTGTCGCATCCGGTGTAGAGGTCCAGCAGCTCCTCCGAGAACTCCGTGTCGGTCCAGAACCCGATCTTCTTCTCGTCGGTCTCCAGCGTGAAGCCCTGGGTCTTCGGGTCGGAGTGGAACATCTGCTGCGACTCTATCTCGACGTCCCGGAAGCTGTACTCCCCTCCCTCCTCCAGCTGTTCGACCCGCTGGCACAGGTCCTGGTGGTAGTCCGATATCCTCTTCTCCGTGTCCCCGTACCCGTGGAGAGCGGTCTCGTTGGCGAAGACCGCGCCGGGCTGGTCCCCCGACTCCACCATCATCTCGACTATCGCCTCTGCGTCATTCGAGTGGTCCAGGTGGGCGTGCGAGAGGATGACCCCGGCGGTCTCAAGCGGCTCTTCCAGCATCTCATGCGAGTTCACGAGCGCGCCCGGCCCGGGATCTATATGTACCTGTGTTTCATCGGTCTGGACCACTATCCCTCCGGTCTTCCTCCTCTGTGTTCCGGTGACGTACCTTCCTCCTCCTGTTCCCAGGAACTTCAGCTTCATGGGAAATACTCCGGGCGGCAATCCTAAAAACTGTTAGCAAAAGTTCTGCGTGGCGAAGAAGTGGTCGCCCCTGATGTAGACCCCGATACCCTCGTTCTCCCAGTAAGGCCTCAGGAGGTTTTCCCTGTGGCCCTCCGAGTTCATCCAGCCCTTAACAGCCATAGAAGCTATCCTCTCCTCGGTCCAGTTGTGGAAACTGTCGGTGTGGAGCGAGTACAGGTTCTCTCCACCCTTCGCGTACCGCCTCTCGCTGATCCTGACTCTGCACCTGTAACCCGCCTCCCGGTAACGGTCCAGGAAGTCCTCGCCTGAAGGGCTCGTGTGGCTGAAGAAACCCTTCTCCGCCATCTCCCTGCTGTAGTTACCGGCGATCTGCGCCAGCTCCACGTCGTACTCCAGCGGCTCCAGTCCACGCGCGGTCCTCCTGTCGTTTATCTTCTCGTGTATCTCCATCTCTATCCTGTGCTCGTTGATTCCAGGGGTCCGGTGACCGGAGGATGTCACAAGTCCGAGCAGGCCGTACACCCCTGCGCCCAGGAATATCAGGCCGAACACCAGCGCCATCGACAGAAGCATCAGGGTCCTGCCCGACAGCTCGGTTCCCGGGGTCCGGCCCATAGCCGGTAATTATACCAGCAGCGGTTTAAACCGTCCGGAAGAAAGAAAAACGCAGAGAGGGAATCCCCTGTATGGACCAGCAGATGGTAGAATCGCAGGTCTACCTCGTATCTCTCGCGGTCCTCGTGCTCGGCAGCGCATGGGTCTCGGTGGAGGAAGGCATCACCTCGGGCGTCATCTTCATGATGGCGGCACTGGGGATAGGCTTCGTCTACCTCGTGATGTTCGAGTCGTGGCGGGAGCACCTCAGGCATCATGACGGCTCATGACCGGTCCTGGACCCAGAGAAAGACCCCGTAGCCGGTGACAAGCAGAGGTCCGACGATGTAACCTGTCCAGCCGATAAATCCCAGGACGCCGTAAAGGACCAGTCTTGACGGTCTTAAATTTTTTCTCTCACGGAACAGCATGAACGAGAGACCTGAGGAGAAGAAGACCATCCCCCCAGTCAGGAGCACGTTCCGATGGAAACCTGTCGCGTTCAGGGCCCTCATTCCCTGCACAGAGGTGACCGCGGCGGTGGAAAGGTAGAGCAGCGAGCCCGTCAGCACCGGTATCTTCTCCCTCTCCGGTCCGTACCGGTAGATGAGGGATGACCCTGCGGCCAGGACCGCGAGGGCCGGCCAGAATATCTGGAAAAAACTTTTTCCCTCCCAGAGCATGGTCCTGACACGGAAGAATGGTGAGGTCCACCAGCCCGCCGACGGCGTCCTCTGCTCGCCGCCCGTTGCCAGTCCGTACTTCGAGCCAGACTCCCCGAAGACTGCGATATAGTATGTACCTGCCTGCTCGACCTTTTTCCTGTAAGCGGCGCCCGAGAACTGTGCAGAGGGCGTGAAAGGCTCGTAGAGCGGGTCGGTCTCACGGGTCCGGAAGACCGCGGTCTCGCCGGGCATATCCCTCAGGTACTCCGGAGGATCTCCCCTTGACTCGATGCCGGGTCCCGAGACAGCCAGGTCCAGTTCCCCGTTCCTCTCCGGGAAATACAGCCCGGCGTAAAGGGTTTCACCGCTCTGCAGCGTCATCCGGTAGTAATGCGCCCGGACGCCGTCGAGCTTTGAGAGCGTTATCTTCGGAGAGCCGGGGTCCTCGATCCTCACCGTGTCCTCTCCCGAGTGGAACTTCGGGAGGTGGGCGGACACGGCTGGGAGGACCATCAGCGCGGAAAGGCACAACACCGCAGTTTTCCTCTTCATGGGGGTGCTTTCCTTTCCCGGGCTTTAACCGGTTTCCCATACGCCAGTGAAATAGAAAAGAAGGAAAGAAAAAAGAGGTGATCAGCTCTGGACCTGCCGTGAAAGCACTTCCTCGCCGTTGTGGTAGACCTTGAGCCGGTCTATCTCGGCAGGATCGACGGAGATCCGGGACGTGTACTTCGAGTTCCCTATGCACATCGCTCCCATCCCTGATCCGGACTCCGTGTAGACCTTCAGCTTCGCGGTCCCCTCCTGGACCGTGAAGTTGCCCTTGACCATCCTGGCGAGGTTGTTCGTCACGACGGTCCCCTCTATCGAGTACTCGATGGAGCCGTCATCCGCGGTCACCTTCCTTATAACGGAGGACGAGGTGGCGTTGGTCTGTCCGCAGGTGTTCTCACCGGTCTGGAAGGAAACCAGCCCGGTGTATGCCGAGCTCTGCTGTGTCATGACCTGGCTCGCACCTACCACTCCTCCGCCGACAAGGAAGCCGGCGACGACGCCGGCGACCGCAAGGTACTTCTTTCTCATATGACCGGATTCCGCCTCTTACCTTATAAACCAGCCCGGAGCTGTTCGGTGAAGACCGAACACCCTCCCCGTTTCTCCTAAAAACTTCCAGCCACAAACCGGTCCTGATGGAACTCGACTTCGCGGTCATCAAGGCCCTTTCATCCCCTTCGAGGGTCCGACTCCTGAACTTCCTCGTCGAGAGGGAGATGACGACCTCGGAGCTCAGCCAGGAGTTCGACCGCAGCAAGTCCACGATATCAGCTCACCTCGACAAACTCCACGAGGCTGGGCTCGTGGAGAAGGACAAGGAGGAGGGAAGGAGGAGGGTCACGTACTCCGCGAGCCGGGAGGGAAGGATAATAGCCAACCAGAAGGAGAGGAAGATGAAGTTCTCCCTCGTATCATCGGTTGTACTGGCCGCTGCGGGTGGCGCCATCACGGTCCTGTCGCCCGTCAGGGGGAGCAGTCCCGCCCCGCAGAACGGTTCCGGGACCGGGGTAGGAATAATGTCGACCGAAAAGCCGCCCTCGGCGGCCCCGGAAACATCTCAGGGGCTGCTCTCGGACCCAAACCTGCTGATCGGAGCGGTCCTGATCGCTTCAGCCGCCGTCGCGGCAGGATACCTGTTCTATCTTTCACAGGTCCCTGAGAAGGAGGAGGAACTCCTCGGGGCGGAGGACGTCGAGGTGGTCTAGCAGGGCCTCGAGGACCCGGAGGAAGCCTCGGCCGGGAGCGTTTCATTTAAATTACTGGGGCTGAACTGGTAAGGTCGTGGGGTGTCGACCTGGAAACCACCACGAGAAAAAGACGAAAAGGAATCGGGTAAAACACCTGAAGAATTTCTTCTGCACTTCGTTGCGGATTATTCGCTGGACCGAAACCTCTCGTTCACTGAGGTCCGCCAGGCTCTCTGGGACCGGGGCATACGCAACGTCAATGATGTATCCGTGCCCCCGTTCTCGACTCTTGCTGCCGGGTTCATAGTGGAACAGCTGGGTCTCCACTCGAGCGGTCGACGCGCCCTCTACGTGAACGTGGCACCGAGAAAGGATGACAGGTCCTCCAGGAACAGGAACGAGGGTGAGCCACTCGTTTACGCAGAGCTCGAATCAGGCGTACCCATAGTCGCCACTGACTCCGGTGAAATATTCTCGTTCGTGAGGGAGTCCGTCAAGGAGATGAGGTCGCTCGAGGTCCCGAGGGGCGGTAGCCAGTTCAGATCCAGGGACATCTTCCCCGAAGCGGTATCACGAGTTCTGAGGAGAGAGAAAGAGGTTCTGGGCAGTGAAATTGACAGGGAGATACCCGAGCCTCCAGGTTCAGAGGTGGCGTATATTGACGGATTCGGAAACCTCAAGACCACGGTCAGGAGATCCGAGATAGATCATGAGGGAGAGGTCACGGTAACAGTATCTGGCTCGGAGACCAGGGTAAGGGTCGCGGACGGGATATTCGGCGTGGAAGAAGGAGAGTTCGTTCTCGCACCGGGGTCTTCGGGCGGCGAGGACCCATACATGGAACTGGTCAAGCGGGGAGGAAACGCCGAGAAGCAGCTCGACGCGGAGATCGGAGACAAAATAAAAATCTCCGAGTTTTAACTTTTCAGCACCAATTAATCCCCGTGAAGCTTGAACTCACCGACCGCGCCGAAGAGATGCTCGAGAGCGGCGGCGAGGACCCGTTCCGCTCCCTGAACCGCGGGAACGGCATGACGCCGGAGAGGTTCAGGTCCCTGATGGAGGACATAGACGGGTACGTGAACGAGTTCGAGGACCGGGCCGGTATCGACGGCGCCTCGACGTGGAGGGGGGAGAGGCTGGACGAGGCGGACCGGAGAGAGGAAAGAGACATGCTGGGCCAGCACCTGTCGGGCAGGTACTTCTCCAGCTACCGCCACGACAGGGACACCGCCTACATCCTGATGGAGAACTACGAGCCACGTTTCCGGGATCCGGAGAACCCCGAGTACGTCAATATTGTGAAGCCCTCACACGTGGCGATAAGGACGGTCCACGAGGACGTACACGCCCACCTCGAGCAAACGGATTACAGGGAGATGCAGAGAAGGCTCGGAGACATAGTCAGGGAAGAGGTAGGAGAGAAACTCGACCGGGATGAGATCGACGAACATCCGGCCGCGGCCAGTTACCGTGAACTCGAGAGGAAGGAGGAGAGGCTCGCCCAGAGGATACAGAACATCGCCGCCAACGCGTACTGCGTGAGCCGCGGGACGCCATCCCAGAGGATCAACACACCGATGTACGTCAGGTCCGCGGAGGAGATGGACGACAGGATAGGCCTCCCGCGGAGGACCGGCGACCGCCACCTCAGGAGAAGGTTCATGGGAGGATTCGGAAAGGTGCTGCCCGGGATGGACGACACCGGAAAGGTGGAGAAGGCGAAGAGACTGGTCCAGAGCCGGACGGAGGAACTGGCCCGGGAAGCCGAGAAAGCCCTCCAGGAAGTCGGATAGCTGAAAGGTTCACGGGAACTCTCTCGACCCGGTCCCTCCGTCGAACGCCGAAAAGTTTATATGATGTTATGACGTAGTAACAAACATGGAGGAGGGGTTCCAGGATTTTTACGACGGTCTTATAGAGGAGTCCGTGGAGGAACTTGAGGGAGGTTTCGACACGGTTTACGACGTCGAGAAGCGCCACGTCGAGCTCTGTACGAACTGAAGGACCTGCGTCTGGAGAGACCCGTATTTATCACTTGTTCACGAGGCATACTTCATGACTCACGAAAAGAAGGACCAGAACAGGATGGAGTACATCCAGAGCGGGCGGAGCATGGGGGAGTGGTGGGACCACTCCACCAACCCCGACCGCTACGAGGAGTTCTCAGAGGTCCTGCCATCGAGGTTCGACTACTCGGACAGGGAAGAACTGAGGATCGTCGATGTCGGGAGCTCCACCGGCGAGCCGGTAGATAGGCTCGCATCCCATCTCGAGGACGTCTACGGGCTGGAGACCTACGTCATCGGTATAGACGTCGGCGACGAGCCACTCAGGGAGGCGCTCGAGGAGGACAGGATCGATGAGGGCAGGGCTGGCAGGGTGCAGGACTGGCAGCCGGACCCGGACAGCTACGATATAGCGGTTTCCAAGACACTTTTCCCGCAGATCGATCCCTGGGACCAGTCCCGGGCGCTGGATCTGATAGAGACAGCGGTCAGACCGGGCGGCGCAGCAGCCTTACAGATAGATCCGTACGGTAAAGACATATTCAAGGGTTTCAGCTACGTCTTCTCCGGCGAGGAGCTTTCAGAGGTCTCAGAAGAGACAGACAGGTTCCGGGAGTATCCATTAGACGGTCCGATGTCCGATTTCCGCGCCTCCAGATTCCTGCCCGAGTCGGAGCAGGACCTCGTCCCCGACCACGAGTTCTACGACGGTTATCTCGGAGGGATTAGGGCGGAGCTGGACGAGCTAGAGGAAGATGGAACAGACGTGAGCGAAGAGGATATCATCGAACGATGACAGAGAGGTCCTAAGGGTAAATTTAGCTTTTTCCGGAGTCCAGAATGGTACAGGGAGGCCTGAAAACATCCGGAGTCCTTCCCGGGTTCAGATGAACTTTTTCGCCTGGCTGTTCGATGGTCCTCCGGCGACGGCGTGAACAGCGGGAGGTCCATACACTTTCGACCGGAGACATCCCGAGATCTTCTCCCGTGGCGTCCTGATTCGGGTCGATGGGGTCTCTGAAAAGCCCTGAAGGGCGTACGACGGGTTGAGGGTGGTGCCTGAAGGGGTCCTCTCCGGACTACCGGGTTTATAGTTTTTGCCCGGTACTGGTGGGGATAGAGTCATGAGAGCTGTTCAGAGAACGAGAGATGGAGGAGATGAGAGCGCCCTCGTGGTGGTAAACCCTCTCTACGACGTGATAGGGGACCGCACCGATGAGGTGTTCAGGCTTGCCTCGGACTACCAGGGAGATACCTTCAGGGCCAACAACGTGGAGTACATTTCCGACCCGACGGAGGGCTTCGGCGAGTACGACGACACCTACCTGTTCGACGATGAAGGACTGGACCGCATCGACGCGAGAGAGCTCGCGGACCATCCCAGCGTTGATTTCGCCGGTGGAAGCCTTGAAGAGATAGAGAAAGTATACTCGAGCCTCAGGGAGGAAGACCCGACCACAGACTACGGACTTGTCCCTCAGTTCACGTATGACTGGACCGGCGTCGACGAGAGAGGAGAGCCCATGGAGGACGCGATGGAGAGGTTCTCGAACATTCTTTCATGGGACCACGAGTCGGCTCTGAGAAGACTGGAGAGGAAGGGGATGGAGGACCTTATTTGATCTCGCTCCCCGCATCAATCTCCGTATCGGTCTCCAGCAGAGAAACGTTTCCTTCATCGTCCTCCGCGGCAAGCATCATGCACTCGCTCTTCTCGCCCCGGAGCTCGGACTCCTCGAGGTTCGCCAGCACCACGACCTTCCTGCCCTCGAGTTCCTCTTTACCGTAGTGGTCCACGAGGCCGGCGCAGGTCTGGAGGACCTCTCCTCCGACGTCGACCTGGACCCTGTAGAGCCGGTCGGCGTTCGGATGGTCCTCGACTTCCCGTACCTCTCCGACCCTCAGATTCATCTCCTGGAACTCCTCGAAGCTTATCTCGTCCTCTTCCTCTTCTTCCTGCTCTTCCTGCCTGTCCGAGGTGTCGATCTTCTCGAACAGTATCTCCTTCTCTCCGATTTCCTGTCCCGGCTCAAGCCTCGCCGGGTTCTTCAGCATGTCGTAGCCCTCCGAGGTGTCGATACCGGTCTTCAGCATCTCGGCGGTCCGCTCCGCGCTCGAAGGTATGAACGGGTAGAGCACCGTCGACAGGTCCGCGGTTATCTGGAGCGCGACGTGTATGACCTCCTCTCTCCGGTCCTCACTGTTCCACGGCTCCTCCTCGGACAGGTACCGGTCGCCGAGCCTTGCGAGCTCCAGCGCCTTTTCCAGCCCTGCCTTCAGGTTGTGGTCCTCGAACTCCCGCTCGTATTCTCTCAGGAGTTCCTCTGCCTCGGCCAGGACCTCCTCGTCCCTCTCAGTGAACTCGGGATCGGGCACCTCGGAGTCGAACCATTTCTCCGCAAGCGAGACGGTCCTGTTCACGAAGTTTCCGACCGTGTCGTTTAGCACGTTGTTGATCTCCTTCTCGAAGTCGGACCACGAGAAAGTGGTGTCGTGCTCCTGCGGAAGGTTCCTTGAGAGGTAAAATCGCCAGTAATCCGTCGGGTACATGTCCAGAGCCTCCTCCGTGGAGAGCCCTTTCCCGCGGCTCTTGGAGAACTTGGTGTCCTCCGCGAGCAGGAACTGCTGGATGAACTCGTAATGCGGGAGGTTGTACTCCCGGTCCTCAGTCCTTGAACCGATCAGCATCGACGGCCAGATAATGCTGTGGAAGATGGTGTTGTCCTTCCCGATCGAGTAGTAGACCTCGGTGTTCTCGCCGCACCAGTGCTCCTTCCATTCCTCGCCGTCGTCGAACATCTCCCGGGTGAAGCCGATGTAGCCTATAGGGGCATCGAACCAGACGTACAGGACCTTCTCGCCGTAGACATCCTCATCGAGTTCCGGCACGTCGAGGTCCTCTTCCTCTATCCTCCGGTTGACACGGTCCACCGGTATCTCGAATCCCCAGTCGATATCCCGGGTGATGCAGCGGGGCTCGGTCTCCTCAAGGGTGTTCTCGACCTCTTTCAGCGAGGAGTCCGGCACCGGCTGCGGGTCCGCGCGGTCCAGCCACTCCCCGATCTCGTCCTTGAACTGCGGCAGGTCCAGGAACAGGTGGGTGGTGTCCCTGAAATCTATGTCCGACTCGCCGCATATCTGGCACTCCGGCTCCACGAGTTCCTCGGGCTCGACCAGCTTCCCGCAGTCGTCGCACTGGTCCCCCCGGGCGAGACCGCCGCAGTGAGGACACTCTCCCTCGATGTACCGGTCCGGCAGGAAACGCTCGTCGTTCCGGCAGTACGGCAGGTTCTGCTCCTTCTCCTCTATGTATCCGTTGCAGTAAAGCTCCACGAACATGTCGTGGGTCTGTTTCCTGTTGTGGTCGGAGTGGGTATGTGAGTATATCGAGTAATCCATGTCGAACCGGTCCGCGACCTTCTTCACTTTCTCGTGCTGTTCCTGCATCATCTCCTCGACGTCCTCGCCCCGCTCCATCGCCTCGAGCTCGGTCGGGGTCCCGTGGACGTCACTTCCCCAGATGTACTCGTTTTTGACTCCTCGGACGTCAAGGTACCTGTGGAATATATCGGCCGGTATGAACGCCGCCATGTTTCCCAGGTGAGGCACCCCGTGGATGTACGGTAGCGCCGACGTCACAGTAACTCTTCGTTCGTCTTCAGCGATAGTTACCCACCTGTCAACAGGTACGGCTTCAACTCTTTAAACTGCTT
>JBDGSJ010000012.1:0-41249 GCA_042217585.1 Candidatus Nanohaloarchaea archaeon | reverse complement strand
GGTTCAAATCCCGTCTGGCCCAAACCTTTCTACAAACGCGGGGTCTGGCCCCAAACATCTTCAGGACCCGAGCAGGTCCTCGACCTCTGCCTCGCCCTCGCGGACCAGCTCGGCGTACTCGTGCGCCCTGGCGAGGTCGTCGAACTCACCGTATCTCAGGGTCTCGCCGGGTCCGAGTCTTCCCTCCCGGTAACGGACCTCGTATTCGTGTTCCCTGTCCTCCCATTCCCGGGTTTCCTGGATGTAGAGTTCGCCGAGGTCGTCGGCTATCCGCCGGGCTTCCTTGCCTTCCGCGGTCAGCATCCCGAAGCTCCAGCCTCTCCCGTCTTCTTCGAGCGCTTCCCCCGTGATTTCTCCGGTGTTTCTGTCCTTTTCCTGTTCCGCGTAGGCGGTCTGTGCTACCATACTTTCCCCTCTCCGTTGTTAAGCCGAGAGGCGGTTTTTAACTTTGCCGAAACTTTATATCAGCGGCAGATAAATTACTGCCCAGAGATCCCATTTCCAGCGCTTTTTCCGCCAGCTCCTTTTCTCCCGGACCAAAGAATTAAGACACTCACGCGTTCATTCGAACCGGTGAAATACCGGGAGAATCTTCCGCTTGTGTTGCCGAACCTGCTCCACATGACGCTTTTCATGGGTTCGGGTATCGCGCTCCAGCTGTACATGGACAGCCTGGGCGCCAGTTCCTTCGAGGTGAGCCTTGCTGAGGCGGTCCTCTGGAGCGGGATGTTCTTCTTTGCACCGCTCTGGGGAGCGATGTCCGACGAATCAGGGCTGAAACGTCCTTTCCTGCTGGCGGGCATAGGTCTGCCCTCTGTCGCCTTCGTCCTGTTCCCGCTGATGGGTGACGTGGTTTCCGTGCTCGGGCTCAGGTTCGTCTTTGCTCTATCCGCCGCTGCGTTCCCTCCTGTGGTGCTTGCGGCGCTGTCTCGGCGAGGGCGGGCGGTGCCTCGAACAGGACCATGGTGGCGGCGGGAGCGGTAGGCTTCCTGCTGTTCTTCGTGGCCGGTCCTTTCGGCATAGTACTCAGAGTGGCGTCAACGGTCTTCCTGTCCGAATTCCTCAGGACCCGTGACCGCGGGAGAAGTCTGGACGCCGCGTTCTACGCGACCGCGGGCATGCTGGCCTCGGCGGCGGTCCAGTTCCTCCTCACACTTGCGATACTGGTGGCGTTCCTCGTCGCGTTAATGGTTTAACTCCGGCGGGCTGAACAACCGTATGGAGCTCGAGGGAGAGGTCACTGAGGGCATAGGCGAGGGAGCGGACTACATCGGGAAGGAGGTCTACCAGGACCGGTTCGAGGAGGTCCTCGGCTTCAGGCCGTTTCCCGGCACCCTTAACCTCGAGGTGGACTCTGAGGAGAGAGAAGTTTTCGAGAAAGAGACTGAATCCCGCAGCATAGAGGACGTTTACGAGGGAGATGACCGGCTCAGCGACGTAGAAGTTACTCCGGTGGAGGTCCGTGGCATCAGGGCGGGCCTGCTGAGGCTGGAGAAGACCGATCACCCGTTGAGCATCGCGGAGATCGTCGCCCCGGTGAAACTGAGGGATGAACTCGGACTGGAGGACGGCGACAGCCTGATATTATCTCCGGTCCGTCATACCTGACGGGAACTCCGCTACCCTTGTCTCGTACTCGCCGCCCTCTCCCGCGGCGTTGAAGCCGTACTCCTGTGACAGCTCTACCAGTTCCTCCACCTTCTCCATATCCAGCACTGTTCCCTCCCAGCTCTCGTCCAGTCCCCGTGCCGCGACCTCGGTTATCTCGACGCTGAATCCTTCACGGACCAGCCACTTCATGTAGTTCTCCTGGTCCTCTCTCCAGAGAGGGGCGAAGACCTTCAGGCCGACGCGTTCGGCGACCTCCTCGACGCGGTCCCTCTGGTACGTGGAGGCCAGTGCGCCCGCGACGACACCTTCCACGCCGTACTGTTCCCTCGCCTTCCTCAGACCTCTCTCCAGGTCCTCCAGTTCCTCCTCCTTCTCGCCATCGGTCTGCTGGACGATCAGCGGTATCCCGAGCTTCTCTGCCTGTTCGCGGACCGTCTCCTCTTCCTTCGGGTCGAACATGTAGCTGTCCGGGTTCCTGCTCTGGAGGTTCAGGAGACAGGTTATCTCGTTGTTCCTCCTCTTCATCCTGTAGACCGCGGCGTTCGAGTCCTTTCCGCCCGAGGTAAGCCCGGCCAGTTTCCTGTTCGGCCGGTCCCTGAACGAGTTCAGGTACTCCTGCTTGTGGTCGAAACCTGAGTCCTTCGCGAGCCGGGAGATCGCCTTGTCGAAGTTGGAGCCGTACTGGGCCGCGGTCTTTTTCCGCCAGGCGACCTCCTCCGGCACTCCAAGCTTCTCTGCGGCCTTCCTGACCACGTACTTCCGGTAGCCGTCCCTCTGTTTCATGTCGGCGTCTATGGTGAGGGCGTGGCGTACCAGTTCGTGGTCCAGGAACGGGACCCTGAGTTCGTAGCCGTTCCTCATCGATACCACGTCGTCGCGGTAGAGGTCGCCCTCGAAGATGGTCCTCAGGCCGGAGAGACATTCACGGTTCAGGTATCCCTGGTGGCGGTGGTACCCGGCGTAGAGCTGTTCCGAGCCCAGTCCGGAGAGCAGGACCTTCTCGCCGCGGGAGTTCTTCAGGGCGAAGTGGAACGGCAGTGCGACGCCGTTCTTCACGACGCTGGTGGAGGATATCCAGTCCGCTATCCTGGGAAGTTCCTCCTCAACCTCTTCCAGCGTCGCCTCGTACGACTCGAGGTCCAGTCCCATGTCGCTGGCGACCATCTCTGCCCAGTCCATATCCCGCGGGGAGTCAACGTTCCCGTGCTGTATGCCTGCGGTGTAACACGTGAAATCTGTCCCGAGCTCTTCCAGGGCTGCGGCTATCATCGTCGAGTCCACTCCGCCCGAGAACAGCAGCCCGACCTCTCCATCGGGAACCCTCTTCTCTACTGCGTCCAGGAAACGGTCCTTAACCTCCTCCGCCGCCTCCTCGACGTCCTTCTCCTCGACGTCGACCTCGAAGAACTCGCGGTCCTCCAGGGTTATCTCGCCCGATTCGAGGTCGTACCGGAGTATCTTTCTCGGGTGGAGTTCACGGGCCTCAAAGCCCTCCTTCTCCAGCGCCTGTTTCTCCGACGCGAAGTGGAAGTCCCCTGGCGAGTACCAGACCGGTTTGACCCCGAGCAGGTCCCGGGCCAGTACAAGTTCGCCGTCCCGGATGTAGGCGAGGGCGTAGACCCCGTCCAGCTCCTTCAGCGCCTCGACCCCTTTCTGGTCCAGCAGTTCCAGCAGGAGGTCCGCGTCGTTCCGGGCCTCGATGCCGTGTTTCCCGGCCAGTTCTTTCCAGTTATATATTTCACAGTTCGCGGCGAGGACGCCCCTGCCCTTCAGGGGCTGTTCGACGTGTCCGACGACGGAGTGGAGCACGTGTCCCAGCGGCATACCCTCTCCGGTGCAGGTCGTGGTCCCGCCTCTGTGGTCCAGGTGACCGACCAGCTTCTCTGCTTTCTCTCCCCCTGCTATTCCGCACATGGACCGGTGTTCGGTCTGAAGGCTTTTGAATACAGCACCAGAAGTTAGAGTCATGGAAGAGATCGATGGTTCGGTCGTGATCCCTGCGCACAACGAGGAGGACAAGATCGACAGGTCCCTGGACTCTCTGGAGGGTCAGGAGGCCGAAGTGGTCGTCGTGGCGAGCGGGGATGACCGTACTGCAGAAGTCGCCAGGAGTCATCCGGCGACGGACCGGGTCGTGGAAGATGAAGAGGGGTCAGGGCCGGGTCACGCACGGAATCTCGGGGCTGAAGAGGTCGAGTCCGAGGTGGTGCTCTTCACGGACGCGGACAGCGAGGTCTGTGATGACTGGGTCGAGCGTCATCTCCGGCACTATTCGGATGAAGAGGTCGTGGCTGTCGGAGGACCGGTCCTCTCACGGGACGAAAGCCTGAAGCACAGGGTGATGTTCCGGTTGCTGTCGGATTACTGGTACAGGATCTCCTGGCCTTTCGGTTTCGTGCAGATAAGCGGTGTCAACGGGAGTTACAGGCGTTCAACTTTCCTCGATGAGGGAGGTTTCGACGAGGAGCTTCCAATGATGGAGGACACCGAGCTATCGATGAGGATCAGGAAACGCGGAGAAGTGATCTACGACAGCGATGCGTGGGTCCGGACGTCCCCTCGAAGACAGGAGGGACGCGGCTACGTTCCGCTCTTCCTCGATTACGTGAAGGCGTACACCGACCACTACATCAGAGGCCGTGAGATGGACCAGAACTACTTTCCAAGCGATGAAGTCGACGAAGACGAGATATACGGCGATACAGACAGCCAGGAAAAAAGCTGATGTTTAGGCTCGCCTAAAACAACATCCTTTTATCTCCACACGCCCTGAAGTTCTACAGGCGATATCCGATGGAAGACAGGATAAGAAAAGCCGTTGAGAAGTACGGAGAAGTGATGATCCGTACGGATTCCGGCGAGGACTTCGAGCTCCACAAGCACAACGCGGACTTCAAGGACGACGGTGTCGTCGAGGTCGACGCGGACGACGAGGTTCACTGGCTGGACCTCGACAAGGTGGAGCGGTACTGGATTCACTACGACTTCTGAATCCGTCCCCTTTTTTCACTTCTTGAGAGTTCGAGGTAAAAACCTTCAGCACTAATCAAGTTACATGGGCGAGGACTACGGCGACAAGTCGACCGAGGAGCTGGAGGAGTACGAGCAGATACTGAAGTACGAGCTCGATATCGTCCAGTCCGACCTGATAGACGCATCGAAGAAGGACGGCGACCTCGAGGAGGCAGGCGAAGAGCTGGAGAGCGTCAGGGACCGGCTCGAGGACCTGAGAGGAGAGCTCGAGGACCGGGACGAGGAGGAGATGGCGAGCGATGTAGAGAGCGCGATCGAGTACGCCGAGGACCTCCAGCAGAAGTACCTCGGGGATCAGTCGGAGTAGGACGGTCCGAAGTCGGAGAGTCCTTTCTGAGAGTCATCTATAGCTTCGTAGGACGCGATTACGTCCTCCATCTCGACCTCGACGAACTCCAGTCCCCGCTCCTCCAGGTAGTCGAGGACCTTGTCCGTCATCTTGGGAGCGACCAGTATACCCCTTATCTCGCCCTTGAACTCGTCCTCTATCTCGTCGACGTACCTCTGGAGCTGGAGGACCGTGTTGTAGTCCGGGTTCCTCTTCACCTCTATGACGGTGTAGGTGTCCTCCGAGTCGCGGGCGAAGACATCGATGAACCCGGCGGGAGTCTCCCTCTCCCGCTCTA
The DNA here is from genome assembly GCA_042217585.1 of Candidatus Nanohaloarchaea archaeon. Taxonomy (GTDB): domain Archaea; phylum Nanohalarchaeota; class Nanosalinia; order Nanosalinales; family Nanosalinaceae; genus JBDGSJ01. Next base: position 35,979 of record JBDGSJ010000012.1, on the reverse strand, counting down.
TCACCTTCATACCCTCCTCAACTATCTCCGGATCCTCCTCTATCGATTCATGGATGTCGACCTCGTGACCCCTTATCTTCAGCTCTGATCGGTCGACGAGCCTGCTGACAGTGACCAGGTCCAGATCCTCGAACCTTATCTCGACCACCTCCTCCGGGTTGGTCCTCCGGGCCTCCAGCATTAGAATCTCATTTTCCTCCCGGTACTCCACCGAGTACGAGTCGACCTCGGGCTGCCAGTTCTTCGGCTGGTAGTTCTCCGGTCCATGGACAAGCAGGGCGGAGTCCTGTTTCTTGATCACCAGCCTCTCTCCACGGTCCAGCTTGGACTTGGCGCGCCCCTGATAGTTCACCGAGCAGAGGCCGTTCACCTGGACCGTGTAATCCCGCTTCAGGTACTCCTCGAGTACCTTCTCCGCCTCTTCCATGCCCGGGTCCTCGATTACCTCTTCCACAGATGGGATTGTCCGGCAAGGCTTTTTAGGACCTGAGCTCGCGGGAGAAAGAACTGGTTTTTCACCACGATAAAATTCTGAGCGTCCTCTTTAAGTTCCTGCGGACCTCTTAATTCTTCCAGTGGACTACACCATAAAGGAATTGCCGGAAAGCGAAAGACCGCGGGAGAAACTGGAGGAGAGGTCCGCATCGGAGCTATCAGAGGTCGAACTGCTCTCCATAATCCTGAGGACCGGGACGAAGGGGAAGAACGTGAAGGAGCTCTCCGCCGAGATACTTGAGGAGCACAGCGTATCGGAACTGGGAAGCCGGGAACTCGAGGAGCTCAAGAAGTTCGACGGGATCTCCCGGGTGAAGGCAGGACAACTCAAGGCCCTCGGGGAGCTGGCGAGGAGGATGGAGCGGGAGGAATCAGAGAAGATAGAGGACCTGGGCGACCTGAGGGGGCAGGTCCAGGACATGAAGTACCTCGAGTCGGAGGTCCTCAGGGTCTTCTGTCTCTCCTCCGGGAACGAGGTAGTTGACGAGGAGGAACTGGAGGGAGGCGTCGACTCCGTTGAACTCGACACGAGAAGAGTGTTCCGGCCCGCCCTCATCTCCAACGCCGCCGCGGTGGTCCTCGCTCACAACCATCCGTCCGGGGACCCCGAGCCGACGGAGGCGGACATCCAGACGACCCGGGAACTGATCGAGGCAGGGTCCAGTCTCGGGATCGACGTCCTGGACCACGTGGTGGTCGGTGACTCCGTTTCCAGCATGCGGAGAAGACCTGAGCTCGACTTCTGAAGCTCGTTGAAGGACCGCTTTAATACCTTTCGGTCCAGCTCACCACCTATTTAAAGTTTACTTACCCCTTCCCTATTGTCTAACTCGACGGATTTCTCAGGGTGAGGGCGAAATACAATGGCTATAGATGTCGACGAACATGAGGCTGTCCCGGAACACCGCAAAATGGATGAAGACGAGGTGGAGGAGCTTCTGGAGAGGTACGATACTGAGAAGGAGAAGCTTCCGAAGATCGAGAGGACCGACGCGGCGCTGAAGAGCATGGATGTCGAGGTCGGGGACGTGATCGAGATAACACGTGAGAGCCCTACCGCTGGAGAATCCACTTACTACAGGCACGTGATCGAGGCCCGATAACGTATGGAAGAAGAATTCCTGAAGCAGCTGATAGACCGCAACCTCGTAAAACACCAGATAGAATCCTACAACCGCTTCGTCGAGGAAAGAGTACAGAAGATACTGAACGAGGTCGGCTCGATAGAGCCCGAACTCCCGGACGGGGAGGAACTGGTCATAAAGATAGTCGACGTCGATATCAAGAGGCCGAAGATCCACGAGGCCGACGGCTCGGTCCGCAAGATCACGCCGAGAGAGGCCCGGATGAGGGACCTCACGTACTCCTCGGAGATAAAGGTGGAGATGACTCCTATCTTCGAGGGGGTCCAGCAGGAATCCGAGACCGTCACCATAGGGGAGATCCCGGTAATGGTCGGTTCAGAGCTCTGCTGGAGTTCCGAATGGGACGAGGAAAAGATGCGTGAAGAGGGAGAGGACCCGAAGGACCCAGGCGGATACTTCATAATCAACGGTTCGGAGAAGACCATCATCGCGATGGAGGAGATGGCGAACAACAAGCCCGTCTACCAGAACGACGACGGGGAGCAGATCTGCCGGATAAACTCGGAGAACGCGGGTTACGTCCAGAGACACATCCTGAGGCGTGACAAGGATATCGTGAACATCTCCTTCGCGAACGTGAAGAAGACTCCCGCGGTCGCACTGATCCGGGCTCTCGGCTATGAGACCGACAAGGAGATAGTGGAGGCTATCGGAGAGGACTACTCCTCCGATGTCTACCTGAACATCTACGAGGTCGACGCCGCGAACCAGGAGGAGGCGTTCGAGTACCTGGCTAACCAGGCAGGTATAACGAACGACGTCCAGGAGCGTGTAAGCAACATACTTGACGAGTACCTTCTTCCCCACCTCGGGCAGGAGAAGGACTCCCGGGAGGAGAAGGCCGAGTTCCTCGCGAACCTCATCAGGAACACCATAGCACTGGGAAAGGGCGACATCAAGGAGGACGACATGGACCACTACGCGAACAAGAGGCTCAACCTCGCAGGAGAGCTTCTGGAGATGCAGTTCAGGTCCGTCTTCCTCGGCAAGTGGGGTCTTGTAGCCCGGATGAAATACAACTTCCAGAAATCGGCCAAGCGGGGACGTCTGCCTTCTCTCCAGTCCACGGTGGTCGCTGACACCCTGACGAAACAGATAATGGGTGCGATGGCGACCGGGAACTGGGTGGGCGGAAGGACCGGTATCTGCCAGGGGCTCGAAAGGAACAACAGGATCAAGACGCTCAGCCACCTGAGAAATATCGTTTCGCCGCTCAGCTCTGACCGGCAGCACTTCGAGGCACGTGACCTCCACCCGACGCAGTGGGGTCGTGTCTGCCCGATCAAGACACCGGAGGGCATGAACATCGGCCTGAGAACCCATCTTGCGATGTCGGCCAACGTCTCAACCGGTCTGAGCGACATGGAGAAGAACTCGCTCAAATCCAAGCTGCAGCAGGCAGGGATAGACGTGAGGTGATCAGAAATGGATACTATGATCTCAAAACTCGAGAAACGGATCGAAAAAATGAAGAAAAAACTGCTGAAGTGATAAAATGACCGAAGTATTTCTTGACGGAAAGATAATCGGTGAGGCTGAGGACCCTGGAGAAGTCAGGGAGAAACTCATCGAGAAGCGGCGGTCCGGCGACTTAGACAAGGAAGCCAGCGTCTACTACGCGGAGGACAGGGACGAGGTCCGCATCAACACGGACTCCGGAAGAGTGCTCCGCCCGCTGATCATAGTCGACGACGGCGAGGCACAGCTCACCGAGGAGCAGATGGATAAGCTTACGGACGGAGAGATAACCCTCGAGGAACTTGAGGAGCAGGGAGTTATCGAGTACCTCGACGCGGAGGAAGAGGAAAACGCCTACGTGGCGCTCGCCGACGAGGAACCGACCGAGGAGCATACTCACAAGGAGCTTGACCCCGAGATAATCAACGGGGTTTCGGCTTCGCTCGTGGTCTACCCCGAGCATAACAGGGGAGACCGTGTGAACTTCGGTGCGAAGATGTCGGGACAGGGCCTCGGGATGCCTTCACGGGAGTTCCATCAGAGGTTCGACACCCAGGCCAACATCCTGACCTACGCACAGCAGCCGATAGTAGAAACGAATACCTACGACACTCTTCTCGGGGACCACCCGATCGGGCAGAACATGACGATCGCGCTCGCCTCGTTTGACGGCTACAACATCGAGGACGCGGTCATCATGAACAAGGCGTCCATCGAGAGAGGTCTTGCCCGCACCACCTACATGAGGACCTACCAGACCGAGGCACAGAGGTACTGGGGAGGACAGAAGGACGATATGTGCATACCGGACAAGGACGTCCGCGGATACCGGAGAGAGGAGGCATACAGCCACCTTGACGAGGACGGTATCGCCAACCCGGAGACCGAGGTGGAGTCGGACGACGTCGTTGTCGGTAAGACCTCACCGCCGAAGTTCCTGGGATCGGGCGGCGGAGAAGAGGTCAAGATGGGACTGGCGGAGAGAAGAGAGACTTCGCTGACCGTGAGACACGGTGAGAGAGGGAAGATAGATACAGTGATGATCTCTGAGACCAGCGACGGAGACAAGCTGATCAAGACGAAGATGAGGGAGTACAGGATACCCGAGCTCGGGGACAAGTTCGCCACCCGGCACGGACAGAAGGGAGTCATCGGCATGATAGTGCCGGAGGAGAACATGCCCTTCACGAAGGACGGCGTTACACCTGACATAATCCTGTCAACACACGCCATCCCGAGCCGTATGACAGTTTCACAGATAATAGAACTGCTCGCCGGAAAGGTCGGCGCCCTGAGGGGAGAACCCGTTGACGGGACAGCCTACCACGGCGAGGACAAGGACGACCTGAGAGACCAGCTCGAGGACCTCGGCTTCCAGAGCTCCGGGAAGGAGACGATGTACAACGGCCTCACCGGAGAGGAGATGGACGCCGACATACTGGTCGGACCGGGATACTACCTGAAGCTCAGCCACATGGTCGGCGACAAGGTACACGCACGTGCCAGAGGACCTGTCACACTGCTCACCAAGCAGCCGACCGAGGGACGCTCCCAGGAGGGAGGTCTCAGGCTGGGAGAGATGGAAAAGGACGTTTTCGTCGGGCACGGCGCCTCGCTCCTGCTGAAGGAGCGGTTCGGTGCCGACTCGACCGAGATCAAGGTGTGTGAGAACTGCGGCGAGATAGGGCTCGAGGACCGGACGGAGAACAAGACCTACTGTCCGAACTGTGAGTCCAGCGACCTCGGGGAGACCGAGGTTCCGCACGCCTTCCTGCTCCTCCTGAACGAGCTCAAATCCATGATGATGGATACCGAGATCAACCTGGAGGACGAGGACTGATAACATGAAGAACATCGAGAGCCTGGACTTCGGAATACTGGACGCGGAAAAACTCCAGAAGATCGCCGTGAAGGAGATCGACAAGGCAGAGGTCTACGACGCAGACGGCTTCCCTGTAGAGGGAGGAGTCATGGACCCTTCGCTCGGGGTCATAGACCCCGGCATGAAATGCCAGACCTGCGGCGGCAAGATAAGAGAGTGCAAGGGCCACTTCGGGATAATAACGCTCTCCCGTCCTGTGGTCCACGTCCTTTACGCGAAGAAGGTCAGAGACCTCCTCAGGTTCGCCTGCAAGGAGTGCCAGTCGCTCGTCATGAAGGACGAGGACAAGCCCTACAGGAAGTCCAACATGATGAACGAGTGCCCGGAGTGCGGGCACGAGGTCGAGGACGTCAAGCTCGACAAGCCATACACATTTATAGAGGACGGAGAAGAGCTGAAGCCCGATGAGATACAGGAAAGGTTCAAACAGATACCTGACGACGTCGCGGAGAAGATCGGTATCGAAGGCGGAAGACCTGAGGACCTGATACTTACACACATCCCGGTCCCGCCCGTGACGATGAGACCGTCGATAACGCTGGAGACCGGCGAGAGGTCTGAGGACGACCTGACTCACAAACTGGTCGACGTGATCCGGATCAACAAGCGCCTCCAGAACAACATAGAGATCGAGGCGCCGGACTTCATCATCGACGACCTGTGGGAACTGCTCCAGTACCACGTCGCGACAGCCTTCTACAACGACATGTCAAGCGTCCCACCGGCCAGGCACCGCTCCGGAAGATCGCTAAAGTCGATCATGGAGCGTGTCCAGGGCAAGGAAGGACGGTTCAGGCAGAACCTTATAGGTAAACGTGTCAACTTCTCCGCGAGGACGGTCATCTCACCGGACCCTAACATCGGTATCAACGAGGTCGGAGTGCCGTTCATGGTGGCGAAGAAGCTCACCATACCGGAGAAAGTGACGGAGAGGAACTACGACAGGATAAGAAAGCATCTTGAGAACGGTCCGGAGGAGCACCCTGGCGCGAACTACGTCTTCCAGCCCGACGGAAGCCGGAGAAGAGTGACCGAGGAGAACCAGGAGGAGCTCCTGGAAACGATCGAACCCGGCGAGGGGTGGAAGGTCGAGAGACATCTCAAGGACGGAGACACCGTACTGTTCAACCGACAGCCATCGCTCCACAGGATGTCCATAATGGCCCACAAGGTCCGCGTACTCCCGTACAGGACCTTCAGGCTGAACCTCAACGTCTGCGCACCCTACAACGCAGACTTCGACGGAGACGAGATGAACCTCCACGTCCCGCAGACGGAAGAGGCGAGGGCCGAGGCCGAGGAGCTGATGCAGGTCCAGGAGCACATCAAGTCGCCGAAGATGGGAGGACCTATCGTCGGCATGCTCCAGGACTACGTATCAGGACTCTACCTGCTGACACAGCCCGATAAAACAGTATCAAGAGAGAAAGCTTTCAACCTGCTGACAGAGGCAGGCGAGTACACAGCTGAACTCCCCGACAAGGAAGAGATAACCGGAAAAGAGCTCGTATCGCTGTTCATCCCTGAGGACATTTCACTGACCATCAACGAGGGAGAAGAGGACGAGGTAGTGATCGAGCAGGGAGAACTGAAGAAGGGAGTGCTGGACGAGGACGCTCTCGGCGACTACGGGGGCGAGATAATCCAGCAGCTCTCGATCGAATACGGACCTGACAAGGTCGCGGAGTTCCTCAACAGGGTGTCCCGCGTGGGAGCAATATTCCTGACGGCCCGAGGTTTCTCGATCGGTCTCGAGGACCTCGAGGTATCGGACGAGGCGACTGAGAAGATCAGGGAGATGATCAACGGAACCCTGGAGGACACGGACGAGATACTCGAGGAATACAAGGAAGGAGAGATGGAGCCGATCACCGGAAAGACCGTCGAGGAGACGAGAGAGATCAAGCTCACCAAGAAGCTCAACGAGGTCTTCACGGAGATCGGAGACCTGATAGCCGAGAACTTCAGCGAGGAATCCTCCGCCTACGTCATGGCGGATTCAGGGGCAAGAGGATCCATGCAGAACGTCACGACGATGGCAGGTCTGCTCGGGCAGAACTCTGTCAGGGATCAGAGGATCCAGAGAGGTTACAAGGACCGCACGCTCTCCCACTTCAAGAAGGGAGAGCTCAGTCCCGAGTCGAGAGGTTTCGTCGAATCCAGCATAATCGGTGGGCTGGACGAGGTGGAGATGTTCTTCCACCAGATGTCCCAGAGAAAGGCTCTGACGGACAAGTCACTGAACACGAAGACCTCCGGATACATGTACAGGCGGCTCTCGAACGCCCTCCAGGACCTCAAGGTCAAGTACGACCAGACGGTCCGTAACGCGCAGGACGAGATAGTCCAGTTCCGCGCCGGGGAAGACGGCATAGATCCGCAGAAATCAGACAGAGGAAAGATCTCCACCAAGATCTCAACTGGTGAATAGAAAGATGACAGGACTCAACTGGAAGGACCGAGCGGAAGAACTTCCGCCAAAGTACCAAACACTGGACCTGGACGAAGACACACGCGAGTGGCTCAAGGAACGTTACAGGAACATGCAGTACGAGCCAGGCGAGGCGGTCGGTCTCGTCGCCGCGGAGTCCCTGGGAGAGCCAGCCACACAGCTGACTATGGAGACATACCACCAGGCAGGAGGCGCCCAGGTATCACTGACCGCAGGGCTTCCACGGCTCATAGAGATCGTCGACGCTAGAAGGGAACCGAAGACCCCGATGATGGAGATATACCTGAAGGAGGAATACAACTCGAAGGAGGACGCGAAGAAGCTTGCGAGGAAGCTGAGAGAGGTCAAGTTCGAGGACCTCGTGAAGGCCGACACGATCGACATCATGCAGCTGGAGGTCGAGTTCGAGATCAACCAGGAACTGATGGATGACTACGACATCGACCAGGAGGACCTCAGGTCACGGATAAAGGAATCGGTCAAGAAGTCCAAGCTGACGTTTGAAGGGGACACGATGACCCTGGAATCATCAGAGGAGGACTACGATCTCAGGGACCTGAAGGACCTGAAGAACGACACAGAAGAAGCCCGGATAAAGGGTGTTAAAGGGATCGAGCAGGTAGTTATAAACGAGGAAGACGGCGAATGGCAGTTGCAGACCGCAGGAACTGCCCTCAGAAAGACGCTGAAGATCGAGGAAGTGGACGGTTCAAGAACTATAAGCAACGACCTGTTCGAGATTGGAAGAGTGCTCGGGATCGAGGCCCTGAGACAGAGGATAATCAGGGAGACCAACAAGACGCTCGAGGCCCAGGGCATCGGAGTCGACGACAGGCACATAATGCTCCTTGCGGACCTGATGACGCGAGACGGAGAACTCAAGGGAACGACGAGATACGGTCTCGTCGGCGACAAGGAGTCACTGCTCGCACGGTCCGTATTCGAGGAGACCAAGAAGCACCTCCGCGAGGGAACGCTGCGGGGAGAAAACGACGACCTCGAGGGAGTGGTCGAGAACATAGTGGTCGGTCAGCCGGTTCCGATCGGGACCGGGGAGGTCGACCTCAAACCGAGGTACGGAGAGGAATGACCGGAGACCACTCCAACAACACTTCATTTATAAAACCTGGGACTACTATTAAGGTACAGAAGGATTAAGTTCTAAGGGATATTATCCATGGCTACAGCAACCTATGACACCGAAATGATCCGTGCAATCAACCTCTTTGAATCAATCACGGACGTAGAAGCCAGAGACGCCATCATAAAGGAAGATGAAGCCTACTTCATCGTCCCGGAAGGGAAGGCCGGAATGGCCATAGGAGAAGGAGGTAAAGTCGTCAAGAAGGTCCAGGACAGACTGGGAAGGGATGTCAAGATCTACGAGTACAGCGAGAACCTGGGCAAGTTCATCAACAACCTGGTGCCGACGAACCTGAGGGGTGTCGATGTCAACGAGGACGAGGGAGAGAAGACTGTGGACATCAACGTACCCCGGGAGAGCAAGGGACGAGTAGTCGGAAAGAACGGCAAGAAGATCGATTCGATAAGGGAGATACTGAAGCGGACCCACAGTGTTGATGAAGTAAACGTGGAGTGAGGTCCACAAACCATTCTACCGGAGGTTGAAGGTGCGGACCACTGAGAAAGAGATTCTGTCCTAACTGCGGCAGCGACTGGGTCGAGCCGGATACCTCGAACAGGGCCATGACCGCGTACGGCGGCGGAGACCCCGTGAACTGGCAGTGCAGGTCATGTGGTTACACAGGTCCGATGCCTGAGGGCGAACCACCTGAAGACGCAGAGTTCGAGGTGGAGGAAAGCTACAGCCGTGAGTACACAGGGTTCGGACCGGCCTATGCGAAGTACGTCTTCTACGTTGTCCTGCCGATCCTGGCTTTCTACCTGTTGCTCCGGACGTTTACCTGAACCCTTCAACTTATCTGTAAGGACCGGCATGAACGATTTATGGATATAGTCGAGGAAAGGGTCGAGGATGTCAAGAGGCTGGACGAGATAGTAAGGAAGGCCTCAGAGGAGGGCTTCAATTTTCTGCTGGACGCCCTGGACCTCGACAACCGGCTTCCGATTGCGAAAAGGATCCTTCCGGAGACGGATGATACCCCTCCCCCTGAGAGACTGCGGGAACTCCTCGAAGAACTCGGTCCCTCCTTCATAAAGTTCGGCCAGATACTGGCGGAGCGGCCGGACCTGATACCGGAGGAGTACGCCGCCGAACTGAAGGAGCTGGAGGAATCTGTCGAGAGCTTCAGTCCGGAGAAGGCCCGGGAGATACTGGAGAAGGAGCTCGGACCGGTGGAGGAAAACTTCTCGGAGTTCCAGGAGGACCCGATAGGTTCGGCCTCGATAGCACAGGTCCACAGGGCCGAACTGAAGAACGGGAAGGAGGTCGCAGTCAAGATAAGGAGGCCGGGGATAAAGCAGGAGGTGGAGCGGGACCTGGACATACTTCAGTTCTTCGCTGACCGTGCCGACGAGCAGTTCCAGGGCCTGAATGACTTCAACGTCAGCAGGAACGTCAGGGAGTTCGCCAGATGGACGAGAGAAGAACTGGACCTGAAGAAGGAGGCGCGCAACGCACGGATATTCAGGGAGAACATGAAGGACGACGAGGATATCAGAATACCGTACGTTTACTCCGAGATGAGCACGGAAAAGGTCATGGTGATGGAGTACGTTGAAGGCGTGGAGTGCGACGACGAGGAGGGACTCAGGGAGATGGACGTAGAGGGGGACAGGATAGCCGACACGATGGCGAGGTCCTCGATAAAACAGATAATCCGGGACGGCTTCTTCCACGCGGACCCGCATCCATCGAACTTTCTGATAGACGGCGAGGGAAGACTGATATACCTCGACTTCGGGATGATGGGAAAGCTGACACCGGAGCAGAGGAAGAGGATAGGCCTGCTGATCGTTCACGCCGCGAACGAGGACGTCGAATCCGTGACCGGGCTGCTGGAGGAGATAGGAAGCCTCGAGGACGAGGCGGACCGCGGACTGATAAAGGAGAAGGTCGAGGAGAAGATACTGGTCCTCAGGGACGCGACACTCGAGGAGGAGAGCTTCACGCAGAACATATTCGAACTGCTCGTCTTCGCCTCCCGCCACGGCCTCAGGATACCTTCCTCGTACATCCTGATGCTGAAGACCATGGTGACCATGGAGGGAGTGGCGATGGACCTGCATCCCGGGCTCCAGATGAAGGACACCTACGCGAGGGAGATCAAGAAGGTGCTCTACGAACAGCACAGCCCCGAGAAGATGGCGGACCGGTTCGCGATAGACCTGCTTGAGAACGAGGACCTCGTGACCGAGCTGCCGTCCAAGCTGGACGAACTGACGGAGAAGAAAAAGACCGAGGTCCGGGTCGTGAACGAGAACTCGAGGTCGATGAACCAGACCGTGACCGCCGCGCTGCTGATTTCCTCGGGCATACTTATGGCCCCGGTCGTGCCCGACAGATACCTCTTCCTACTGGGTGCGCTGGAGATAGCAGCGGCCCTGATGGTGTTCTGGTTCTACCGCTGACCCTCTCCCCTCCGGTATAAAAAGTTTAACTTCGGGTACGGTGATATGGGCTTGTACAACGCACGGAAGATGCGCAAGAAAAGGCAGCAGTACAGATGGAGCGACAAGGATTACAAGAGAAGGATGCTGAACCTGAAGGAAGAGGCAGACCCCCTCGAGGGATCACCCCAGGGAAGAGGCATCGTCCTCGAGAAACGTATAATCGAAGCGAAGCAGCCTAACTCGGCGCTCAGGAAATGTGTAAGGGTACAGCTGCTCAAGAACGGCAAACAGCTCACCGCGTTCGTGCCCGGAGACGGAGCGATCGACCACATCGACGAGCACGACGAGGTCATGATCGAGGGAATCGGTGGAGCGGACGCAGGACCCAAGGGCGACATCCCTACCGTGCGCTACAAGGTTATCAAGGTGAACGGCGTAAGCCTCAAGGAACTCGTAAGAGGCAACAAGCAGAAGCCGACAAGGTGATAAATGAATGAGCGATGCCAAACTTGAACTTGAAGACGAACTGAAGACCCTTGGAAGATGGGATGCGGACGAGGCAGATATAAACGATGAAGGACTCGTCAGGTACATCAACCTGGAGAACATCCTCGCCCCACGGTCCAAGGGAAGGCACAGCGAGAAACAGTTCTACAAGGCAGACGTACCGATAGTCGAGAGACTTCTCAACAAGCTTTACGTCGCGGGACACCGCGGAAAGAAACACTACATCAGCTCCGGACATAACACCGGGGACTCCGAGAAACTCTGGAACATGATCGAAGAAACTTTCGAGATGATCGAGGAGGAGACCGGCGAGAACCCCATCCAGGTCCTCGTCGACGCGATCGAGAACTCCGCCCCGGTCGAAGAGGTCGTCACCTACCAGAGAGGTGGAGTCCGAGCCAGGAAAGCAGTACTCGTGGCCCCCCAGAGAAGGGTCGACCTCGCCCTCAGACTTCTCGCACAGGGAGCATACGAGAAGAGGCTTGCCGAAGACAACTCGGCCGCAGAGGTCCTCGCACAGGAACTTATCAGCGCCAGCAACGGCGACGAGGACATAAGAGCGGTCCGCGAGAAGGAGAGAAGGGAAAGAGAGGCAGAGGGCGCCCGGTAACGACCGGACCCTGTTTTCACTCCTCGAGAAAGTCCTCCATTATCTCTCTTATGTTCTCCTTTATCCCCTGGATCCTCAGGAGGACCGCACCCACTCTCATGTCGGTCCTTACCAGTATCAGGAGCTGTTCCCCGTTGACCTCGGTCCTCACCACGAGATCGTAGTTCATGTCGCTTGAGGGCCTTAGGTAGGAGCTGGACAGGTCGCCGACCTGGGAGAAGATGGCGAAGTCCCTCCGGTCAGCCGGGAAGGCCTTCATGAGCTCTCCTATGCCCTCGAGTTCCTCTCCCAGGGATGACTCATCGGGCGGATATCTTCCCAGTGTCACTCCCTCGCTGTTCATTATTGATACCTGCTGGGCCTGTACGTTCTCCGATATCTTCTCGCAGAGACCGTCGACGACGTCCTCCCTGCCGGCGCTCTCGAGATATATGTTGAAGAACGCCCTGCGCGCGGACCTCGGGTTCATGTCGTACACGGTCTCGAGCATGTATCCATCGTCGTAATCCGAGAAGGCCTCCTCCAGCATCTGCTCGATCATCTCTCTCCGCTCCGAGTACTTTTCGCTGTTAAGTTCTCCTCTCTCCACCCTGTTCATGAGGAATCCCCAGTCTATATCCCTGTCAAGTTCTTCCGCGGATTCGAGGAAGCTCTCGATGTAGGAACTGTAGGATTCAAGCATCTCCCCGTACCTCTCAGGGTCCTCCGGGTCCTTCAGGTCGAAGACTCCCACGATCAGGTCCACGTCAGCCGTGAACTTGTCAGAGTCCTCCCTGTGCTTCTCCCAGAACTTCTCCTGACCCCCGAGTTCGGTGATGGGGACCTTCTCATCCGGGACGAGGTCCAGCGACTCCTCCTCCACCTCGCCGAGGAACGAAAGCTCGACTTCCCCCTGGTCCTCGTAAACAGGTGTGGGGTCCGTGGAGAGGTCAGTCGCCTCCTTCAGCAGGTTGATTATCGTCGTCTTGCCGGAGGAGTATGGACCTATGAAACGGGTCTTCATCTTTTCACAGAAAGGTTTGCGGGTCGACGGATTAAAATCATTCGACGAAAGGACCGGCTGGTCTCGGGAGGCCTTTTAAAACTTGTAACCGGTTCGTTAGACATAGAACCTGGTGAAAACTGAAGATGTCTGACAAAGAGCTTGATGCGATTAAAGAGGTCATCAACGACCCCGAGCACATCAGAAACATTGCTATAGCGGCGCATATCGACCACGGAAAAACTACACTAACTGACAACCTCCTCGCACGTGCGGGCATGATATCCGACAAGCTCGCCGGAGAACAGAGGTTCATGGACTTCGACGACCAGGAAGCGGAGCGTGGAATCACGATCTACTCCGCAAACATCTCGATGGTCCACGAGTTCGACGGAGACGACTACCTGATCAACCTCATCGACACACCCGGCCACGTCGACTTCGGAGGAGACGTGACAAGAGCTATGAGGGCTGTCGACGGAGTAGTGGTCCTCGTCGACGCAGTCGACGGCGTCATGCCACAGACAGAGACCGTCATGAAACAGGCGCTGAACGAGGGAGTCAAGCCGGTCCTGTTCATCAACAAGGTCGACAGGCTGATCGAGGAGATGCAGCTCACCCCGGAGGAAATGCAGAAAAGGTTCAAGAAGATAATAAGAGAAGTCAACACCGCCCTGAGAAAGTACGCGGACAATGAGACCGCGGAAGAATGGAAGATGGGAGTAGAAGACGGCACGGTCGCCTTCGGCTCCGCACTGAAGAACTGGGCGATCTCAATGCCTTTCATGCAGGAGACAGGGATCTCCTTCGAGGAGATAATCGACAGGGTGAACGATGGCGACCATGAGGGCCTTGCAGAGGACGCACCGATCGAGGAAGTGGTCCTGGACATGGTCGTCAAGCACCTGGTGAACCCGCGGGAGGCCGCAGATTACAGGATACCCAAGGTATGGCCCGGCGACCCCGACAGCGAGGTAGGTGAGTCCATGGCCAACCAGGACGCCGACGGACCCCTGGTCGGTGTCGTCACGAACGTAGAGGACGACGAGCACGCCGGCACGATCGCGACCGCGAGACTGTTCTCCGGAACGGTCGAGGAGGGAGACGAGCTCTACGGGATCGGCTCCCACAAGGAGGAGCGGGCCCAGCAGGTCGGCATCTACTCCGGACCGCGAAAGCTCACCGTCGACTCGGTCCCCGCGGGCAACATCACCGCGATAACAGGACCTGACTTCTCCACGGGAGAGACTTTCATCCTGAAGGGAGAGGACGAGATCCAGCCGTTCGAGCAGATCGAGCACGTCTTCGAGCCCGTGGTTACCAAGTCCATCGAGCCGAAGAACACTTCGGACCTCCCGAAGCTGATCGAGGAGCTCAGGAAGCGAGCGAAGGAGGACAACACCATCAAGGTGGACATCGACGAGGAGACGGGAGAGACCCTGGTCTCCGGACTCGGAGAGCTGCACATCGAGGCAAAGGTCGAGAGACACCTCGAGGAGAAGGGCATCGACATACACGTCTCCGAGCCGATCGTCGTCTTCAGAGAGGGAATACAGGACGAGAGCGATGTCTACGTCGGGAAATCCCCGAACAGGCACAACAAGCTTGAGATCTCGGTCGAGCCCATCGACGAGGAGGTCAGGAAGTTCCTGAAGGATGAGTACGAGGACCTCAAGATGCAGGCGGACGACGAGACCGAGGTCCGTGACGCACTCGTCGAGGCAGGGATGGATAAGGACGAGGCGGACAACATCATGGACGTATACGAGGAGAACATGTTCGTAAACGCCTCCAGAGGTATCAAGAACCTCAGAGAGATCGAGGAGTACCTCGTCGACGCGTTCCACGAGTTCTGCGACGAGGGACCGCTGGCAAACGAGCCCGTGATAGGTCTCAAGGTCAAGCTCCACGACGCGAAGCTCCACGAGGACGCCATCCACCGTGGACCGGCACAGATGATACCGGCCACGAAGGACGCGATGAGGAGAGGGTTCCTCAACTCCCGTCCGGAGCTCATCGAACCTGTCAGGATAATCAGGATCGATACGCCGAGCGACACGATGGGATCGGCGATGACGGAGGTCTCCAACAGGAGAGGAGACGTCATGAACATGGAAGAGGAGGGAGACTCCTCCATAATCCAGTGCAAGGTCCCGGTCGCCGAGATGTTCGGGTTCGAGGCGGACCTCAAGTCAGCCACCAACGGCAAAGGGTTCTTCAACCCGAAGGACGTCGTCTTCGAGCCCATCGACAAGAACCTCCAGGAGGAGAAGATCCTGGAGATCAGGGAGCGCAAGGGCATGAAGGAGGAACTCCCGAGCATAGAGGAGTGAATCCTCCCCGCGCCTTCCTTTTCTTCCCATACCTGTTCTTCACTCTCCCGTCCTGCCGGTGTTTTGCCCTTCCGATAACGAAAAAACCAGAGTTCTATCGGAACCCTTTTTAAAGTTTAACAGGGTTATTCCAAAATATACGCATTAAAGGTGTGATCAAAAATGGCTGACAAACCACACATTAACCTAGTATTCATCGGACACGTTGACCACGGAAAGTCTACCACTATCGGAAGACTTCTGTGGGATACCGAAAACCTACCAGAAGAGGAAATGAGGAAGCTTGAGGAAGCAGCCGAGGAGGCAGGAAAGGAGACCTTCGGCTTCGCTTTCGCCATGGACTCCCTTGAGGAAGAGAGGGAGAGAGGTGTTACAATCGACCTCGCCCACCAGGACTTCGACTCTGACAACTACTACTTCACCATCATCGACGCTCCTGGACACCGTGACTTCATCAAGAACATGATCACGGGCGCATCTCAGGCTGACGCTGCTGTACTGGTCGTCGCGGCTGACGACGGGATCCAGCCGCAGACCAAGGAGCACGCCTACCTGGCGAAGACCCTTGGAATCGACCAGCTGACGGTCGCCGTCAACAAGATGGACCTCGAGGACTACAGCGAGGACGCTTTCAACGACCTCAAGGAAGACGTCTCCGAGCTCCTCCAGGGAGTCGGATACGATACCTCCGACGTCCAGTTCATACCTGTATCCTCCTTCGAGGGAGAGGGAGTCGCGAACGACTCCGACGAGATGGACTGGTACGACGGACCTACACTGCTGGACGCTCTTGACGACTTCGAAGAGCCAGAGAAGGCGGTTGACCTGCCAGGACGCATCCCGGTACAGGACGTCTACAAGATCTCCGGGATCGGAGCCGTAGCCGTCGGAAGGGTCGAAACAGGGGACCTTTCGCCCGGAGACAGCGTCGTCTTCGAACCTGCCTCCACCCGTCTTAACCAGAACGTCGGCGGAGAGGTCAAGACCATCGAGATGCACCACGAGGAAATCGACCACGCCGAGCCCGGTGACAACATCGGATGGAACACGCGTGGCGTAGGACAGGACGACATCAAGAAGGGAGACGTCGCAGGACCTTCGGACAATCCTCCTACGGTCGTCGACTCCTTCGAGGCTCAGGTAATCGTCCTGAACCACCCGAACGTCATCTCGGAGGGCTACACGCCTGTATTCCACGTCAACACCGCTCAGGTCTCATGCACCTTCACTGACCTGAAGAAGACCATGGACCCGAAGACCGGTGAGACGCTGGAAGAGGACCCTGACTACATCAAGCAGGGTCAGGCCGCTGTCGTCGAGATCACTCCCCAGCAGCCGCTGGTCATCGAGGAGAACGATGACATCCCTCAGCTCGCCCGTTTCGCGATCAGGGACATGGGACAGACGGTCGGCGCCGGACAGGCTCTCTCCGTAAACGAGAAGGAATAAACCCCTTCCCCCTATATTTTCTCCTCTTTTCTGTTTCATTTCCTGAAGAGAAAGGAAGCTTTCCTGGGAAAGTTCTTTATTTGTAGGGGCCGTAGACAGGAGTATGGAGAAGAAAAACATCTTTCTCCCCCTCTGTGTACTTCTGCTGACGTTTTCCGGGTTGTCTCTCCCTATCGTCCAGGTAGGTCCCCCGGCGGAGGACGCTGATGTAGAGAACCCTGTGACATTCAGTTTCAAACCTGAGTGTGGTTCAGGATGCAGTACGGCCAGCCTGATGTTCAACACGACCGGCAACCTTACTCTCTCCTGGGAGACCAGCTCGTGGAAAGAAGGTGACCGTAACGCCGTTAAGACAGATTCCGGGAACCTGACACTGAAGAGCACGGGGGCGAAGGAGAACCTGAACTATACCTGGTACGATACCGGGACCTACTACAGCGAGAACGGCCATCCTGAAACGGAGGAACAGTTCGACCAGTTCTTCAATACTTCGAAGCCGGGGGTGGAGTTCGGCGGCACGGGCATGTTCCAGAGGAGGATACACTGGTACGATGCCGGTTGGGACGAGAAACCCTCCTATCTCCCCTCCGGAGGTTACTCGTGGAAAGCCGAGGGCTACATATACGCACCGGAGTCAGGGACCTACACCATAGGAATAGACTCCGACGACGCATCAGACGTATTCGTAGAAGGACAGAAAATCGCCTCGTGGTACGGGGGACACGCAGTGGCAGGCGGCTACGGCCACAGCGGCCAGATAACCCTCTCCAGGGGATGGCACCCGATAAAGGTAAGGATGGAGGAGGGAGGAGGGCAGGACGGAGTCTCTCTCGCCTGGAAGAAACCTGGGGAATCAGATTTCAAAGTTATACCTGATGATCGCTACGCGAACGCCAGCATGGAGTTCCAGAGCCCAGGAAGCTATGAGACAGAGCCAAAAACCGTAAGGGCCCCGGCCTACTGGAGATCGGCAGAGGTGAAGGCTCTGACTCCCTCCGGTACGTCGGTGGATGTGGACTACGCCAGCAAGGGGAAGAACGGCTGGACCTACCACGAGAGCATAGAGGAGGTGCCGCAGACGGAGAGGATAAAGCTCAACGTGACCCTATCAACGGGTGATGTCTACCAGGCCCCCGAGGTCCGTTCCATCTCGGTGAAGTACAGCCTGCCCACCAACAGCGTTTTCCACTGGGTGACGGACTCCGGGGACGAGTGGAGCACAGGCGAGGTCCGGAACACGACCGTAGAAAACGGCGGTATCTCCCTGAGCAGATCCGTACCGGGCCAGCAGGGAAGACTCAGGTATCACTGGTACGACACCTCAGAGCTGAACCAGGTCAACGGCTACGCGAACGATGAGGAGGAGATGGACATGTTCACAGATCCCGGAACCAACGGGGTCAGCAGAGGTGGCGAGGGAATCCACTCGGGAAGGGTCCACTGGCACAGCAGTTCATGGGACGCAAAACCATCCTACCTGTCCTCCGAGCATTACTCCTGGGAGGCATCCGGTTACCTGTACGCACCGGAGTCAGGGACCTACACCATAGGAATAGACTCCGACGACGCATCAGACGTATTCATCGACGGGAACAGGGTCGCATCGTACTACGGACCGCACGGGACCTCGGGAAGCTACGGCCACAGCGGCCAGATAACGCTCTCGAAGGGCTTCCACCGGTTCAGGGTCCGCATGCAGGAGGACACCGGAGGAGATGGCGTGTCTGTCGCCTGGATAAGGCCCGGCGAATCAAGCTTCCAGGTCATACCTTCGACAAGATACTATCCACGGGTCTACCCTGATTCAGGCAACTACACATCCAGAACTTTCGCCGCGGCGAGGGATGTGGACTGGAGGAACTCCCGGGTAACCGGTTCAACCGGAGCCTCAACGAGTTATGACATCGACTTCGGGCATAACAGCTCAGGTACATGGATATACAACGAATCGCTCGATGACGTGCCTGCGTCCAGGTTCCTCAGGTTCAGGGCACATCTCGAGACATCGGACAACCTGAAGACCCCGACAGTGAGAAAGGTAAACCTATCTTATGCCAACACTCAGACCAGGTTCAGGGAGATGAAGACCGTATCGAACGTAGACAGCGGCCAGACCAACAGCATAACCTACGATTTCTCAAGCTACTCCCTCCCGTCCACGTTCAGGTGGGCGATAAAGGTAACAGAACAGGATGGCACGACAAACAGGTCCTACGCCCGGAACATCACGGTCAGGCCGAAAGACTTCCCCTCGCCCACGATAGACTGGACCAGCCCCGCGGACCGGAACTCCACCAGGAACCCGGTGAACTTCAGCTTCAGACCTGAATGCTACAGCAGGTATGGTTGCTACGACGTGGCCCTCCACTTCAACAGCACCGGCAAGGTCCTTAACTGGACTTTCAGCGACGGCGATGACTGGAACTCAGGGACCCTCTCGGGCACGGAGATCTCGGCAGGGGACCTGAGACTCGAGTCATCTGTGGGTGCACAGGGAAAGCTGGCCTACCGGTGGTATGAAACCCAGGGCCTGAACCAGGAGGACAACTACGCGGACAGCGAGGACGCCATGGACAAGTTCTTCAACCCTTCGAGGAGCGGTGTCTCTCTCCAGGGAACCGGGAACCACTCGGGTTCCGTCCACTGGCAGAGCGGCGGAGGCTGGAACGCGAAGCCATCTTACCTGCCGGGAGACCATTTCTCGTGGAAGGCATCCGGTTACCTGTACGCACCGGAGTCAGGGACCTACACCATAGGAATAGACTCCGACGACGCATCAGACGTATTCATCGACGGGAAAAGAGCCGTCTCCTGGTACGGAGGTCACGGTGTCTCGGGAAGTTACGTCCACAGCGATACGATACAGCTCGATAAAGGATACCACACCTTCAGGGTCCGGGTACAGGAACATACCGGAGGAAGCGGTGTGTCCGTCGCGTGGAAGAGGCCCGGCGAATCAAGCTTCCAGGTCATACCATCGGACAGGTTTTACAGGCTCAGGTACGAGGACTCGGGCACCTACACCTCACCGGTCCTGAGCGACAGCCAGAAGTTCGACCCCAGACAGGTAAGGACCGAGACTGTAGAGCCAGCTGGCACAGGTCTTTCAGTCAGCTTCCTAGAGAACAGCTCCGGGACATGGATCTCTCACTCCGATATAGACAGCGTCCCGCAGACCAGGTTCCTGAAATACCGGGTCTCGATGTCAACAAACAACGACAGGTCCCCGAAACTGACCAGGTTCAACCTGACATACTACGACAGCGAGGTGATGAAGTCGAGGAAAGTGGTGACGGATATCGAGAACGGGACTGCCGGAGTGCTCAGATACGACTACAGGTCAGGCAAACTTCCACAGACCTTCAGAGGCTTCCTGACGGTCACTCAGAGCAACGGAGACGTGACCAGGTCCGCGGAAAAAATCTTCAGGGTGAAGTACGGCGGCATAGTGATAGATCTCTCGTGGAAGGACAGATCGAACAACGAGAACGGGTTCAGGGTCTACACTAATTCGACAGGCTCCTTCAGGAAGGTGGGATCCACAGGTCCCAACGAGAAGTCCTTCAGCTACAACGCCCTGAACATAAAGGACGGCGACTACGTCTGCTTCAACGTGACGGCGTTCAACGGAGCAGGCAGTTCATCCGTCCAGGACTGCGGGGTGATCAGCAGATGAAGAAGGGACAGTCAGCCATAGAGTACCTGATGTCTTACGGATGGATGCTCGTGGTAGTGGCCGTCGTCGGCGCCGCCTTCTTCGCCTTCAGCCAGGGCCAGTGCCAGAAATCCAGCATGGGCTTCGGGGGAGAGGCGGTCCAGATAGCACAGTTCGGGGTGAACACGGATGGACACCTCCAGTTCATACTCAGGAACGGAGCCGGAGAACCGGTCAACGTCACCCGGATAGAGGTACTGAACGGGAACGGCAGGAATGCGTCTTCGTGGGAGGGGAAGATGATACCTGTCGCGGACTCGGAAGAGTTCACAGTAGAGAACGTCCAGTTCAGGCAGGCGGGTATGTTCGGCTGTAACAGCTTTTCAATCAACATCGAGTACGACCAGATAGGAGGACTGAGCAACCAGGAGGTCTCGGGATCTGTGACCTCCTCCATCGATATGGGAGCGACCTCTCCACCTTCAGCACCTTCAGGACTCTCGATAACCACAAACTGAGATTTTTAAAAATCGATCCTTACTTGTTCCCATCGTGTAACAAATGGAGAATGAAAATATCGTGGACCGGGGAACTGCTACGGAGAGGACCATCAGGAAAAGCGGCGAAAAACTGAGGGACCTCCTGGAGGATGGAGCGGAAGCAGTCGAGCAAAAGATGATAGGAACGGCCGAAATGTACAGTGAAGGCCGGAGGAAGAAAAGCGAACTTCCCGATGGATACCTCTCAACCTGGTTCCAGGACCGGGAGTTCACCTACATGAACCTTACAAGGGTCAGCGCCCTGACGCTGGGAGCCGCGGGAGCAGGAGCAGCACTGGCCGGAAACATGATAGCCGGAATTGCCGGGCTGGGCATGGGCTACTCGATGGAGATGGCCACCCGGGCAGATGACTGGGACCACGCCACCGAGATTGAAAGGGCGCACGACGAATACCGGAAGCTCCAGGAATCAGCGGATACACCCGGACAGAGTGAATCAGGGGGATACGACCGATAAACCCTCTTACAATTTATAAGATTTGGCCACCCGGGTATACCTATGCAGAAGGCAAGAGTGAAGCTCAGGAGCACCGATCAGGAAAAGGTGGACGAGCTCGCGGAAGAGATACTTGACATCGGAGACGAGTACAACGCAGAGGTCTCCGGACCTGTCCCGCTCCCGACGGAGAAGATGGACATCCCGACAAGGAAGGCTCCGGACGGAGAGGGAAGCTCCACGATAGAGAGGTACGAGATGAGCGTCCACAAGAGACTCATCGACATCACCGAGTCCGAAAGAGCGCTGAGACAGGTTATGAGGGTCCATGTACCTGAAGGAGTGGACATCGAGATAGAACTCATGGAGTAAACACGCCTCCATTCTAACTTCTGAAATTTATCCGGTCTAGAAGAGCCAGTTCTAACTTTTCCCGGTATCGAGGGACGCCGGACCTGTACCCGTAACTGCGACAAGGTCCTGTACAAGGTTGAAATGTGGGACGCCGGGGCTGGGATTTGAACCCAGGAGGGCCGGTACGGCCCACCGGTTCTCAAGACCGGCACGTTCAGCCAGACTCCGTCACCCCGGCACAGACGCCACAGTTAACGTGGGTCCCGCATATTTTTGAATCATGGATGGCCCCGGAGATACTTCCTAACAGACAGGACAGCTTTTTTAAAGGAAGATGAGTATATCATTCGATTAGAAGGAGTATGAACGAAGACCTGTTCGTGAAGGCCATCTCAGTTATGACCGTAGTTGCGGTACTGGTAGGCCTGTTCGGATGGGTGGGAAAAGGCATTCCTTCAAAGAAGGAGGCAGCCTTTGACAAGAAGCTTGCGAATGACGCGATACCGCCGGGCGGCACCGCCCTTTCGTGGATTGGCTGGTGGAGCCTGATGAGCATAGTGGTCGGCGGATTCCTCTCGTTCGGATTCTTCTGGGAGAAGCCGCTCTGGCCGGAGAGGGCTGTTATGATACCTGCAACAGGGTTCATAGTGACCTCCTTCACGTTCTCGGTACTTAAGGTCCTCCAGATAACCAAGGTTGCGAACATAATAAACACCATGAACTTCTACGCCTCCCTTGCGGCGTGGTCCCTGCTGGGCCTGGCCGCACACTTCCTAGGAGGTGACTCGGAATGGCTATAAGCGCGATATTTGCACTTCAATGCCTCTGCATACCAGGAGTAGCTATCGTCAGCCTGATGGGCCTGGCGATGGCGGTAAGCCTCTACAAACTGATGGATGAGGTAGGGGAAGACTCCATGGTGTTCCAGACCCTGTTCATCGGGGTTGTTCTTTTCACGGGAGCGCAGATACTTTCATTCGTTCACGGCCCTATCCATCACTTCAAGACCGTGAAGTACATACCTTCACTAAGAACGACTACTCAAACCCTTGAACTCGTATCCTACACCCTGATCTTCTGGTCAGGGCTGAGATACTTCGAGAGGTTTGCCGACGTATGAGCATGAAATTCGTATCCTACATGCCGGTGGACGTATGGCTCCAGGCCATGCTGGTGGTGCTTACGGGCTTCTTCCTTTACAGGTCCGTGAAAATCTACAGGAGCGTAGATGTAGGAGGTTCGGTCGGCAACGCCTCTAGCAAGTTCGCACTTGGACTGTTCTTCATACTCCTGGCGGAGATAATGGGATTCGCGGTGGTCCTCAACCACCAGCCGTTCACATGGTCCAAGCTTTACGCGGTGACACCGCAGATCGCAGGGTTCCTGCTGGTCTTCATGGGGATTACGGACCTGCTCAGGTCCTTTGGAGTGATCTAGGAACCTGATGAGGCGGCCCTTGCCACGAGTATCTCTCTGAAGACATGGTACTGCTCCCTGTAGAGCATAACGACGTAGCCAAGCAGTATGTAAACCGTGAAAAGTATGCCTGTGCCAAGGTAAGAGGCGATCCGCTGCAGGACCTGGGCCTGACTCAGCCCGAATGTGGTGGCGGCCGAAGTTATCAGACCGGCATAAACCAGGACCCTGAAGTTCACGCGGAGGAGTTTGACCCTCCTGTACCTGTTCAGGGATTTCTGATACCTTTCGACATCTTTCTCCTCCACCCTGTCACTGACGAATTCAAGTACCTCCTGGTCCGCCCTCCCGAGCGGCGTCAGGTGAAAGAGACCTCTTTTGAGGTCCATAACTATCCTTTTCAGGCGGCCGCTTAAGTTTTACCGGGGAAGGGTGGTCACTGACCGTCGAACTTCTCTATCGCTTCCCTGGCGTGCTTCTCGATCTCTTCATCCAGATCACTCTCCGAAAGGTCACGGACCGTGAACCATTCCATCTTCTCGATTCCGTTCTCAGGGTCCAGATCGTCGCCGTCTGACTCAACGTAGAAAACGCTGTCTATGTGCTGGTGGTGTTCGTTTATATCCTGCAGGAGAACCGTGTCCGGACGGGGAAGCTCATCGGTATCCTCTGAAAGCTCTCTCCTTCCCTCTATACTTATCTCCAGACCTGATTCCTCCCTGGCCTCTCTTTCGGCTGCCTTGTGGGGGAGCTCGTCTCTATCGATATGCCCTCCTACCGGAAGCCACTTGTCCAGTTTCTTGTGAAGGTGGAGCAGGACCTTTCCCTCGTTAACGATGAAAGTGGTGGCGGTGAAGTGCCTGGTTGTCTCGACCATGTTGAATTCTCCGGGCGGAACCATGATAAATATTGGATCTAAAGAGAATCCTGTGGATACTTCAAGAAAGATCGACCTTTTCGGGATAGCGGCGGTCCTGCTCTTCGGTGCCGTGGCAGGTGGTGTGGTGACGTATCAACAGATGGACCACCGCCTGAACTCACTGGAGAACAGGGTTGACACGCTTCAGTCCCGGCAGAAGGTCGTCTACATCAATACTTCCAGCCGGCAGGAACTGTTCGTGAACCTCTTCGAGAGGACCCGGGAGTCCGTCGTATCGATCAGGACTACCGGGCCAAGTTCCCAGGGTTCGGGTTTCATCTACGACAAGAAGGGGCACATCATAACGAACGAGCACGTGATAAGCGGAGCGAACAAGGTCTTCGTAACGTTCAGCGATGGAGAGACCGTCGAGGCCGAGATAGTGGGCAGCGATCTCTACTCGGACATCGCGGTCTTGAAGGTTGAAAAGGAGGGCCTTGATCCCCTGGAGCTAGCGGATTCCTCGAAAGTGAAGGTAGGTCAGACCGCTGTCGCGATCGGGAATCCTTTCAGCCTCCCGGGGACGATGACCGCAGGCATAGTTTCCCAGACCGACAGGACTCTGAGGGTCGACGGCGGTTTCTCGATACCGAACGTCATACAGACCGACGCCGCCATAAATCCGGGTAACTCCGGTGGACCTCTGCTGAACATAAAGGGAGAGGTGATCGGAGTCACGACAGCCATCGAGACCCAGACCGGCACCTTCTCGGGTATAGGCTACGCCATTCCGTCCAACAAGGTAGAGGTCGTGGCGGACAGCATAATCAAGAAGGGAGAATACAAACATCCCTGGATAGGCGTCAGGGGTGTGAACGTTGATCCGGCGATAGCCAGTGAGATGGGACTGAAGAACGACACCGGGTTCCTAGTTATCGAGGTCGTCAAGGGTGGACCCGCGGAGAAAGCAGGACTTCAGGGAGGCAGCAGGCAGGTAACGCTTTACGGTCGACCACTTACCGTCGGCGGAGACATCATTGTGGGCATCGATGGAGAGAAAGTCACCGACCTGACGGACGTACTCACAACGCTGACTCAGGAGACAAAGGTAGGGGAGACCGTGCCGATAACAGTGATAAGAGACGGGGAGAGGAAGACCCTCCAGCTCACACTCCAATCAAGGCCCAAGGAGTAGATCAGGTCTCGTAACGTAGCAGTGCCACGGCCCCACCGAAGTTCTCGATTCGCTCTCCTGCCTCGTGATCCGTGTGGATGGTCTGGACCTCTCCTCCCATCTGTTCGACCTTCTCCGCGAGCCCTGGCTCCTCCCTCATCTTCTGCTGTGTTATCAGTAATTTCTCCACAGCTCCCTGTTCCGCCAGTCCCCGGACCTCATCGCCGTAAGCTACCCTGTCATCGGACCTCAGTCGGTCGAAAAACTCTTCAGCTGCAGATGTCTCGTCGGAGATCCTGGACGACTCAACGACCTTTTTGAGGGCTCCCCGCTTTATCGCCTCGTGGAGACCGGTCTTCCCCGTGACCGAGGTGTCCTGCAGGAAGGTCTTGTCCTGGACCTCATCGTCAAGCATGTTCATCACCCTGTTCTTCTGGTGCCCGGGTCCTGCCAGGACCACGTGGTCGACCTTTCCTGCGGTCCTATCTATTATGTCCTTGACCTCTCTGTGAAAGTCCTCCTGGCTCATCTCGGAGGAGTACATCTTTCCCGGTATATTGGATTCAACCCCTGAAAGGTCGGTTATGCCTGATTCCTCCACTATGTAGAAATCAGCTCCCTCTTTCTCTACCAGTGCGAATAGAACGCTGTAGGACCGGTTCGATTCCGCCTCCTGAAGTCTCTCCCACTCCTCCTCCGTGAAGTCCTTCCAGACCTCGAACTCCTTGTCCTCCTCGAGGTTGAAGGTGTGGTAACCGAGCTCCACATCATCCGGCGCCCGGGTTATCTCCCCGGTCAGCCTGAGGCGGTCCTCCTGGTAATCGACCTTCTCGATCCGGACGGTCAGCGTACACGTCTTCTTCTCCCTCCCGTCCAGCTTGGTCCTGATGGTCTTTGCCCGGACCTCGTCGCCCTCCCTGAGTATGTCCTTGAGGTACCAGAGGTCATCCCTGTTCTCGACCTCTATCTCAGCGTATCCCTCGTTCCTGTCCGTCCTGAGAAGCTTCACGTTACAGGAAATCCACTACCACAAATAAAAGGTTAGAACCAAAATGAGGGTATATGGCGGACAGTTTTGTCGTCTCCCTGCTGGCAGGCCTCGCAGTATTCGGGGTATTCTTCATCGCCTCACAGGGGATGCCGCTCGGCCAGGAAGCACCTGAAAAACGCCAGATGATATTCACGGAACAGAGCTTCGGCACGGTCGGTGAATCGAACCAGGACTTCCGATCGATAGGACTCGGAAGCTTCAAGGTCGGGGAGGGACGTGGCGAAGTCACGGCCTTCAGGAAGGACCAGGCCCGCGTCATGAACAAGTTCCTCGGCGGCAAATGGCTCAGCTTCAAGTACAACGCGACCTCACCTAAGTACGCGGTCCTTTCGTTTGATGTCCTGGGTAAGAGCGGACCCGGAAAGATATACGTGAAGGCGAACGGTAGAGAGGTCTACAAGGAAAAACTGGTGGTCACCGCCACACCCGAGATAAGGATATCAAGCCAGTACCTGCACCCCGGGATAAACCGTTTCACGGTAGGCACCACGAAGGGTGGATGGTTCGACTCGACAAGTTACAGGATAGAGGATGTAGAGGCGGTCGTGAATGACAGGAAGTTCAGCGACCACGAGGATACCTTCAGGCTCTACGACCACGAGATAGCGAACATGGTGGCAGCGAACCTCTCGTTCACGGTACCTATCGGGAGTTCGACACCGACAAAGCCCCTGCAGGTGACGGTGAACGGCAACACAGTCTTCCATGAGACGATAGGGAGGTCCACCCAGAGCGTGGAACTGACGACCAATCCCTCGGAAGGAGGCCTTCACACCGGGATGAATACCATCAAGTTCAGCACGGAGGGAGAGTCAAGGTACGAGATCAAGAACGCAGAGGTGACGGTCCGGTACGTGACAAGGGTCAGCTCGGGTCAGATAAGGACCGAGTTCAACATGAGCCGGAGACAGGTGAGGTTCGCCGACCTGAAAGACACGACGGAGTGGATAAGGTTCGACTTCACCAGCCTCCTGCCATCGACCAACCAGATGGTGGTCCAGGTCAACGATTTCAGCAGGAAGATAAACCCATCCGGCGATGTCAATGTGACCATCCCGGAAAAGACCCTTAAAGGAGAAAACAAGATTCATATTAGGAGCAACGGGACCTACCAGCTGACAGACCTGAAAGTGCTCTCGACAAGGTGATCAAGAAAGATGCCAGAAAGACGCCCGAACCAGGAGGGACCCGGTGGAAACGGCGGTGACGGCGTCTACGAAGATATAGAGAAGCCCGGAGATGACGAGGAAAGCATAGGAGGGAGTATAATATGGTTGCTTATATACGCAGCTATTCCCTACCTTGACCTGGAGTACCTTGGTCTGCTTGCCAGGATACCGGTCCTGGGTATACCTTTCAGGTGGTTGCCGGAGGTCCGACCTATCTACGTAACCAAGTTGAACGCCGGGCAACTTGCAACCTTAGCCATATTCGTACTGCCTATACCTTACCTGAATGACACAGAGTGGCTGAAGCTCGCGGCGATTTTCCTGAGTTTCCTTGAGAGGTTCGACCCCATGCCCTCCAAGAAACAGTACAGACAGTGGAAGGAGAAGGGAGGCATGGACGTGGACGCAGGCGCCGCTGTGGGGAAGGCCCTCTCGCCGACGAAGGGCAAGATATTCGCCCTTGCCATCATCGCCGTGATAGGATTCCTTTTCTTCAGCGGATACGGCATCATCCTCGGTAAGAGCGCGGCCCTGTCCTTCACGGGCATCAATTTCCAGGACGAGATACATACCGTAAACTCCGCGATAAACGACTTCACCTGCATGCTGAGCGCCACATGTCTCAGACAGCAGAGACTCAACCAGTCCGTGAGACCGGGAGCGGAGGACGTCGGCGAGACATTCAAACTCAAGATCTCGGAGCTCACGGTCAATAACGGGGAAAAAATAGACATACGAAGTTACGGACCTAACAAAACTATACCGATCTACTTCCAGATCCAGAACCCCGAGTACTACGATCGGAATCAGGGATACAAGGGTATAGACGCGTACGGGGTCAAGTACAGGATGAGAGTCCTGGGACCGGCCGCAACATCCTACTGCAACACGACCTGGACGCCGATAGCCGGGAGCACAGGGCAGAGAGGCGAACTGCCGAGCGGAGGACTCGCGATAATGAGAGGGTCCAGACAGAACCTGGCCAACATGACTATGGCCAACTGCAACCTGATGCAGCCATCCCTCGGTATATCAAGGAACCTGGAGGTCCAGATGAAGTACAACTTCTCGTCACAGTCCTGGGTCCAGATCCAGGCCATGTCCTGGAAGCAGATGGATTCGCTCGGGAAGCTTCCAGACCCGAAGAAGTCCAAGACCCTGAACACACCGGTCGAGAGCTACATAAACATCGGCTCACCGATTACCTACGAGGTAGTGGATGGGGAGAGGACCCGGAGGATAGTGAGAGCCAGAGTCGGGTTCAGTACGGACAAGGCGAACGTGAAGTACAGAATTCAGCCCGGCGAGGTAAAGATACACGATCTCTCAGGGGCTCTGGAACCTGCTTGGAAGCTTGAGGGCTTCGAGGGGGCCAGATGCGACCTGAAGAAGATAAACGACAACACTTACAAACTGAACGGCACCCTACAGGAGAGGATCAAGGACATACAGTACAAGCAGGACGAGTGGTTCACGATGAACTCACCGCCCCCGATATCGTTCTGTACGATGGCGCTTGAGAACCCTCAGAGCATCTCACCCAGCGGCGAGACACTTACGCTGAGCGTCGAGGTGAACTACACTGTAGTCCTGCAGGACTTCACCAAGAGGTTCAGCGTCTGGAACACGAACTGCGAGAACAGGAACTGCCCGATGCTTCTCGCGAACCAGAGCATCGGAGAGGAGAGAAACTTCAGGTCCACATGCGACTCCCTCTGGAGAATTGACGCAAGGGATGGATGTGTGGTCCGGAAGGGCGGGGAGAGATGGGTGACTGCCAACATCCTGAACAACAGGAACCTTGACAAGATAGTCGAGGACGGTGAGACGGGATTCGTGGCCACGAACCTTATTCCAAAGCTCGATGACACGAAGTCTCAGGTACATTACCCGCAGACCATCACCGCTTCAGGGAAGACGATAGGTAGGTCCAACTGGGGAGCGATAGGCCTCACGAGCGAGGAGGTCAGTATGCTCAAGAAACAGGGAGGCGGCATAGGATATACCGGTGAGGCCGACGTGGAGTACGCCCCGATCAGTAGCTCCACGTGCGGCAGTGACTCATGGGTGAGCGACTGGGAGGACCGGAACGGATTCGAGGACACCCTGTTCCTGGCCTGTCCGTGATCAGGAAGACATGAGGACCAGGTTTCTGACTCCCACCGCGACACCCACGGCGGTAACCATCAGAAGATAGTACCTCTTTCGATCTCCCTCCATCACGTTTTCAATATAGTAAACGGCGGGCAGGACGGCGACAGCCTTAAGGACAAATATACCAGAAGGGCCCATAAACTGGATGAAATACCTCGCGACCAGGTTTTTCTCGATCCCTCCTCTACCCAGAGATACGACGGTTGTGGTGGCATCGAACAGGTGGGCGGCCATGGGCGCCAGGTAGACCGACTTTGAAAGCGGAGAGACCCCGTACCTCCAGAAAAGAAGGAGTGGAACAGCCCAGGCGAAAGTAAACAGGAACGTCCTGATAAACGGCCATGTTATCATGGGGGTTAAAGGTATAAGGAAAAGCAGAACCATCAGAATCCCTGAAACCGTAAAGCATCTTTCAGTGCTGTATCCCGTCAGCCTGGAGAGTCGGGAAGATACTCTGTAAAGGACCACGGTGAGCGAAAGAGCTGAGAGCACCGCCAGGGGTTTGCTGAAGGGCAGGCCTGCGACCTCCCCGGAAGCCGCCGTCGCCGCCAGTATCCCGGTCATTACGATGTACGGTGTCACAGACAGGAGAAACTGCCTGCTGTACCTCACTCCCATCCTCTTGGAGAGAGGATACAGGTAGACCGCGACAAGACCTGAGATGAGTGCGTAGACGGACGTGTTGAATATGTTGTATCTGAAGCCGGCGCCGAGAGCCGGTTTCCAGAAGTTCTCAACTACAAAGTTTTTAACTCCTGAGAACATAGGCCATACATGCAGGAACGTCTGGCAGCTTTAAGTCTGTTGTTTCTGGCAGTGGTGGGTTCAGGATGTATCCACGACGGCGGTGATAACGTAGTGGGCGATACAGGCGCCATAACGATACAGGAGTTCTCGGCTGGTAGCAACTCGGTCATGGAAGGAGCCCACACAATCGTGGACCTGGAGATAAGGAACACGGGTGAGATACCTGCGGAGATATCAATCGCCAGACAGGATGTACCACAGGACCAGATCGCCGGGAGAAAGCTTCTCTCCAACTACTGTCCAGGAGTCTTCACTCTGAGTCCGGAGAACTTCGAGGTCAGTACCTCAGTGACTGACATGAAGAGGCACACTTACACTCTAAAGCCCGAGGACCGGGCCAAGTTCCAGTGGAGGCTGACGGCGACGGGGGACATACCACAGCAGCCGATAGAGTGTGATGTGACGGCGAATATAGTCTTTAACTACTCCGTCACGGCCTACAAGCAGTTGCAGATAAAAAACACCACTGAAACAAATACGCTTACCGGACTTGAAAGTCGTTCCTCGCGGGGTCCCCTGAACATTTACGTAGAGATGGTGGGTAGCAGTGCGGAGGAGAACCGTGACTCGGTCCTTATACACGGGGACAGCGTAGACATCCTGCTCCAGATAGAGGACACGGAGAACAAGAAGGGAGCCTACAACAGCCTTTACAGGATCTACGGGGATTTCGAGGAGCAGATCACGGCCACCAGAGGAGAGGTCACCAACTGCAGTGCAGGCGGAGACAACGAGATAACGATGGTAGAGGGCGAATCAGAGACGATAAGGTGTGATTACATGTATCCCGGTCAGGCGGAGGGAGAGCCACTGCCGGCGAAAAGTATCAGGACACAGATATCCGCCAACCTGGATTACCAGTACCGGAAGGAGGTCGGACCCATCACTATAGAGGTGAAGAACCGTGGAAGCTAGGACACTTGCGATACTTGCAGTTGTAGTTGTCGCTACAGGATGTATTCATCAGAACACCGACACGAATAACCCTCCCATCAACGACAATCCGGAGCCATCAGGAAAAGGTCTTGAGATCACCCAGTTCAGCATCACGGATTCGACGCTCAGGCCCGGACAGAGGGCAGAAGTGACGGTGGGACTCAAGAACTACCACACGAAGGAGATATCCCTGAACGAGATAAAACTCTATAACCTTGGAAAGATAACGGCAGAGAAAAGAGGGTGCACTCCCGGCCAGCTCCAGAAGGCGACGGCCAGCACCAATCCGGTGATGATCTGCAACTGGCGTATAACAGCCCCCTCCGAGGACTACATAGAGAACTTCGAGAGCAAGGACCTCACCTTCACCCTGAGACTGTCGTACGATTCCAACGTGAGGAACAGCAACCCCCTGAAGATAACTTTCAAACCTATCTCAGATATCAACAGGACCAGCTCCGTTACGAAGTCCTTCAACAACGGGGAGGTAAGGGTGAAGATGGAGACCGAAAACCCGATAGGTTTCCCAAGGGAAGGAGACTTTGAGGGCAAGACGATAGAGTTCACGGTCAGGAACGCCGGCGACGGCAACGTGGTTGGCGATTACAGTTTCTCCTACAGCCCGGAGTCCCTCTTCCATGACTGCCCTGATTCCGATACCCCGGTCATAGAGGACAAGGTGGATTTCCAGTGCAAGCTGAAGTCCGATGTAGAGGCGACCAGAAACCTTTTCTTCTCCGCACGATATAAATACGTCAAAGAACGAAACAAGAATGTGGAGCTCGTGAAACCATGATAGAGCATATCAGGAAGAGACCGGGGCTCGCAGTTCTGGCCCTGGTGTTAGTGGCTTCAGGTTGCACTCACAACGCCAACAACACCAACAATACGGATGGTTCGGACATCACATTTACGAGCCAGAAGGCGATCACGGTACAGAACTTCACCATCACTCCGATGGTGGCGTACAGCAACGGGAACCCGGTGACGCTGAGGCTCTCGCTGAAGAACACGGGAGAGAGCACAGCGGAGGATGTGGCAGCAAGGCTCGGAGGACCTCCGATTGACTGGGCATGTCAGGACGAGAACCCCACTAACTCCTTCGAAGACTCGGAGGGAGAGCCCTGTAACTTCGTGACGTTCGGGGACATGAAGCCTGGCGACAAGGAGGCCAACATCCCTGCGATACCGAAGACCAGAAGCTGGTCCTTGACGCCTCCGGACAGGGGCGACAGGACCATCGATTACACGTTCGATTCCACTGTGTACTTCAAGTACTCGACTCAGGCCCAGACCAAACTCACGTTCATGACGATGAGTGAGTGGAGGACCCAGGGTACGCCGCAGAGAAACACACCAAAACTTGAGAACACTGCCGCGCCTGTGAAGCTCGAGATCATGACCACCACGCCGATAATAACAGGCAGGGGTTCAAACGATAGGATGTGTATAAGGATCAGGAACGTCGGCGGAGGAACGACCTTCAACCCCGCGGCTTCAGCCGGGAGGGATGGACAGGTCGAGTACGACATGAGACCAAGGTTCAGGAAGTACGTGAAGATCAGAGTTAACGACGCGGGCGGAGTAAACTTCGAGCACGTGAGCGATGGCGGACAGGTAGCCGAGGTAGACATCCCAAGGAGCAGGAAGACCGCCAGGACGTGTTACGAGATGAATCCTCCTGAACTGGGTACCGGCAGTGCCAGCAGGACCGTACCTATCACGCTTAACGCGACGTACGGCTATATGAAGAGTACGTCGGCCGTGATGACGGTTAAGGGTACCCCCAACTGATCAGTAACGGCACTCCAGCTCCTTCCTCCTCTTTTCCCTTATATCGTTCTCTTCCTCCTCATCCTCAGGTATGACGAGTTCTCCGTACTTGCCTCCTCCGCCGGGCACCATGATGGTCTTCTCCTCCCTGAACTTCATTATGGCTTCAGCGACTTCTTCATCGGTTTTCCTGAGATCCCTGATTTCTTTCTCCACGAGTATATCTATCTCAGGTCCGTGAGCCTGGTTCATTTTCTCCCATCTCTCCTGGACGGTCTTCGTGGTGGGAGACGAGTGACCGACGACCTCCTGGATTATCTTGGCCAGGGGCGGGAGATGAAGGTAAGGCGGTCTTTCCGGGCGGCTTTCGACGTCTGAAAGCTCATCGATCCTGTCACGGACCCCCTTCTTGATACTGCCGCTGCACTCCTGACATGACCACCCGAACTCTCTGGCCTGCTCCAGGCTGTACTTCTGGTGGCACTCGTTACAGGCAGAACAGTGATATTTTCCCTCTCTCGGATCCAGTCCGGCGTTCAGGACTATCTCGCCCCTTCCACCGCTGAACAACTTTTCTACAGCGTTGAACGATTTCTCGGGGACCTCTATCCTGTTGAACTCCCGTGCGAGCCGGTGAGGCCAGGGACTGTGAGCATCAGAGTTCGAGAGAAGGACCATGTCATGATGGTCGGATATACGATCCGCCAGACCGGTATCGGCGGAGAGACCCAGCTCGAGGAAGTCAAGGCGGTCGGTCTGGCTTCCGTAGCATTCTTCCAGAGAGTCATGACTTCCGTAAACGGCGGTGTACGGGGTGAAGGCGTGGGCAGGACCGATGAGACAGCCGTGTTTTTTGGCTATCTCGGCGATCTTCTCACCCGACCGGTCTATCCGTGGTCTTCCCTCTCTCCTTATATCATCGCTGTACTTTTTGATATCGTGGAAAACGTCTTTTACTGACTGGAGAGATGGGAAAATCATCAGATGGTGGACCCCGTCGTTATCCTCCACCTCCGCGGTGATGATGAAGTCCATCGACCCAGTGGTGTATATACCGTCGCGCTTTCTGTCCGTTCCCTCCTCGATATGTGAGAGCCACTTGGGGTTGAGGGCATCTCCTGTACCTATGAGGTCCAGACCCTTCTTTCTGCCCTGTTCAGAGAGGACATCCAGCTCCATGTCGGGCGAGACCCCTGCGGAATGTTTACCGTGTATATGGAAATCTGCGTCTATCTCCATGGGAAAAACTGGGACCAGAGGATTAAAATGGAGAAGGTAAGGGAGTCTACCACTCCCTGTAAAGGACGTAGACCGTTATCAGGAGCCCCAGCAGTATCGACCCCATGATCTTCTGCGGGGTGCCAGCGCCTCTTGCCGCGCTGAAGATGTTGCCGAAGGACTCGGTGAACTGTCCTGTGAACCTGGTGTTCGTCTTGTTGCTCTTGATCGCCGCTGTGATGTTCTCACCGATCACGAGCTGTAGGCTCTCGGTCCTCTTCACGTCCGTGCCCACCGCCCGGGCGGTGATGTTGACCTGGCCTCTTTCCTCGTAGGGAACTCCCGCGAAGATGTAGGCCGTGGCGCCCTCTCCTGCAGGTATGGTGATGTTCTTTGGTCTGATGGAGACCCACTCGGGTCCCTCGTGGGAGAGCACGTACGTGTTCTCCCGGGCGCCGGTGTTGTTGAGCTTTATCTCGTAGACGACGCTCATGTTCTTGCCGGCGCTGGAGACCTCGGGAAGGATCCTCATCTTGAGGTCCCAGCAGTTCTGGACGGTGAAAGAGGCGGTCGCTGAGTCGGAGACCGATTCAAAGGTCTTTGATTCCGCCCTGATCTCGACCTGCCGGGTCTTCCCTATCTCGTAGTTCTCTGCGTCGAACGTCAGGGATACCTCTCTCGACTGGCCCGGCCTGAGGTCGAGCGTCGTGGTCATCCTTCCCTGCTCCGGCCTCAGGACCTGCACCGTGTAGGTGTCGGATGCCTTCCCGGTGTTGGTTATCCGGTAATCGTACCTGAACATCCCGTTCTCACATACTTTCCTCGTGTTCTCGGGGAATCCCACGGTAACCGCGTTGCCGTTGTAGACATCGAGAGTTGCCTTCGCGGAACTTTTCACCCTTGAATCCGCAGTGACCGTCACCGTCTTCTTTCCGACGGTCTCGGGGCTTACCGATAGCTGTACGGTCCTGGCTGCTCCGCTCGTCAGGTTGAACCGGGTCCTCGACAGGTTGCCCTCGGATGTCGACAGCACGAAACTGTCGCTGTGCGTCCCGGTGTTCCTTACCGTTACGTTGAAACTGGCCTGGTTGAAAACCGCCACTCTCTGACTGCCCGGTGTTATCGAGATATCAGAACCGAAGCACCTTACAGACCTGTGCTCGAAAGTCTTAACGTCTGAAGCATAGCTTGAGGTCGAGCTTACTCTTACATCGAAGCTCCTGTCACCTGCGGTATCTGAACCGACTGTCACTGTCACGTTGACGGACTGTCCTGCGTCTAGATCCAGGTTCCTCTGGGATATCTTCTTGGTATCCAGGCCCTGCGCGTTCTTGAACGAGAGATCAAAGGTCTCCCTCTGTATGCCCGAATTTGTAACTGTGACCGTGTACCGGGTCTTTTCACCCAGGCAGGCATCTTTCCGTCTGTCGTAGGCCCTCAGTTCTACCTCGTGGTCCTTGACGACCGTGACTGTCGCGCTTGTCGAGTATACATTTCCTGTGGCCTGCGACTCGGCGTTTATCGAGAACGAGTAGGTGCCTTCATCCCTCGTCGGACGGGGATCGAACCA
>JBDGSJ010000011.1:6626-47193 GCA_042217585.1 Candidatus Nanohaloarchaea archaeon | reverse complement strand
CTTGCTAAGCCACTGGGGGTGCAATGCTCCCACGCGGGTTCAAATCCCGCCCCCGGCGTCCAAGTGTTGAACATCGGACCTCTACTGGTCCGTTCTTCAGGGGTTTTGAGGGTTCCTATCCAAGTTTCTTGATGCTGTATTCTCCCATCTCGAGCATCTCTCCGATGTATATCTCTCCGTCCCGGATCGCGGGGCCTGTGGTGGAGTTCAGTTCTCTCTCCCAGAGTTTTTCCCGGTCCCCGGTGCTGTAAAGTGTTAGACGGTCTCCGGCTAGCAGGATCTTTTCCCCTGCTATCACGGGTTTGTGGCCCCAGTCACCCTCTTTCTCCAGTGTCTCTGTCTCGCCGGTCCGGGGGTCCATCTCCACAAGCTTGCTGTTCGTTGCGGCGAAAGCGTGGTCCTCGGTTGCGTTGAGCCGGCTCTCTCTGAGACCTGGTTCTGACCGGGACCATCTTTTCTCGCCTTCCGGACTGATGCAGGTCACCCTGCCGGCCCTCCTGAAGGTGATGTATATCTCTCCGGAGGGTGAGACTGTCGGTGCGAGAGGAAGCTTCTCCTCCAGTCCCTGCCGCCAGAGCAGCTCCCCGGTCCCTGCCTCGAGGGCGACGAGCTCGTATCCTTCGCTGCCGCTGAGGGCGGTGTAGACTTTGCTGTCGTTCACTGCGACGGTCTTGCCGGAGGTCTCTTCTGCGACCTGAGTGGCCCAGAGACCTTCTCCTGTCTCCATGTCAAGGGCGTAGACCCATCCCTCCCCCGAGTTTATGTATGCGGTCTGGTCCACGATGGCGGGGGAGGCTCCGGCCCTGAAGTCCGCAAGCTTCTGGTCGAGTTCCAGCACTCTGAGGCTCTTCCCGGTCCGGATGTCGAGGATCTCCAGCCCGCTGCCGGAGGAGACCAGCAGTTCCTCGCCGCTGGCGGACGGCGCCAGCATCGTACCGTCGCCGGTCCGCTCCCAGAGTTTCTCTCCGGTCTCCGTGCTGAAGGCTGTGATATCCCGGTTGAAGAAGGTGGATACCACTGTTTCTCCCCGGGTTATGATCTCGACGGGTTCCCGGTCCGGTTCCCCGTTCGTCCTGAAGCTCCACTGCTTCTCCGGTTCCTCCGGTAGTCCTGAGTCGAGAACCGGGTTCCTCCTGTCGTTTTTTCCCCGGGTCGGCCAGCCGGCGTCCATGGTTAAACATTTCGACGGCTGGATTAAAACGGAGGGGCCGGAAGTTTAAACCGGGAGAAGTCCAAACAATTCCTGGTATGAATGAAGATCGGTGGGAGGACCTGAAGGACCGTTTCAGGGACCATTTCCGTTCCTCTGCGGTGACAGCGGGAGAGGGTTTCATAGAGTTCGAATCCGATGTCTCACGGCTCAAGGTGGGGAGGGACGGCAGTGTGAATGGTGACATGCCGCTCCACAGTTTCTCGGGCTTCTACGAGTCCGTGGAGTTCGGAGAGGACGAGGTCCGCTTCCTTGAGAGCGGAAGGAAGTATGTCTTCAGGAAGTGAGAATTTAATAGCGGGTTTTTCCCAGTTTCTTCCATGAAGCAGAGCGAACTCGAGGAGCGCGTGGCTGAGAGCCTTGAGCAGGGTTACCAGCTGGATGAGGTCCGGGACGCCCTCCGGTCTGAAGGTTACAGCCGTGATAGGATACGGGAGGCGATGGAGGACGGGAAGAAGCTCTACCAGAACGACTTCGATTTCGAGCCCGGCGAGCAGGACCCCGTGTCCGGACTGACGACAGGAGCCCGTGACGTCGACGAAGAGGAGGTGACCGGAGGGAGAGATGTCAACATTAGGAAGGGGGACGACGATAGAGGTCCCGAGGGTCTTCCCGAGCCGGCTGAGCTTTCCGACAGGGCTCACGCACTCTTCTTCGACTTCGTCGCAATGGTTCCCGTTCTGGCGGTCCTCTACCTCTTATTCTTCCAGGGCCTCGGGTTTGTCACGTCTTTTGAGGTGGCGGTGCTTCTGCCGGCGTTCGTCATAGGTTTCACCGGCAACTTCCTGTATCATTTTTTCGCCGAATGGATCTGGGGAAAGACGGTGGGGAAGCATGCGGTCGGCATAGAGGTGGTCAAGGACGATGGTACGGAGATCGGCCCTCTGAGGTCCTTCGCCAGGAACGCTCTCCGGGCTGTGGACAGCAATCCTGTCTTCGGTGTTCCCTGGGGGGTGGCTCTTTTCTTCATCCATGTAAGGGATGACAACAAGCGTCTGGGCGATATTGTCGCGAGCACCCGGGTCGTGGAGAGCTGAGGACCGGAGGTAATAAATTGAAGAACGGTTCAGTTTCAGGTGATGTCGGACTACAGAGAGGCTATCGAGGCCGTGGTCGAGAAGGAGGCTGATATAGTGGGTGAGGAGAAGGCTTACAGCATGTCAAGCGAGGTCCCCGGCCTGGAGATAGGGACGGAGGGGCTGGTGTCCTCCATGGAGAGGCCGGGCAAGGAAGTCCTCGGCGATCTCGCGGATAAATTCACGGACCACGGCGGGGCGGTGGTCAAGACCATGATGAAGAGGAAGCTGGAGAAGGAGGGGCTTGACGATCTGGATTACCCCGATGAACTGGTCTAGTCACGGCATATCACTGGGTCCTGTTCCCGGCCCATGAGGGTCTCTCGAGGTCCAGTTCCTTCATCTCGAGCCTGTAACTTATACTGCCCAGGCCGGTATCCAGCTCCATCCTTCGTATCCTTGATTCCGAGTCGACGATCACGAACCCGTCGGTGACGTTCAGA
This sequence comes from Candidatus Nanohaloarchaea archaeon, assembly GCA_042217585.1. Classification (GTDB taxonomy): domain Archaea; phylum Nanohalarchaeota; class Nanosalinia; order Nanosalinales; family Nanosalinaceae; genus JBDGSJ01. Next base: position 44,464 of record JBDGSJ010000011.1, on the reverse strand, counting down.
GGTGCTGCCGGGTCCTGCATCCCGCTGACACTGTACCTGGCTGCCCTGACCCCGTCCACCATCTCGGTTCCCTCGTAGCTGAATTCGATCTGGTCCAGGGCGTTGATACCCGAGGGTATCACCTGGACGGGCAGCGTTATCAGGCTGGGGTTGAAGGATGAGCGCGCTCTCTCCGTAAGTTCGAAGGAGCTCCCGTCGTTCCTGTATGCCATGTCCTCAGTGTAGTTCAGGAATATCTTCCTGTCGTTGATCGTGGAGTTGTACAGGGCCACCCTGGAGGTCAGGTCGCTCCAGAGGTAGAAGGTCCTGGAGGCGTTCTCGCCGTTAATGGTCACGGTCTCGTAGTGGTCTGTCGCGGAGAGCGCTCTCTGGTGTCCCTGCAGGACGGTCGAGAACTGCATGGAGGTCCTGTTCGCCCCCTCAGGAAGGCTGAACCCTGATTCTGTGGAGCCTCCCGAGAGCAGGACCAGTCCACCTCCGACGACCACAACGGTCGCAACAAAGGCTATTACGGCTTCGTCCTGGACCTCAAAACCCCTGATCTCCATGACAGGTATTTCGTACTTCTGTTTAAAATAATCCGGCGTCCGTTTCGGCCAAAATTAATAAGCAGTCCTATTTAAATGAGGGATATGGAGCAGAGGGAACTGGAGGACTGGATCGAGGCACGCCTCGATGAAGACTACACGGAAGACGAGATAAGGACGGTCCTCCAGGAGAAGGATGTGAGCCCGCGGAAGGTAAGGAGGGCGTTCCGTCGACTGGAGGGAGGTTCCAGGAGGAGACCTTCTCCCTCACCCCGGAAAGGCCAGGATTCCGGGGACAGGACCCCGGGTAAAGAGGAAAAAGATGATGGTACGGGAAAGGCCGGGTCCGGGGACCTTCAGGAGTTGCAGGGCGACCAGCCACCGCAACAGGATACCCCGGAAGGCGAGGAAGGGTCGGAAGAGGTCCCGGGTTCGATGGAGTCTGGCCGTGACTGGGACGATATCGACGATATCGACGACGTCACACCGAGGGACAGTCCGCACGACCAGTCAGGATCTTCAGGCCCGGATGAACAGCTTTCCGGGCAGGAGATGCCGGAGGAACCGGATTCCGGCGAGGTCGACATGACGGGCAACGAGGCTGTCGCGCAGCAAGAGAGCTCGGGAGCCGGGGACCAGGCCGGGCTGATGAAGAGAGCCGGAGCTCTGCTTGTAGATAGCCTGGCGATAGCCGCGGTCTGGACCGCCCTGTTCGCAGTGGCTTTCTTCACAGGTCTTACCCAGACGTCCGACGCGGTCTTCACAGTCTTCCAGCTACTGCTCTTTCTCCTGATGATAGGTTACTTCGTGGTCCTGGAGGCAAGGGACGGACAGACCCTGGGGAAGAGGCTCATGAGCATAAAGGTGGTCGGCGACGACGGATCGGAGATCGGGTACAGGGAGTCTGCCATCAGGAACCTTCTGAGAGTTGTTGACGGCTTCCCCATCGTTGTGCCCTACGCACCGGCCATCGGGCTAATCTACACCCGGGAAGACGGCAAGAGGCTCGGAGATATCGCCGCCGACACGACTGTCGTCAGGGAGTAAAGGTCGTGTCGCTCAGCCGAAGGATTCGCTCTGGTACTTCTCCACGTCCAGAAGGTCCACGATCCTCTCCACGTCCTCCACCATCCGGTCCCGTCCACACGCGTTGATCTCGACGTTCCGGGGATCTATCTCCGGTTCGATGTCGTAGCCCGGATCCCTGCCGGCTTTCTCTGCCAGTTCATCGTCCAGCTCTTCCGGGTCCACGTACTTCAAGAACTCTTCCTGTACGTAATCTGTCGGTCCCTCCCAGTCCGAGAGGTGTTCTTCCCGGCTGAGGCCGGGACGTAATGGATGTTCTCGTTCTCCCCGGCTATCCTCTCCATCTCCTCGTGGTAGGGCAGCTCGTCTCTCCACGAGGCACCCTGGAAGAACCAGATATGCCGGTCCTCACCCTGGTAGCTGTCCAGCCCCTCCTCCACAGTCTGGAGGAACATACTGTGGAGCGGTGTTATACCTATCCCGGCGGAAAGGTAGACGACGTCCTCCGGACCAGGCTCCTGCGGCTCCAGCTCGTAAGTGTAGGGACCCCTGATATGGACCTGGTCGCCCTCCTCGAGCTCCAGGAGCCTCGGCGTCAGCGAGTGGTCCCCCGCGGCCTCCTCCGGGACGATACCGATCCCCAGTCTCAGCCTGTCCTCGGAAGGGGAACTGGCCACGGAGTAAGCCCTCCGGGTGTTGGTGTCTCCGGTTGAAAGTCCGACGAACTGGCCGGCCGGGCAGGTGCTCGAACTCGCCTTCAGGATCCAGCACCAGGTCTATGATGGAGGGATGGCGCTTCTCGTATTTCTCCTGGAGGTCCTGTATCTTCTCTCTGTCCTCCGGGCGGGAGAGCTGGTCCCTGACCGAGCTCCAGTCGACCTCCGGTTCCCCGCGGTCCACGTGTTCGGAGCCGCCGAGCATCTCATCGACTTCCTCTGCGATTTCATCCCTCCGGTCACTGTCTATAGCCCTAACGTTCTCGACCCGGGCGGATTTGCTGTAGAGAGGTATGTCGTCGGCCTTGACATTGAAACCACCTGTCACTCCAGGTGTCGCCGACATCTCTGGGTCTTCTCCGCAGAGAATTAAAACGGTGGGGAGAACGGCCAGTAGCGAAAAATATTTAAAGATCAGGTTCTCTCGGGATTGCGGAAATGATATAAAACGCCGGAGTAACATCACGTATTATGCCTTTTTTCTGTATCGACATCGGGGGGACCAACACCCTGATAGGTGTCGGTAACGGCGACTTCGAGGTGGTCACGAGGAAGAAGACGGACGTCTTCCTCGACGATATACAGGGGGAGCTGAAGTCGGTCCTGGAGGAGACGGACCACGGGATGGAGGACATAGAGGAGACCGCAGTGGCCGCCGCGGGACCTATAGATCGTGAGAAAGGTTTCTTCCGCCCCCCGAACATAGAGAAGGAGAAGGTCCAGCTGAGGACGCCGCTGGAGGAGATAGGAAGGGTCCATATCGTCAACGACTGCACCTCGGCGGTCCTGGGCGAGTACTTCTACGGGGACCACGGCTCCGAGGACCTGGTATACATAACCATCAGCTCCGGTATAGGAGCGGGAGTCATCGTCGACGGCAACCTCGCCGAGGGATGGAACGGCAACTTCGGTGAGGTCGGACACATGACCGTGGCCGGAGGCGACATGGTCTGTGGATGCGGCGGAGAGGGCCACTGGGAGGCTTACTGCTCCGGCAACAGCCTTCCCGAGCTCGGTGAGGAGATCACTGGTAGAAGTTTCGAGGACGCGAGAGAGATATTCGATCTGTACAGGGAGGGAGACGACGGAGCTGAAAAAGTGATAGAGAGGATGAACGAGATAAACGCCCGTGGACTGGCCAACGTGGTCGATGTCTACAACCCCGGAAAGATACTGCTCGGAGGAGCAGTGGCCCTGAACCACCCGGAGGTCATAACCGGCGTGGAGGACGAGGTCCGGTCCGCCGCGATCAACGAGGTCCCGGAGATAGAGATCTGCTCGCTGGGCGAGAAAGCCGTTATCCACGGGCTGAGAGCCGTATGCAACGGCGAGGACCTCCGCGGAGCCTAGTCCTTGATGTCCGCGACGTCTCCCAGGGTGGCCTTCCGCGAGTCGCCCGAACCCGAGTCCTCGTTGTCCCAGGCCTCAGGGTTGGTGTAGAGTTCGATCCCGAACTTCTTCTCAAGCTTCCCGGCAAGCGTCTTGTCAGGCTTCAGGTCCTCCCTCTCCAGTTTTTTCAGCAGTGAGGTCTTCTCGTCCAGATCGTCGGAGAGCTCCGAGATCGATATCTCCTCGGATTCGCGGGCCTGCTTTATCCTTTTGCCGTACCCGTCGACCAGAACCTGGCTCTCCGTGCTGTTGCGGGTCCTGGAGCTTTTCTTTTTCTTCCTGGACCTGCTGCTATCCGTTGAGGTCTGGACCTCCTCACCCATCTCGGCGCAGGAACTGCATACCTCAAGCGTGGCTCCTTCGATTTTGACTTTCTTGAGAGAATCTGAATCCTTGCCGCAGAGTTCGCATGACATTATTATCTCACAGTGCTCGGTATCTGAAGGTCGCGTTTTACTGCTGATAGGAGATGGTCGTCCTACTGTTTAATATCTAATCCCTGTCCCGGGAGGAGATATTTACAGGGTCCATCCCCGCGGTCACTCTCCTGCTTCAGACCGGTCCGGAACCTCTTTCCGTCTCCTGAGGTCCGCCCGCGCCACCCTGGGCAAGGAAGGGGCCTCCAGGGTGGTCGCTCTCACCGAACAATCGTTTTCCTCCTTCCTGAGAATCATTGGCGGTCTCTCGGGGGATCGATGGGTCTCTCGACCTGTTTTCTGCGGTTTTCGTCATAAACTGATAACAAAATCAGGTTCATAGGGCGGGATGGACCGTTTTTCAGAACAGAACTCCATTATCTATATAAGAGAGGCCTCACATATCCTAATTGGTGATTTCCCCTTATGGTTGACGTACTAAAGAAGTCTGGCGTCCGTGAAGCCGCCGATGGAGTCAACGTTGGTTCTGACTTCTACGGTGCACTCGACGACGAAGTGAAGAGGCTAGTCGAGAGAGCGGTCGAGAGAGCGCAGGAGAACGGACGTAAGACCGTCAAGGCAAGAGACGTTTAAAGTCTTGAAGCCTTGAACACGTTATCTCTTTTTCTTTTTGTCTACTGACCCAGGTCCTCCTGACGTCTTGCTTTCTCCTTCAGGTGGCTTTCAGCGCTTTCCAGGGCCTCCCTCAGCTTCTCTATGGTCTCGACGCTTTCTATAGGAAGCCTACCGAGGTCTCCATCATTGATATCTATCACTACCTTGTCCTCCTCGGCCTTGGTCCTGAACTCCAGGACGCCGTACTCGCCCTGTTCGAACTCGTGAAGCAGTTCACTCATGTAAAAGAAGGGTTGTTCCATCGTTTTAACCGTTCCGGATCATGTCCTTCGCCAGCCTGACACCGTTCTCCGCCGCTTCCACCCCTGGTGACTCGGAGACCACTCTCAGTAGCGACGATGAACCGGATGGCCTGATCAGGACCTCCGCATCACCGGCCCTGAACTTCACCCCGTCCTTAGTGGACAGGACCTCGAAGCGATCCTCCACCTGGTCTTTAACCCTCTGCATGGCTTTCTCCCGGTCCCGGACCTCCACAGAGTCCTTTCTCACCTCTGTATCCGGTATCTCTTCCAGGATCGGCCCCAGGTCGGCGGATGCGAGTAGGAGGGCGGACAGGGTCCCTGAGCTGTATGTCACGAGGTCCGCGAAGGCGTAATGGCCGTTCGGCTCGCCGGAGAAACCGGCGCCCGTCTCCTGCATCGCGCTGAGGACGAAGGGGTCGCCTACACGGGTGTAAGTGAATTCTGCGTCGAGGTAATCCTCAACGGTCGCCGAGGTATCGACTGACGCGACTACCTCGCTGGCTCCTGACAGTTTTCCGAGGACCGCCATCAGCTCGTTGCCGTCGAGCCACCGTCCGTCGAAGTATGCGGCGACCCGGTCCGCGTCCATGTCGCACGCCAGCCCTATCTGATCGCCCGATACCTCCTGCTCGACGTGCCCCAGTCTTTCGGGGGAAGGTTCCGGGGGATCGATCCTGGATGACAGATCCCTCACGTCCAGCCCGGTATCCCCGAGGAGGTCGGGCAGGAACTCTGAAGCCGCTCCCGCCATAGTCTCGAGGACCACCTCCCTCTCTCTGCCGTGACCCAGTCTCTCCACGATCTCCAGGACTCTGTCCCGGTAATCGCCGCGGGCCTCCTCCGCCACCGGGGTCAGGGAGCCTTCTCCCGATTCGAAGTCCCTGTTCCTGAAGAGCTGTTTCAGCCTGTCCAGGTCCTCGTTTACGAAGCTGTTCCCGGAGGGATACATCATCTTGAATCCGTTGTTGTCCATCGGCAGGTGTGAGGAGGTGACCTGGACCGCCACAGAATCCTTCTCGCGGCCGGTGAAGGCGGTGTAATCCGTGGGTCCTGTCCCGGCATCCAGGACCTCAGCTCCGGCAGACATTATACCCCGGACCAGAGCGCTTTTCAGTTCACCTGAGGAATCCTTCGTGTCCTTCGTGACGACGGTCCTGCCGCGGTGATCCCTCACCGCCAGGCTACCCAACGCTCTCCCCAGTATCTCAGCGAAACCTGTGTCTATCTCCCCTGGGTAGTTTCCTCTTATATCATAACGCCTGAATACGGCGTCTTCATCCATCTCCAACCCTCCTCAGGACCTCGTCCAGTCCCTCGCGGTCCCGGTCCATCACGTGTCCGGGCACGTCAGCTCTCTGTACTTCCTTCTCCCTGTCGTCGATCAGGAAGTCGACATCCCTGCCCTTTGGAGCGTCCTGCACGACGATATATCCGTCCACGTACTCAAGGACGCCGGACCTTTCCAGCTTCAGCTCCTGGAACTCCTGGTCTCCCCGCGTCACGATAACGACCCTGTGGTCCACTTCCTTCAGGACCTCGACATCGCTGTAGAGGAAACGGTCGGCGCGGTCCAGCTCCCGGTATATCTCCTCCGGTTCGACACCCATCAGCCGGGCGTGCCTCTCCGGGTCATAGACGCCGTCCTGCTTTGCGCGGTCGTAGGTGGTATCGAAGTCCGGGAAAGTCGAGAACAGGTGGTCCTTGAACGCGTCGGTGTCGAACAGGACCCTGTCGAAGTCAATCCCTATTTTCAACTATCTCACCGTCCTTCAGAACGGAGTTCTGCGGGAGGGTCCGGGAAACCTTCTCGCCGACGTCGGTGGAGGCGTTCAACCCGATCTTCCTCCCTGGTTTTATCGAGCTGTTGACGCCTATCGAGGCGCCGGAACCGATCACGGCTCCCATTTTTCTCCTCCCGGTATCCACGAGTTCGCCCTTGACCTCCATCCGGACCGTGGAACCATCGTTGAGCAGGTTAGCGGTCTTCGAGCCGGCGCCCATGTTCACGTCCTTTCCGACGTAGGAGTTCCCGACGTAGTTCTGGTGCGGCACGTTGGACCCCTCCCGGATCACGGATGACTTCACCTCCGAACTGCCGACGTGAACGTTCTCCTCCAGCACGACCGGCCCTCTGATATGGGCGTGGGGTCCTATGTCGCATCCCTTCCTGATCACCGCAGGTCCCTCTATCACGGAGTACTCCCGGACCACGGCTCCCTCCTCGACGACCACGTCCCCGTTCACCCTCGCGGATGGATCGACATCTCCCTCTATCAGTCTTTCAGGCTCCAGAAGTTTCCTGTTAGCCTCAAGTAGCTCCCAAGGATAGTTGCAGGGCAGCCAGGTTTCTGCCTCGACGGCCTCTAGCTCCTCGTCCTCTGCGTACTTCCGGACCGCGTCGGTTATCTCGTACTCACCTCTCTCCGACTTCTCAAGGCCCTCCAGCAGGTCGAAGAACCTCTCCTTCACGACGTAGACTCCCGTGTTCGCGAGGTCGGTGGACGGATCACCTGGTTTCTCGACGAGGTCCTCGACCGTCCCTTCCCGGGTCTCGACGACGCCGTAGTCTGAAGGGTCGTCGACGCTGTGGACCATCATCGCGGAGTCCTTCTGGACAGCCTCTCTCAGCCCCTCGCCGTAGATATCGTCACCGTTCAGTATGACCGCCGGTCCGTCAACGTGTTCGCGGGCCTGGAGAGCGGCGTGGCCGGTCCCGAGCGCCTCCTCCTGCTCAACCACCGTCACGTCAAGATCCTTTTCTATCTGCTCCTTCATGTGGCCCGCGACGACTATCACCTCGTCGACCAGGTCCTCCAGCAGATCGATGCTGTGCTTCATCACGGGTTTACCTGCGACCGGTAACATAGGCTTCGGGGTGTCATCGGTCAGCGGCCTCATACGCGTTCCCCGTCCCGCGGCTAGTATCACGGCTTTCATGTCGATCACTTGCTTATCTCCGACAGGTCGGTCCTCGCATCCGGCACGAACTTCATACCCCTGATCGAGTTGTTCATGTCGATGAAGCTGTCCGCGCCGATGAACGAGTTCCTGACCACCGATCCGGATTTCAGGTCGCATCCCTCCCCGAGCACCGTATGCTCCACGTGGGTGTGTGGATCTATTATGTTGTTCTCGAAGAGAAGAGAGTTCCTGACAGTGCAGGAGTCCAGCTCGGAGTCCCCGCAGACCGTGGAGGAGCGGACCGATGCGTGAGGTCCTATCCTGGAGTCCTTTCCGATGTAGGCCGGCCCCTCGACGACCGCGCCAGGTTTAAGGACCGCTCCCTCCTCTACGACCACGTCTCCAAGGATCTCTGCCGTGTCATGGATCTCGGCCCCGGGATGGATGTTGTTCCCCTCTATGCTTTCCCTCAGGACGCGGTCCGCCCTTCTCAGTTTCTTCGGGCTTCCGATATCGATCCAGTAGTCTTGGACCAGCTCAAAACGTGTCTCTTCACCCATGAGCTGTTTCACGGCGTCCGTGAGCGATTTATCTCCTTCCATGCCCTCGAGGACGTCGAATATCTCGGGGCTGAACGCGTATATCCCTGTGTTGACCAGGGTGTTCTCCGGTTCCTCTGGCTTCTCGACGAGGTCCTGAACCATGTCGTTTGTGATGCTCAGGACACCCCATTTCTCCGGGCTGCTGTCGTCGGTCGCGAGCATGGTCACCTCTTCTCCACCCCTCCTGTGACTGTCCAGAAGGCGCTTCAGGTCCCGGTCCGACACTATCACGTCGCCGTTCACGACCAGGAAGTCGTCATCAAGGAAACCGCACTCCTCGACCGCACCACCCGTACCGTTGAGGTCCTCCTGCACTACCAGTTCGACGGAATCATCCTCCTTAAACTCCTCCCTGAACTCCGATTCCAGGTGGTTCACCACGAGATAGGTCTCATCCACCCCTGCATCCATGAGACCTTCTATCAGGTGTCTGACGAGCGGTCTGCCCATCACGGGCATCAGTGCTGTCGGTTTTGTCTCTGAGAAAGGGAAAAGACTATCCTTCTTCTTCGCGCACGGTATCACGGCTTTCATCGGGGTTCTCTACCTGTCCATCAGGTCCTCGATGTTCAAGTATCTTTCCGTCCTCGATAACGCGGTCATCTATCCGGTCCAGAGAACGGTCAAGCTCGCTGTAGAAATCGAAATCGTGGTCCAGCGCCGCCTCCCGCGTGTCGAACAGGATCTCCATTAACCTGTCGACTTCCCCGGAGCCCGGTACGTCAGAGTCCTTCCCTGCCGCCCGCAGGACCGCATTCTTCAGCACCCTGTGGAGCTGGTCGTGCATCAGGTCCGGGACCCCCAGTTCATCTCCTGTCTCAAGGTCGTAGAGCCTTCCGTGGAGCATGTCGCCCAGCAGATCCTTCTCGCCCTCTATCACGAAGAAGGCAGCCTCCTCGTCGAGGAATGCCTTCTCCCCGGCCTCCCTGAACTTCCGGTCCGCCAGCTCGTGGTCCAGTTCACCGGAGAACCGCTCGATAAAGTTTTCTGCCTCCCCGCTGAGGCCCAGCCAGCTGGAGTGAAGCTCGACCCTTGTACCGCCCGCGTTCATGACGCAGTAGCTCATCCCGGTCGCGGTGTCGGGACCTATCTCCGTGCTCTGGTTCCCGGTCACCGTCATGACTTTGTCGGAGCCGGTATCCTTCGGCATCACGTACTTCATCTCGCCGTCCACGAACTCCGGATTACTTTCTGCCGCGGAGTTCTCCAGAATATCCAGTGCGTATATGTCGTGGGACATCTTGTGAAGCAAATCGCCTCCTCTAACGTCGAAGAACCGGACCGGCTCCAGGAGCTTCTGGATGCCGACGGAGGACTCCCTGAAAACCTTCAGAGAATCGATCTCGCGGTCCTCGACCAGTTCCAGCGCCTTCAGGACCACGGGGTTCTCCCTCTCGATGAAGTCCACGGTCCACATCACGTCCGAGTCCTCCGCCAGCTGTTTCTCCCTGACGTGCTGCTCGCGGTCCAGCGAGGGAGGCCTCTCCGCGACGTGGAAGAAGTTCCGCCTCAGCGATTCGTAGACATGGTTCGCGTGGTCCCGCGGCGGTCCCGCGTCGTACACCATGACCGGGCCTTCCTGTTCCGCCGCGTGGTCGTACATCTCCGAGGTCCTGAGAAATGTCTCGAGATCGACGTGGCTGTGGCGGGCGAACTCCTCCGCCTTCTCAAGCCGCTCCATGTCCTTGTCGCAGACCCCCACGAGCTCTACGTCGACCTCCTCGAGATGCCTGTGGAGATCGATCAGTTTCTCGAAACCGTACCGGCCCCAGTTCTGGAGACCTATCTGGTAAACCTTCAGTTTTTCATCAGCCATGGGAAGCAGTTGGTTTCCCTCACGTAAAAATCGAACCCGTGCGCGGACCGTCCCCGATCCCGGAGAGCTCCTCCGAGATCATCTCCCTCGACCGGTCCTCAACGTAACGCTTCGCGGTCCCGAAGCCGTGCTTCTCCGCCGCCTGCTTTATCCTGCGGTACTCTCTCATCTGGCTCCGCGGGACCTCCCCAGGCCTCTCATCCAGCACACGGTCCTGGAGGTACAGCGACAGCCCCTCGACCACGGGTCTGACCGCATCGGTCAGCTCCTCTAGGAATCCTCGCTTCCTGCTGTACTCCTCGAAAAGCTCCCCGGGAACTATGTAGCAGGGAGAGCCGGGCTCGTCTTCCAGAAGCTCTTCAGCCTCTCCGGGGTCCAGCTCCCGGCTCTCATCCGCCTCCTCCGAAGTTACGACCGTCGTCTCTCCATCGAGAAGGCCGCCGAAGAGCTCCTCCTCCATCTCCACTACCTCGCGGTCGATCTCGGCGATCTCCTTGCCTGTCTCGATGTTCTCGAAGTATCCGGCGTGCGCGGCCTCGTGCAGATACCTACTGCGGACCTCCCCGCGCTTTCCGTCCTTCACGAAGCCCTTTCTCATCCCCGGCCGGTAGTTGCCCAGGGCATCTTCCTCTCCCGGCACCTCCTCGACCAGGTAGAACCGGCTTTCCTCCACGGGCAGTCCTATCTCCTCCAGCTCCCTTTCGAGTTCATCCTCCTCCAGTTTTCTTCCGGTATCCACACCTGTCAACTGTGGCTCGAATCTTTTATCCGGAGAGGTCGAGAAAACATCGCTGGGAGCCAAACTGTCAAAAAAGCCGGATACAAATACTGTACCATGGAGGAAGTGCTGGAGGAATCCGGTGACATCGAGGAAGAGCTGGAAGAGGTGGGAGAAGAAGACGTCCGTGCCGTGGAAGGTTATGGAGGCTCCGAGTTCTACATGGGTCTTTTCAGCGGCCTGCTTTCAGGTTCCGAGGGATCCGATGAGAGACCGCACGACATGTACCATGGGGAGGACGATGATGAGAACTGGACCGTGAAGGATTACTACAGTGAGGAAGGCGATCAGGAGGACCGGAAGTTCAACAAGGAAGGCAGCAGTCACAGCGACGGAGTCTGAAGTTCTCAGGGCGGCCCACCCTATTTAAAACTTGGAGGACTGTGAGTTGGTAGAGGTTTTTCAGATGGGAGACAGGCCAGCGAGAATCTACAGGGACAAGCCGAACCAGCCGTACACCAGGAAGTCTCAGAAGAAGAACGATAACTACGTGAAGGGAGCTCCTGCTCCACGCGTGACCCAGTACGAGATGGGGGCGACGGACCAGGAGTTCGAGAGCGAAATAGTACTGAAAGTCGAGGAAGGATGCGGCATCAGGTCCGAGGCGCTGGAGGCCGGAAGGGTCGCCGCGAACTCGCACCTGAACAAGGTCCTGGATCCCGAGGAGGAGTACAAGCTGAAGATAATCACGTACCCTCACCACGTTCTCAGGTACCACCCTCTTGCCGGTGTCGCGCAGGCGGACCGGTACTACGAGGGCATGAGAAAGCCGTTCGGACGGCCTATCGGAAGAGCGGCGCTCGTCGACGATAACCAGGCGATCTACAGGGTCAGCGTCGCCGAGGGAGACGTCGGCGAGGCGAGGAAGGCCCTTGAAAGAGCCAAGCACAAGATGCCTGTCAGCTGCAGGGTCAAGATCGACAGCTAGATCGGTTCCCGGACCACAGGTTTCTCTCGGCCGGAAAATCCTCCGGATGTAACCCTACCCATAGATATTAATTCCGGGCGGGACCTGTTTTTTACCGTATGGTGCAGTGGAAAGGAGAGATAACCAGGGAAGAATCAGGAGCGAAGGCGGCGCGCCTCGACACCATCGAATCGTTCAACGTGCCGAACTTCTTCGTCCTCACCCGTGAAGAGGTCCAGAACCTTCTCGGCGGAAGGACCGACCCGGAGGAGATAATGAACGCCCAGTTCGAGGAGGGACCGACCGAAAAGATAGAGAACGCGTACGGGAACATCGGGATGAGTTCTGAGGTCCGCAACTCCTCAGGGCGGGCCAGAAACCTTGTCGGAGGACAGAGAAACCGGGAGAGGGTCTCGGTCCGGATCTCGGGCGAAGGGTTCAACAAGTACAGGCTGAACGTCGGACCTTCAGAGCTCGAGGGAGCGGTGAAGGAGGTCCTCGCATCTTACTACCAGAGCAACGAGGAGCCTCCCGCACTCCTTTTCCAGAAGATGATAGAGCCGGACCACTCCGGGGCCGCCCTTGGATCCTACCTCGGCGGAAACGGCCTGATGGAGGTGGTCGAGGGTCTCGGCGTCTCGCTGGAGAAGGGGATAAACGTGCCTGCGATGTACCTTGTCCGGGACGGCGAGGTGAGGGAGGTCCGCGTCCCGAGAGAGCAGGTGAAGATAACCCGCCACCCGGTGAACGGAGGCCACAGGAGGGAGAAGACTCTGAATGACTCCGCGCCGTTCTCAGAGTCCGAGGTAGAGGACTTCTTCTCGAAACTGGAATCCGAGGATCTCGGAGTAAAGTTCGCATACAAGAGAGGGACCTTCTACGTAGTGGACGCCTTCGAGACTGACTCGGGCAACCCCTTCTCGTCCTCCGGGACATCTCTCAAGGGCATAAGGGTAAGCGAGGGACGGATATCGGGCGTCGCGGGTAGAGATGTGACGGTCTCGGACGAGACCATGCCGCCGGAGGACTACAACATGGCGCTGGTCGCGAAGAAGGGAGGATACACCTCGACGGACGCCCAGAAAGCCCGTGAGGAAGGAAAACCCGCGGTCTTCTCCTTCAGGGGAGACCTCGAGGACGGACAGAGGATAACCCTCGGACCCAGGGACGTTGAAACCTCCGGAGAGGACGGAGGCAGAGCGAAGGAGGTTTCCGGCCCGGAGAAGGTTCCCGAGAAGGAGATAACCGCGACCGAGGTCCTGCCGCTGGAGAGAGGACAGAGAGCGGTCCACACCTCCCCGCCGTTCGGCGAGGGTTACGCGGTCACCGGGAGAGAGGTCGACGCCGAGAGGATACCTCCACGAGGCCTCCTCGAGAGCTACTCCGGGGTTTTCGCGTTCGACGGAGAAAAGGCCCTCCTTGACGCGAGGAACCTGGAGAAAGAGGGGCTTGAACAGGCGGTAGACTACCTCGATGCAGAGCTGGCGGTGCTGGTTCTTTCCGGTCCGGACAGGGACGCCGTCAGGTCCGCGGTGAGGAACGGCTTCCAGGCCATAGCCTCGGAAAAGGATCTGGAGGTCCTGGAGAGGATGGTCGCTGAGGAGGAGAAGAGGTTCCTGATGGACAGGCTCCGGGAACTGGAAACCGGTTAAAAAGAGTTCGCACGGAAGTAAGGGTTATGACAGAACAAAAACAGGACCGCGACCAGTGGAACTACGAGACCATAGACGAGGTCCTGGAAGCGCTCGAGGACAGGGAGTACGACAAGGTGGGCCTCCAGGGACCTGACGGGATCAAGCCGCAGATAATCGACTATGCGGACCGGATCGAGGAGGAGGGATTCGAGACGGTCATAATCGGTGCCTCGACGTTCGGGGCGTGCGGCATCGCGGACGAGAAAGCCGAAAGGATGGGGGCCGACGCCCTGGTCCACGTCGGCCACACGAGGTTCCTCCACCCGGAGGGCGCGGACATGGACGACCTCGACGTCTACTACCTGCCGTACCGGGAGGACCGCGATCTGATGGGTGTCCTGAGGGATGAGTACGAGAAGATAGAGGAGGACACCGTCGGCCTGATCGGCGTGACCCAGTACATGGACCGGGCGGAGAAGGCCCGGGAGTTCCTCGAGGACCAGGGATACGAGGTCGTCGAGGGGAAGACCGGTCTCAGGACCACGGAGCCGGGGCAGGTCCTCGGATGTGACGCCGGTGCCGCCCATAACATCGCGGAGAAGGTGGACGCGTTCGTCTTCCTCGGCTCCGGGGAGTTCCACCCCTCACAGGTCTCGGAGGCGGGGAAGAAGGTGTACGTCGTCGATCCCTACGAGCGCCACATCTGGATCGAGCCCCCTAACTCGCTGGAGGACGAGATGCAGGCGGAGTACGCCCGGGTCCTGAAGCACAAGGACAAGAAGAAGTGGGGTATAGTCACGTCCAGCAAGAAAGGGCAGAACTACATGAGGGCGGTCCAGATAGCGAAGGAGAAGCTCGAGGAACACGGGAAGGATGTCTACATCTTCGTCGAGGACCGGATATTCGAGGCGGACTACAAGGGTTACGGTATAGATATCTACGTGAACTGTGCCTGCCCGAGGATGACCAAGGACTGGCAGGACCTCGCATTCGTGTCCCCGAAGGCTCTTGACGCACTCGACGGGCTCGAGGATTGATCAGGAAGCTGTCTCCAGTAGGACTATCTTCTCGGCGAGGACTCTCAGGTTGTCTCCCTCCTCGACCTCTCTCCATCCCCGGTTGTTGTCGAAGTGGACCAGTATCTCGCCTTCCCCGGTATCCACGTTGACGATGTTCAGGGATCCTCCTATCTCGTTCCTCCTTCCCTTGTCGATCACCTCTCCGCTTATCAGGCAGTACTGGCTTTCGCTCTCGGTCGGCAGAGGTCTCTCGTTCATCCTGTCGGTGTTGGCCTGGCACATCAGCGTGAACTCCTTCTCGCTTCCGACCATCTCCTCCGAGACCTCCTCGGCCTGGTCGACAACGCTTATCCTGTTGCCCCCGTCGAGCTCCACCTCGACAAGGTGGTGGTCCTCGTTCTGGTCCCAGGGCCTCACGTCCACTATCTTTCCTCGGAGTCGAGAGTCCATAGAGATGTAATGCCTGCCGGATATTAAATAAGTGTCCGCGGGCTTCAGGTCCGGGTTCTACGACCAGTGGTCTTTATCGAGAAGTTTCTCCGGCTCATCGAGCTCTTCCTTATCCCTTATAATTTTTTTCAGCTCTTCCTGTCCCTCGGTGTATCCTATCATAACTGCGCCGACCAGGCGCCCATCCCTGACGAAGAGCCGGCGGTACTCGTCCTCGCCGTACTTCCTGGAGATCGGTTCGCCGGTCCAGTCCCCTATGGCGAGGAACTGCACGTTGAAATGGCCCACGCCGTAGGTGTTGACGTAGTCGAACTCTTCCTCTCCGCCTGACATGTTCTCCGCGGCGCAGACACCCATCTCCTCGCTGTGATCCCAGGAACCGTTCACCACCCTGCGCTCGAACACAGGGCTCTCGTACTCGACCATGTTGCCCGCGGCGTAGACATCATCCGCGGAGGTCTCAAGATACTCGTCGGTCATTATCATCCCGTGGTCATTCTTCTCCACATCGACCACATCGGAGTTCGGGACCTGTCCGATCGCCACGCCGACCGCATCGCACTCGTACCTCTCTCCTTCATCCGTGACCGCGGCCACGACCTCGCCGCCCTCGGACTCGAACTCCGTCACCGAGGTCTCCGTCATCACGTTGACCCCGAGGTCCTCGAGGTGCCTGTGGATTATCTCGGCGCCCTCCGGGTCCAGGCCGCGGTGCCACCAGTTCCCCTCACGTATCATGTAGTGGGTCTCGACATCGTGCTCCCCGAAGGCAACAGCAAGATCTATACCGAGGAGACCTCCGCCTATCACGACGGCTTTCTCCGCCTCCTCCGCGGCCTCCTTTATCTCGTCGGCCATCTCCATCGTCCACATGTAGTACAGGTTGTCGAATCCCTCGTCCGCCGGGAACTCCCTCGGGTCCCCGCCGGTCGCCACCAGGACGCTGTCGTACTCCAGTTCGTCTCCGTCCGCGGTCACGACCTTCTTCTCGCCGGTCCGGACCTCCTCCACCCTCGTCTCCAGCCTGAGGTCTATATCATTCTTCTCGTACCAGTCCTCGCCGTGGACCCGGGTGTACTGCCTCGGCAGCATACCCTTCATGTAGTTCTTCAGCATTATCCGGCTGTAAAGCGGTTCCTTCTCGTCCGTGAGGACCGTGATCTCGCAGTCCCCGTCCTCTTCCCTGAGTTTTTCAGCCGCCGAGGTCCCGGCGACCCCTCCGCCGACGACAACATACTTCTTGCTCATGTACTTCCGATTCTGCCTGAACAGTAATTAAGTAAGGGGGGCAAAATCTCGTTCTGGCGAAAGTCCATGGATTTAACTTGCCTGGCCTGTCTGAGAAATTATGCCGGCAGAAGAAGACATCAAAAGGATAAAAGAGCTCGCCAGAGAGGGACGGTCGGTCAATGAGATCTCTGAGTCCATGAGCATACCAAAATCAACTGTTTACTACCACTTCAGGAAAGAGGTGGGTCAGAAGCAGAAGAGGTGCTCGGTCAGTCTTCCCGATGATGACGAAACAAGAGGGGAGCTCTGTGGAGTTTTTGCCGGCGATGGCAATGCCCATACCGATTCAAGCGGCCACTACAGGATTCGGTTTTACCTGAATAATTCGGAGGAGTACTGGAGGAAGCTTTCAGGGTTTCTTGAAGATGTTCTGGGAAAGGAGCCAAGAGTTTACAGAAATCCGGACGCTAACAGGGCTGTCCTCGACTACTACTCTCGCTCCCTCTACAGGTTCCTTAAATCAAGGCTCAGCTGGGAAGAGGGGTCGAAAACAGGAACGGTCTGCCTGGATGGACCGCAGAACGAGTCATTCAGAGAGGGTTTCCTGCGGGGCCTGATCGACACCGATGGCTACCGGGAGAAGAAATTCCGGAGATACATCTACGGAACCATAAGTCGATCGCTTCGAAATGACTTTTCGAGGGCGCTCTCCCGTAAAGAAATTCAGCATACCTGCTACAGTGAAAAACCTTCCTGTAGTGAATGGGAGACCATGTACAAGGTCAGGATTTCTGGCTCTATGGCAGAAAAGTTCTGTTCAGAAATCAATCCCCGAAATCCGAAGAGAAAGAACCTTTAGGCTGCCTGAAAAACTTTTTCTGGCGATACCAGGGAGTCGGTGTAGTTTTAAAAAATTAAACCTCTCTTCATGTCGTGTAAGATGCGGAGCTGGTGTAGTCTGGCCCATCATATCACCCTGTCAACCACTTAAACATCATGTTGGTGGGCAGCATCGGTGATGACGCGGGTTCAAATCCCGCGCTCCGCGCTCTTTCGCATGAATGAGTGCTCGAACAGGATTCGAGTTCGAATCCTGTGTTCCGCGCTCCAAATTCTTTCTTTCAAAGGTTTTCTCTCGCCCACCTGTAGTCGCCGCCTTCCCCGTCCACCAGCCGCCTGTACAGGTCCTCGGCGCTCTCATCGAGGACCGTCTCTCCTCTCCGGTATGCTTCGTCGTCGAGGAAGCCGTTCCTCCCGAGGACCTCAGTGGCGTCGGGGTATGGATCGATCTCCTCTAACTCGTCGTTGACCGCCGCGGTCATCACCTGGAGCGCTCCAGGGGTGCCGAGGACTCCGTATATCCCGCCGATGGACCTGAGGTCGTCCGGGTAGAAGGCGCCGTCCCCTGGTTCACCCTCCGCGTCGTAGGATACCATGTCGGACTCGTAGATCTGTATAATACCGGTCTCGGTCCTTGAAGCCCAGTTCTCGCCTGTCTCCGTGAGCATCCCGTTCTCCATCAATCCCTCGTCCTCAAGGAGGTCCCAGTAGTCAAGTATCGCCATCTCCGCGTTCCTCCCCTCCATGGTGCTCTCCGACTCCTCGGAGAGATGCATCGCTATCTCGTGCAGTCCCTCGTTCTCCTTCGTCCTCCACCAGGTCTCGAACCGGTCTCCTCCGACCAGCGAGTACATCCGGGAGAGCTCTTCCAGGCTTTCGTCTATCTTCGCCATAGAAAACAGTTTTCGGCTCAAGAGATAAAAGCAGGGCCTAACTGCGGAGATCTCCGAGCCTCTCCAGCGCCTTCCTCTCCTCCTTCCCGTCGACCTTCTCCCGTACCGCGTTCTCCAGCTCCTCTATGGACCTGTCGTACCTCTCCCGGTCCACGGGGTAAGGGGTGCCGTCCTTCCCTCCGTGGGCGTACGAGTACTTTGCGGGGTCCTCCCACGAGCTCTCAGAGCCGTGGACCAGCTCCGCTATCAGCGCCAGAGCCCTGAGCGATTTCTTCCCGACGCCGTCAGTCTTCAGGAGTTCCTCGTAGTCCTCCGGGTCCTCCTCGTACGCCCTCTCGAGCTGTCGTATCGACCGTGTCGACAGGTCCTCCAGCTTCAGTCGGTGATGGTCCGGCATCTTCAGCTCCTTCCCCGTGAAATCCTCCAGGGTGCTCTGTTTTTTCACGTAACGTTCCAGGTGTGCTGGATCGTCCCTGACAAGGTCCAGCGACACCTGCCTGGTCTCCCTTGATCCCCTGGATGAGAGATCCAGGACCTCGCCTCTCCTCTCCATCGCGGCAATCCCCGACTGCGGGTCGTCCAGGAAACCCGGGTCATCGAGCGAGCTCCAGTGGTACCTCCGGGCGTATTCGTCGCTCATCCCCTGCTGGACCACGGTCCACTCACCGTCCTCGGAGAAGATCAGGGTGTGGTGATACAGTTCGTGACCGTCCTGGACACAGGAGCCGTCCACCGACGCACTGGTCCTGCTGGCCTCCTTCAACCGCTCAAGGTCCGAGGTCCCCGTCACGGACTCCTCCAGTTCCTCCGTGGTCCTCCACGCGTTTTTCCCTTTCCCGCCGGCGACCGCGACACCGAGCTCACCGAGGTCCAGAGCCTCCTTCAGCGCTCCCATCGTCGTGGTCGTCAGTCCCGAGGAGTGCCAGTCGAAGCCAAGGACACAGCCGAACGCCTGGAACCAGTAGGGGTCGGAGAGCCGCTCCAGGTACTCATCCCTCCCATACTCACGGACTATCAGCTCGGAGATCGCGCCGCCCAGGTCCTCCATCCTCTGGAAAAGCCATGCCGGCGCGCTGCCGCCGTGGAGAGGAAGGTCCGCGGTCCCCGACATGAACTGTGATGAGTTCACCTCCTTCAAAACCTCTGGAGGGTCTTTTCCGGAAGTTCCGCCACAGTGGGTTAGAGTTAAAACCTCTCCGCTGAACTCCAGTACATGGAGAGCTACGTCGAGGAGTTCCGGGACGACCGGGAGAAGGACTCGGACCTCGTGGTCACGGTGGACGGCGTCTCCGGTGCAGGTAAGGGAACGCTCGCTGAACACATCGCAGATGAGCTCGACCTGCCGTGTTACTCCGCCGGCGACTTCTTCAGGTCCATAGCCGCGGACCGCGGTATGACGGTCGAGGAGCTCTCCGAGAAGGCGGGGAAGGAGGTCGACGTAGAGGTGGACCGCCGGACGCTCGAGAAAGGACTGGAGGAGTCCTGCGTGATAGAGGGCAGGCTCCCTTCGTGGATACTCGGGAGCTACTCGGACCTCAGGATACGGCTCGAGGCGGACCTCGAGGAGAGAGCCCGCCGGGTGATGTATGACTACGAGGGAGAAGGCCGCGAGGCGGAGGAAGAGGTATCCGACCTCGAGGCCCTGAAGCAGAAGATGAGGAAACGTGACGAGGACAACGCACGGCGCTACGAGGACTACTACGGGATAGACCTCTCCGATCTCGAGATCTACGACCTGATCGTGGACAACACTGATTTAGGCGTGGATGACCAGAACCGTCTCGTGGGCAAAGTCCTGGAGAAAAAGTTCCCAGAGAGGTATGGATGATAATCCGAAGATTAAAATCCTCCGAGACCACTCAGTTTCCTGTGGAGCAGAGTGAGTTACGAGATACTTGAACACGCGGCAGACGAGAAGTTCAGGGCTTCCGGGGAGGACCTCGAAGAGGTCTTCTCCGAGGTGGTCCACGCCTTCTCCGAGATAGTCGGCGGCGCGGGAGGCATGTACCGCCACCAGGTCGAGGTCGAATCCGAGGGTCTGGAGGCACTGCTCTTCGACTTCCTGGACCGCCTCATCTACCTCCAGGACACAGAGAACGTCGCGGTGGGGAACGTGAAGGACCTCGCCGTCGAGGAGACCGGCTCCGGTTACAGGCTGGAGGCCACGGTCCTCGTCGACAACATAACGTCGGGTATGTCCCTTCTCGACATCAAGGGCCCGACCTACAACGAGATGAAGGTGGACTACGGCGACGGCGTCTGGACCCTGGAGGCAGTCCTCGACATATGAGCCGTGCGCTTTTGTAAAGATTCATCCGCATACTGGATTCATGGAACTGGAAAAGGTATCCGGCAACATCTACCAGATCCCGCGCGAGGGCGACATGGAGGTCCCGGCACGGGTCTACGCGAACGAAGAACTTCTTGAGGAAATAAAAGGCGACAATACCCTGGAGCAGGTGAAGAACGTCGCGACGCTCCCCGGGATACAGAAGTACTCGATAGTGATGCCTGACGGCCACCAGGGGTACGGCTTTCCTATAGGCGGGGTCGCCGCGGTCGACAACGAGAACGGGGTTATAAGCCCGGGAGGGATCGGCTACGACATCAACTGCGGAGTCAGGGTCCTCAAGACGGACCTGAAGTACGAGGACGTCCGCGGAAGAGAGCAGCAGCTCGCCAACATACTTTTCAGCAAGATACCGTGCGGCCTCGGCAAGGGAGGATACATCGACACCGACAGGGAGGACCTCGAGGAGATACTGGAGAGGGGCGCCGAATGGATGCTCGAAAACGGTCACGCGAAGGAGTCCGACCTCGAGAACTGCGAGGAGAATGGCAGGCTTCCCGGGGACCCGGAAAAGGTCCCGGACGACGCAAAGGACCGCGGCGTCGGACAGGTCGGATCCCTCGGCTCCGGCAACCACTTCCTGGAGGTCCAGCGCGTCTCAGACGTTTACTCGGACGTGGCGGAGGAGTACGGGCTTGAAGAAGACCAGATAGTGATAATGATACACTCCGGCTCCCGTGGGCTGGGCCACCAGACCTGCACGGACTACCTGAGAAAGTTCGAGAAGGAATACCCGGAGGTAGTCGAGAAGATACCGGACAAGGAGCTGATCTACGCCCCGATCGGGGACAGACTGGCGGAGGACTACCGCGATGCGATGTACGCCGCCGCGAACTACGCCTGGGCGAACCGCCAGGCCATAACACAGGGGGTCCGGGAATGCCTCGACACTATATTCGACGGGGTCGAGACCGAACTGCTCTACGATGTCTGCCACAACATCGCGAAGGAGGAGACCCACGAGGTCGACGGCGAGGAGAAGGAGCTCCTGGTCCACAGGAAGGGAGCGACCAGAGCGTTTCCCGCAGGAAGAGAGGAAGTGCCGGAGGCCTACCGCGATGTCGGACAGCCGGTCCTGATACCCGGAAGCATGGGGACCTCTTCCTACATTCTCAGGGGAGGAGAGAAGTCGCTGGACCTGTCCTTCGGCTCGACCGCTCACGGCGCCGGCAGGCTGATGTCCCGGACCCAGGCCAAGGAGGACTACTGGGGAGGCGACGTGAAGAAGGAGCTGGAGCGCGACGAGATATACGTCAAGGCGGCCTCGGGCTCCACGATCGCCGAGGAGGCTCCCGGCGCGTACAAGGACGTCGACGAGGTCATACAGGTCTCAGACGAGCTCGGGATAGGTGAGAAAGTCGCGAGGATGAGGCCGGTAGTCAACGTCAAGGGATAGAGATAAACCTCTTCATCCCGCAGACATGGACATGAGTCTTGAAGACGTTGAGGACGAGTTCCTCCGCTCCCACAGGGAGAAGGGAGAGATAGAGACCATGGTCGAGGAAGAGGCCGATCTCCTGCTCGACGACCACTCCAGACAGGAGATACGGGAATTGGTGAAGGACATGGAGGAGTTCAGGGACCTCGTCGATAAGGTCCTCGAACACCACTGAACCACCGACACCCCATTTATAAGAGTTCATCCCGACTTCTTTCTTACCCTCAAGTTCTTGGGGGTCCAAGCCTCGGTTGAGGCCTCTGGGAGCGTCGCAGAGACGCGCATCACTGGACGCCTCTTTCGAGGCCTATGGGTGAAACACACAAATGGTAAAGAAACACAGGTCAAGAAGCGGATCGCTGGGTACGAAGCCCAAGGTACGGGCGGAGAGGATCTACCCAGACGTAAGAACATGGGAAGACACAGACGAACTCAAACCACTCGGATACGCAGGCTACAAGGTCGGAATGAGCAGGGTCCTCATGGTCGACGACACTGAAGGAGCGACCAGGGGACAGGAGGTGGCCGAAGCCGTAACGATACTTGAAGCACCGCCCCTCAGGGTCTACGGGGCACGGTTCTACACGGAGGACCTCAACTCCGGGAAGCAGGTCTTCACCGAGGCCTGGACCGAGAGCCCGGCGAAAGAGCTCCAGAGAGCGACCGACATACCGAAGGAGGGCAACATGGAGAACCTGGAGAAGGCGAAGGAGAACGTCGAGGACCTCGAGGAGGTCCGGCTCCTGGTCCACACCCAGCCCTCCGAGGCAGGGATCTCCAGGAAGAAGCCGGAGAACTTCGAGATCGGTCTCGGCGGCGACGTCGAGGACCAGCTCGAGTACGCCGAGGAGATGATCGGGAAGGAGATCGAGTTCTCCGACGTGTTCGACGAGGGGGATTACTCGGACGTCATCGCTGTCACGAAAGGAAAAGGTACTGAAGGACCCGTCCAGAGATACGGGATCAAGACGCTCTCCCACAAGACGCAGAAGAAGGAGAGGAAGGCAGGAAACGTCGGACCGTGGCACCCCGACACGCTGTCCTGGAAGGTCCCGCTTCCCGGACAGGAAGGTTTCAACAACCGGACCGACGAGAACAAGAGGATCCTCGGATACGGGGAGGACCCGGAAGAGGTCCAGAGGGACGGAGGATTCAACAAGTACGGAGAGGTCAAAAGCAACTACATAATAATCAAGGGATCGGTCCCGGGACCGTCCAAGAGACTTATCAGGCTTAGAACAGCCCTCAGGAAGGACGGAAGCCCAGGAAACCCCGAGATAACACACATCGAGAGGTGAATGAAAGATGGCACTACCAGACCAGTTCAACGAGAGAGTGAGGCCCGACATCGTGAAGAGAGCGGTCCTCTCAATCCAGTCAAAGAACAGGCAGTCCTACGGCGCAGAGGAAGACGCAGGACTGAAGCACGTGGTCCGATGGAGGAAGAGAAGAAGGACCTACAGGAGCGCCAAGGGCAAGGGACGCGCCCGCACCCCGAGAAAGATCAGGATGGGACGCGGCATGCAGCTGTTCGGAGAAGGTGCAGAGGCACCGAACACCAAGGGCGGAAGGACGGCACATCCGCCGAAGCCCGAGAAGGACTACGAGGAAGAGATAAACGACAAGGAGAGAAGAAAAGCCATCAGGTCAGCCATCGCGGCGACGAACGATGAAGAGCTCGTCAGCGAGAAACACGACTACGACGGCGACCTCCCGCTGAAGGCGGACCTCGAATCCGTCGAGAAGACCGCAGAACTGAAGGAAGAACTCGAGGACCTCGGACTTGAAGACGAACTCGAGAGAGTCAGCGAGAAGAAGATCAGGTCCGGCAAGGGAGCGAACCGCGGACGGAAGTACAGGAGAAAGGTCGGACCTCTCGTCGTTGTCGCCGAGGACGAAGGAGTCTTCGACGCGGCGAACAACCTGCCGGGAGTCGAGGTATCGCTGGTCGACCAGCTCAACGCGGAGAAGCTGGCGCCCGGCGCACAGCCTGGAAGGCTGACGGTCTGGTCCGAAAAAGCACTGGAAAAACTTGAGGAAGAAGGACTCTACCAGAGGTGACTGAAGAAATGAACGAGGACAAGGCGTGGGACGTGCTCCAGCACCCTCACATGACGGAGAAGGCGATGGACAAGGTCGACATGCAGAACAAGCTAGTGATGATAGTGGACCTTGACGCGAACAAGAACCAGGTGAGCGACGCGGTCGAGGAGCTGTTCGATGTGACCGTTAAAAAAGTGAACACCTCCATCACTCCACAGGCAGAGAAAAAAGCGTACATAAAACTGAGCGACTCGGACAGCGCGATGGACGTCGCGACCGAGCTCGGCATGATGTAGACGAGGTACTACAACTATGGGAAGCCCGATCAAACAGCAGAGAAGAGGAAAAGGATCGCCCAAGTACACATCCAACTCCCACAAGGGGAGGGGCGACGTAGAACACAGGAACGCAGAGCTCGAGGGAGAGGTAGTGGACATAGTCCACGATCCCTCCAGGACCGCACCGGTAGCGGTCGTCGAGTTCGAGGACGGAGAGACGAGGAACATCCTCGCACCGGAGAACCTATCCACAGGAGACACCATCGAGGTCGGAGTCTCCGCCGAGATAGAGGAAGGGAACACGCTGCCTCTCGGGGAGGTCCCCGAGGGAGTCCCGGTCCACAACATCGAGCTCCAGCCCGGAGACGGCGGAAAGCTCGTCAGGAGCTCCGGGACCTACGCCTTCGTCGTCACCCACCAGAAGGACGGCGTCAGGCTACAGCTTCCCAGCGGAAAGTTCAAGACTCTTGGCAAGGACTGCCGGGCGACAGTCGGAAAGGTCGCTGGCGGCGGAAGGAAGGAGAAACCGTTCGTCAAGGCCGGAAACAAGCACAAGGCGATGAAGGCACGCGGAAAGTCCTACCCGAAGGTCTCCGCGGTCGCGATGAACGCCGTGGACCACCCGTTCGGTGGATCCGCAAAACCAGGAAAGCCGAAGACCGTTTCGAAGCACGCCGCATCAGGCAGGAAGGTAGGAAACATCGGCGCGAAGAGAAGCGGGAAGAAGAAAGACTAGAACGTGATACTGATGAGCGAAGAATTCACCTACAGAGGAAAGACGATGGAAGAACTCCGGGACATGAGCCTGGAGGAGTTCTCGGAACTGCTTGACGCAAGAGGCCGCAGAAAGATACAGAGAGGTCTCAGCGAACAGGAGCAGAAGATCCTCGACGACCTCGAGGAAAAGGATACTGTAAGCACCCACGAGAGAAACATGATAGTGGTCCCGAAGATGGTCGGCAAGACCATCGAGGTCTACAACGGACAGGGATTCATCGATGTGGAGATCGAGCCCGAGATGCTCGGACACTACCTCGGAGAGCTCGCAAAAACCAGGAAGAAGGTCGAACACAGCGCTCCGGGACTCGGAGCGACACGTTCGTCCAAGCACATCCCGCTCAAGTGATCCGGATGCCAGTCGAGACAGAACCACACCAGGCGAAGGCGGTCGGCGACAACATGCCGGTCTCCTGGAAGGACTGCACCGAGATCGGCAGGTTCGTCAAGGGAGACACCGTCGAAAAGGCGAAGAGAAAGCTGGAGATGGTGACCGAGGAAGAACTCGCAGTTCCCTACACGAAGTTCGACTCCGATGTCGGACACCGTTCCGGCCAGGGATCAGGAAGATATCCTGTCAAGGCCGCGAAGCATGTCCTCGAGGTCCTGGAAGCCGCGGAATCCAACGCGGAGCACGAGGGCCTCAACCCGGGATCGCTCGAGGTCCAGAAGTTCATAACGAACAAGGGTCAGGAGATGCAGACCCCCGGAAGGTTCCGCGGGGAGACCACAAAAGCAGCTCACGTCAAAATTGTAGTAGGAGAAAGATAACATGAAGGAGAAGAAGTTCATCCAGAAAGGTATCAGGAAGGTAAGACTGGACGAGTTCCTCGAGAGAGAGCTTGAAGGAGCAGGATACTCGCACTCCGACCTCGTCCGCACACCCACATCGACAAAGATAGTTATATACGCGCAGAGGCCCGGCCTCGTCATCGGACGCGGCGGGTCCCGCATCAAGGAACTCACCTCGGACCTCGAGGACGAGTTCGACTTCGACAACCCTCAGATCGAGGTAAACGAGATAGAGGACCCGGACGCGGACGCAGAGATCGTCGCGAAGAGCATCGCCTCCTGGCTCGAGAAGGGAGGCCACGCGAAGAGGGTCGGTTACACCTACCTGAGAAGGATGAGAGAGGCCGGAGTGATCGGTGCAGAGCTTGAGATCGCCGGAAAGCTCTCAGGAAACAGGGGGAGGACCGAGAAGTTCTCCTTCGGATACGTCAAGAGATGCGGCAACACCTCGAAGGACAACGTCGAATCCGCCTACGAACTCGCAAGGACCAAGCCCGGCGCGATCGGCGTAAAGGTAAGGATAATGAAGGAGATGCCGGAGTTCAAGCACCGTGATGTGGACGTGGAAGACGAGATACTCCACGAGATGGTTACCGGCGAGGAAGCCGAGGAGAAGACCGACAGGATAGAGAGAGTGATAAAGGAAGCCGACAGCATGACCTCGACGGAACTCGAGAGAGCGATCGAGGAGACCGGCGAGCACGTCGAGACCTCCGACATATCGAAGCAGGAGGTCAGGGACGCGTTCGAGGAACTTGACGAGGACGAACTCGAGTCCGATGTAGAGGAAGAGACCGAGGAAGAACTGAAGGAAGAGGTCGAGGAAGCCGAGGAGGACCTCGAGGAAGTCGAAGAAGAGATCGAGGAGATCGAGGAAGAGATAGAAGAAGAGAAGGGATCCCGGGACTCCGGGGAAGAGACAGAGGAAGAAGGTTCCGGAGCTTCGGAGGACCACGAAACCCTGGTCTCGGGCACTATCGCCGAGGCGAAGGACCAGATCCAGGAGATGGACGACCCGGATTACGGTGCTATCCTCCAGGCGGAGGAGGCCGGGAAGAACAGGAAAACCTTCATCGAATGGCTTGAAAGACAGCAAGAAAGTTAAACCCGCAGGAGTAAGTGATCAACAGTGGCAATACTAAGGACATCCGAACTCAGGGAGAAGAGCGACTCCGAACTCAGGGAGAAGATGAACGACCTGAGGAAGGAACTCCTTCAGGAGAAGGGACAGGTCGAGGTCGGAGGCTTCGCCGAAAACCCCGGCCGGATAGGAGAGATGAAGAAAACCATCGCCAGGATCAAAACTGTTCTCAACGAACGTTCTGAATAGATACTAATGAACGAAATCCGAATCTCCGGGCACGCAGAAGGCCGCCGAGGTGTTCTCTGATGGCGGAGACCTGTCCGAAATGCGGGATGCCCGAGGACCTGTGCGTCTGTGACTCCATCACAAGGGAGGAGCAGAAGATAACGGTTAAAATCGATTCAAGGAGCTACAGCAAGGAGATGACGGTCATCCAGGGACTGGACGACGACCAGGACCTCGGCGACCTCGCATCCACGCTGAAGTCCAAGCTGGCCTGCGGCGGGACCGCGAAGAACGGCCAGATAGAGCTCCAGGGAGACCACACCCGGCGCATCAAGGACGTCCTTGAGGAGGAAGGGTTCGACCCCTCCAACATAGAGGTCAAGGCCTGAGAAACGGTCCACACACATTTTTCACTCTTCCATCCGGATTCTCTTACATGGCTATCACACCCGAGAACCTGCCGAAGCACGAACTGATCGGCCTCCAGGCAGAGGTCGTGGACTCGACCGATGAGGGAAAGACAGGTATCTCGGGCGAGGTCATGGACGAGACCCGGTCGATGCTGAGGATAGGGGACCGCGAGGTCGAGAAGAAGAACTGCCGCTTCAGGTTCACACTGCCCGACGGGCAGAAAGTGATAATCGACGGAAGACTTATAGCGAAGAGGCCCGAGGAACGTGTCAAGATGAGCCAGCCGGGCAAGTGGGAGACCCTCGGTTAAAGTACCCTTTTAAGATTTGTCTCCACTTTCGTTTCTACAGCCTGGATGGGCTGCCACTGGAAGTCGGAAACCGATCAGCCGACAGTGACTCAACGGTCCGATACTTCGAGTGGTCCAAGGAAAAATCGCAGTATCTGAAGGACCATTCTGAAGTATCCCCGTATAAAAAAATTGTAGCCCCTCCAGTTGTTGCAAGCCGAATCAGAGGTGAAAAGATTGACCGCAGAGAAGATCGAAACTGAATACCCGACAAGGGGAACAAGGTTCACCGGCAGAGTTATCTCCAACAAGATGGAGAAATCAGCCACCGTCAGGTGGGAGTACGCCGAGGAGATCCCCAAGTACGAGAGAAAGGAGAGAAGAAACACCAAGATAACGGTCCACGTCCCGGAAGGAGCAGAGATAGAGGAGGGCGACAGGGTCAGGGTCGCGGAGACCAGACCCATCTCCAAGACCAAGTCACACGTCATAATCGAAAAACTGGAGGAAGAGGAAGACGCAGAAGAGGAGGAAGAGTAAGATGAAGCCTCTCGGAGCAAACATAACGAGAAGCCTGGACATCGGCGCCACGCTCGAATGCGCCGACAACTCCGGCGCAAAGAAGCTGGAGATAATCGGAGTCAAGGCAAGGAAAGGAAGAAGAAGCAGGAGGAACTCCGCCGGAGTCGGAGACGTCGTCAAGGTGAAGGTCCTGAAGGGAGACCAGGAGGTCAAGCACCAGGTCTTCGACGCCGTGATCGTCAGGCAGAGAAAGGAGTACCAGAGACCGACAGGAAGAAGAGTAAGGTTCGAGGACAACGCAGCCGTCCTCGTCGAGGAAAACATGCTACCAAAGGGATCGGTGACACGCGGACCGATAGCAAAGGAAGTGGTCCAGCGTTACAGCCCGATCGGAAAGATAGCGTCGAAGGTGGTCTAAGAAATGACATCGAAGTGGAGCAGCCAGTGGAACTCAAGCACGAACCCGACCAAGCAGAGGAACTACAGGGAGAACGCACCACAGCACATCAAGGACAAGCTCGTATCCGCAAACCTCGCCCCCGAACTACGTGAGGAACTCGGGACGCGGTCCCTGAACCTCAACGTGGGGGACCGGGTCGAGGTGATGAGAGGCGACGAAAAAGGAAAGAGAGGTATAATAAGCGAGATCGACAGGGACGAGCAGAAGGTATACGTCGACGGCATAGAGGTGGAGAAGAACGACGGAACGATGAGGGAAAAAGCTCTCAGACCTTCCAACCTTCAGATCCACGCCCTCAACCTTGAGGACTCGGACCGTATCGAGAAGTACGGCGTAGAAGAGACCGCCGACATCGAGGTCGAGAAGGAGGAAGTCGAAGAGGTCCTCGAGGAGGATGAAGAGAACGAGATGATGAAGCAGATGCAGAAACAGCAGGACGTCGACATGGACGAGATCGACGAGGAAGAACTCGAGGAAGAAGTAGAAGAGATGGAAGAAACTGAAGAAGAAGTCAAGGAAGAGTCAGGAGAGGATGAAGAAGAGCAAGACCTCGAAGAAGTAGAGGAAGAAGTAGAGGAAGACGTCGAGGAAGTCGAGGAAGAAGTCGAGGAAGCGATGGAAGAACTCGAGGAGATAGAGGAAGAGCTCGAATCCGGAAACTCCGGCGAAAATGAACAAGAAGAGGAGGAAAAGTGATACGATGACCCACCAGAAAAGACTTTCAGCTCCAAAGCACTACCCGCTGAAGGGCAAGAAGAAAGCATACGTCTCGACCATAAAAGGCTCAAGGAGCAGGGAGGAAGCCATCCCGGCGGTCCTGTTCCTCCGTGAAATCACAGAGTATGCGGACACCGAGAAGGAGGCCAAGGAGATCATCAGGGACGGTAAACTCCTGAGGAACGGCGAACCGGTCAGGGACATCCAGGACGGAATCGGAGTCCTTGATGCGGTCACGCTGGAGGACGCAGAGGAGACCTACAGGGTCCTCATACAGGAGGACAGCCTGAGGTTCGTATCCACGGATTACGAAAGGAAGATAGCGAAGATCAAGGACAAGGAAGACAGGGGAGACGAATACGTCTACAGGCTCCACAACGGCGAGAACTACCGCTCCGAGGCCGACCACGGCACGGGCAACACCCTGGTATTCGGTGATGAGGTCGAGGAACTCGAACTCGAGGAAGGATCACAGGTCCTCGTTATAGGAGGAAAGCACGCCGGAGAGACCGGAGAAGTAGAGGAAGTCACGGGAAGAGGGGTCAACCCTGACACGGCGACCCTGAAGGAAGAGGACCAGCAGTTCGACACACAGCTGGAAAACCTTGTAGCAGTCAACGGACTGGAGGTAGAGTAAAATGCCAGAGACGGAGAACCCGATGAAGCAGATCAAGATAGGCAAGATAACGGTCAACGCAGGGGTCGGAGAAGTAGGAGACGAAGTCGAGAAAGCATTCACCCTGCTCGAAAAGATAACAGGAAAGGAACCGGTCAGGACCGAATCCGGCGACGCATCCAAGACGTTCGGCCTCAGGTCCGGGCTCAACATCGGAGCAAAGGTGACGCTCCGTGGAGAAGAGGCCCGGGACTTCGTGGAGAAGGTCCTCCCCGCCGCGGACGACATATCTGCGGATTCCTTCGACGGAAACGGCAACTTCGCTTTCGGGGTATCGGAGTACATCGACGTGCCGGGAATCGACTACGATGCGGACATCGGCATGAGAGGGTTCGAGGTAGTGGTCAACCTCGAGAGACCGGGATACAGGGTCAAGAGACGCGACCACAAACCCTCCGAGATAGGAAAGGAACACCTGGTGTCCGACGAGGAGGCCCGCGAGTTCGTAGAGGAAGAACTCGGAGTCGAGGTGAATCAGTGATGAAAATCACAGATTTTCGGAACAGCCGAAAACCGGAGGTTTTCAACTGATGGGATACGAAGAGATACTGGACCAGATAGAGCACAAGGCAGGAAAGAGAAGAAAGTTCGAGAAGCACAACTCTCCGAAGGAAAGGGACTACGGAAAGGAGAAGAAGGAATGCCGGAGATGCGGCAGGACAGGAAGAGGGATCATCAGAAAGTACGGACTGGACTACTGCCGGCAGTGCTTCCGCGAAATCGCAGAAGAAATAGGATTCGAACAGCTCAAGTAGAGGTGAAATAGAGAATGCAACAGGACACTTTCAGCGACGCACTGTCGTCGATCAACAACGCGGCACGGACCGGAAACAGGTACGCCAAGATAGAGCCCACCAGCAACCTGGTAAAGAACGTGCTGCTGAAGCTCCAGGACCTCGGATACATCGGAGTATTCGAGCTCGTGGAGGACTCAAAAGGAGGAAAGTTCAAGGTGGAGGTCAAGCCGGAGATCAACGAATGCCAGTCGATCAAACCGCAGTTCTCCACCGGAAGCGACGAGTACACCAAGTGGGCGAAGAGGTTCCTGCCCGCGGAGGGATTCGGACACCTGCTTGTCACGACCTCCCACGGGGTCATGACCCACGAGGAGGCAGAAAACCAGAACGTAGGAGGAAAGCTCCTGGGGTACGTCTACTGAGGTAGATCAGGATGGAGATAAAAACAGAGATACCGGACGGAATAGACGCGGAATACGACGGCGAGGTCCTGGAGGTCACGGACGGCGACCAGGAGGTCAGCAAGAAACTCAACCACGCCCTTGTGAACGTCGAGGTGGACGGAGACGAGATAGTCTTCACCACGGAGACCGACAGGAAGAACGTGACAAGCATCGCGAAGTCTTTCAGGAGCCACGCCGAAAACATGATCGAAGGACTCGAAGAGGAATACGTCTACAGGATGAAGGGAGTCTACGCACACTTCCCGATGAACATCAAGAAGGAAGACGGAGAGGTAGTCATCGAGAACTTCATGGGAGAGAGGAACCCGAGAAGGGTAGAGATAATGGAAGGCGTCGACGTCGAGGTCGACGGCGAGGACCTGACCATCACGGGTCCGGACAAGGAGAACGTCTCCCAGACCGCGGCAAGGATCGAACAGATGAGCTCGAAAGGCTCGAGAGACCCCAGATCGTTCCAGGACGGGGTCTACATACTGGAGGAGGAATCCGATGAGTGACGACTTCAAGCGAGAAGACAGCGACAAGCACAACAGGGTAGACACGAACTGGAAGAACCCGGAAGGAAAGCACTCCAAGATACGGCTGGAGAGGAACGGTGCGCCGGCGAAGCCCAAGATAGGTTACAGGACCGAAAAACAGTCCCGCGGGAAGCATCCATCGGGATACGAGGAAGTGATGGTCCACAACCCTGACGACCTCGACGAGGTCGGAGAGGGAGAGGCCGCCCGCATCGGCTCGACGGTCGGAGACAGGAAGAGAGAACAGATCATTGAAAAAGCTGACGAAGAAGACATCAAAGTACTGAACAGAGGTGAAGAATAGATGGACCTCAAGAGCCAGAGAAGGATGGCCGCGGACATAATGGACGTCGGGGAGGACCGCGTATGGATCGATCCCGACGAGCAGGAGAAAGTCGACGAGGCCATCACGCGGCAGGACATAAGGAACCTGATAGAGGGAGGAACTATCCAGAAGAAGGATGAGGAAGGCAACTCCAAGGGAAGAAGCCGTGAAAAGAAGAAGCAGAAGAAGAAAGGACAGAGAAAGGGCCACGGAAACCGGAAGGGCAAGAAGACCGCCCGGAAGGACTCCAAGCAGGAATGGATGGAGAGCATCCGTGCCATAAGGAAGAGACTGAAGGAACTCCGGGAAGACAACGAGATAACCCAGGACCAGTACAGGAAACTGTACGACATGTCCAAGGGAGGCTTCTTCAGGGACACCAAACACCTCGAAAACCACGTCGAGAACAAGCTCGAGTGATAGAATACTATGGCTGATTCATCAAACTTCAAGCTACCTTTCAGGAGAAGAAGGGAGCAGAAGACCGATTACGAGCAGAGGCTGAAGCTCCTCAAGTCAGGTAAGCCGAGGGCAGTGATAAGACTTTCAAACAATCATACCAGGGTCCACCTCTCGCACTACAGCGAGGAAGGTGACGAGAACACGGCTCAGACCGTCAGCAAGGAGCTCGAGGATCGCGGATGGGAGCACCACACCGGCAACCTCCCCGCCGCCTACCTCACCGGCTACCTTGCAGGACACCGCGCCGATGAGGACGAGGCGGTGCTGGACCTCGGACTCAGGGAGAAGAAGAACGGCAACAGGGTCTTCGCCGCCCTGAAAGGGATGATCGATGCAGGGATGGACATAGGTGCAGGTGAAGAGGTATTCCCCTCCGAGGAGAGAATCAGGGGAGAGCACATCAAGGAGATGAAGGACATCGATATAGTCGAAAACTTCGAAGAAGTCAAGGAAAACATCGAAGGTGAATTCTAAATGTCTGAACAGGAAACGGAAGAAGAGGAGATCTGGAAGCCCAAGACCAAGCTGGGAAGGAAGGTCGCACAGGGCCAGATCACCAACATACAGGAAGCACTTGAAATGGACCGGAAGATAATGGAGCCCGAGATCGTCGACCAGCTGGTCGACCTCGAGGAAGAAGTCATACTCATAGGAGGAACTCCCGGAAAGGGAGGAGGAAAGAGAAGGACCGTCTCGAAGAGGACCGCCCGGATGCACAAGTCGGGCGCCCGCTACAGCTCCAACGCCATGACCGTCCTCGGCGACAGGAACGGCGTCATCGGCATCGGCATGGGAGAGTCCGACGACACCCGGGCCGCGATCGAGGACGCGAACCGCGAGGCCAAGCTCAACCTCATCCAGGTCAAGCAGGGATGCGGATCCTGGGAATGCGCCTGCGGGACCGACCACACCGTGCCCTTCGAGGTAACGGGGAAGTCCGGCAGCGTCGAGGTCAGCCTGAAGCCCGCACCGAAGGGGATCGGGCTCGCAGCCAGCGACGACATGAAAAAGATGCTCGAACTCGCAGGATACCAGGACGTCTGGGTGAAGGCCAGAGGAAAGACAAGGACCAGAGAGAACCTGATCAAGGCAGCATTCAACGCCCTGAAGAAGATCAACGAGTACAAGAGGCCTGATAACGAATGATAGCAGCGATCAAGGTAAGAGGAAGCATCGACGCCAGGAAGAAAGTAAAGAACACCCTCCAGACGCTCGGACTGGAGAAGAAGAACCAGTGCGTGGTCCTCGACGACACCGAATCCGCCAGAGGGATGCTGGACGTCGTGAAGGACTACGTGACGTACGGCGAGATAGATGATGAGACGGTCGAGGAACTCGAGGACCGTCACGGCAGAGAACTCGAGCACGGAGACGTCGTGAACCTTCCGCCTCCAAGCGGAGGATACAGCGACACCAAGAAAAACGTCAACCAGGGCGGAAGCCTTGGCGAAAGAGAGGACCTGGACCGGCTGGTCCAGAAGATGGCATAGGTGTTAAAGATGGTAAAGAGAAGATCCAAGAAGAAAAAGTCAGGAAGCCACGGACACGGCTCCTCGAAGAAGAACAGGGGAGCAGGCAACCGTGGAGGAAGAGGAAACGCTGGAAGAGGGAAAAAGGCCGGCCACCACAAGATGGAAGGTGGCGAAGTCCACGAACTCGGAGAAAAAGGTTTCAACAGGCACGGCTCCACCGAACAGGACGGAATCAACCTGAGAGACATCGACCAGAGGATCGAGGAGTTCGTTGAATCAGGAGCCGCCGAGGAAACAGAAGACGGATACGTCTTCCACGCCGACAGGGCAGGGTACGACAAGGTCCTCGGAACGGGGAAGCTCACCCGGGAGATAGAGATCCGGGCGGAGGAGTTCTCCGACTCGGCCGAGAGAAAGATTGAAGAAACTGGGGCCGAACCGGTAGAAATAGAGGAGTAACAGGATGTCAAGACTGGTCCAGATAGCGAGCTACCTCCCCAGCGTGAAGGAGCCAGAGAAGGAGCAGTCGCTGAAGGAGATGCTCACCTGGACCGGTATCGTACTTCTACTTTACTTCGTACTGGGATCGATAAACATCTACGGGGCGGACAACGCAGCCGTCCAGCAAGCCCTCCAGCAGCTTAAGACGTTCCAGACCATACTCGGAGCGCAGATAGGAACCATAATCACGCTGGGAATCGGACCGATCGTAACAGCATCCATCGTCCTCCAGATGATGGTCGGATCCGAACTACTCCCCTGGGATACCAACACGCAGGAAGGAAAACAGAAGTTCCAGGCCGCACAGAAGGTCCTGGCATACGTACTCGCGGTCGTGGAAGCCTTCGGATATGTCCTCTCGGGAACGTTCGGCGCGGTCTCGGCTCCCTCCACTATACTGCTGCTCTCCAGCCAGATAGCGGTCGGAGGCATAATAATCATACTGCTCGACGACCTGGTCCAGAAATGGGGATTCGGATCGGGAACAGGGCTCTTCATATCAGCCGGAGTCGCCAAGGCGATATTCATCTCATCCATATCCCCGCTCACCAGCGGAATCCCGCCACAGCTCTACTGGACCGCCGCAGGGGGGGAACCTGTCGGAGCGATCTTCCGGTTCATACAGACACTCAACTTCACCGCACTCCTCCCGGTCATCTCGACGATAGCGGTCTTCGCCGCCGCCGTCTACACGCAGTCGATGCGGGTCGAGGTCCCGCTCACCTTCGGAAACGTCCGAGGGTTCGGGCAGAAATGGCCTCTGAAGTTCCTCTACACCTCCAACATGCCCGTGATCCTGATCGCGGCGCTCGTGTCCAACATACAGATAGTCGGTACGACTCTGGCCGGTGCGGACGGGTGCAGCATCCTCGGATGCTTCAGCCAGCAGGGACAGGCCACCAAGGGACTGGTCGCAATGCTCCAGGCGCCGACACAGGCGGTAACATCGATGCTACAGGGCGCCTTCGGCGCCGTGACGGCTATGGATATCTTCCACATATTCTTCTACCTCGGAGTCTACTCCTTCGGATCCATACTGTTCTCCATATTCTGGATGAGGACCTCCGGACAGGACCCGGACTCGGTCGCGGACCAGATACAGGACACAGGGATGAAAGTACCCGGATTCCGGAAGGACAAGAGGGTGATCAAGAAGGTCCTGAACCGCTACATCCCGGGCCTGACAGTCCTCTCAGGGTTCACCGTAGGAATGATCGCAGGACTGGCAAACATGACACAAGCCGCCGGAGGAGGAACAGGTATCCTGCTGACGGTCATGATCATGTACAACCTGTACGAGGAACTCGCCCAGAAGCACATGGAGGAGCTTCACCCCGCGCTCAAGGACTTCATCCAGTGACCCCGCCGGAAAAGGGACAGTTCTTTAAAAGACTTCCCGGGAATCTATAAAGTATGGTAGCAGGAATCGGAGCGATCCTATCCCCGCTTTACGGGTTCTACAACACTATATTCGGGCCCGTACTGGCACTGGGACCGTACCCATCGCTCGCGTTCTTCTCGATGTGCCTCGCCGGACTTTTCGCTGTCCTCTACTACATATTCCTGGACATCGAGAAGGCGGACCGCATCAAGGACAAACTGAACAAGCACCAGGAGAAGATGAAGGAGGCTCAGAAGGATGAGGAATCCGACAAGGTATCCAACCACCTCCAGAAGACGATGGAGCTCAACCAGAAGTTCATGATGCTCAACCTGAAGCCGATGCTCGCCACGATGGTATTCGTCAGCCTGATCTTCCCGTGGCTCGGAGCCACGTACGCGCCAACGGTCGACATGAACCGGACCGCCAACGACACCTGGACCGGCCAGCTGAAATTCAACGGGCACTCGGCGGAGCTCCGGGTCGTCAACAACACGACGCCGGTGGTGAAGATCGACGGACAGACCGCAGACATATCCAGGAAGGAGAAGTTCGACGCCCTCGGGGTCGCATGGCAGACCACGGGATTCAACGTGAACAGCGGAGACGCCAGACTACACGTCAACGGAGCCTTCATACCCCTGCCGTTCAGCCTCCCGTTCATAGGAGGAACACTGAACTGGCTCGGATTCTACATAGTCATCGCGATGCCGCTGAGCTACATCCTCCGGAAGATGCTCGGCGTCGCATGAATCCGGTCATAAAAAACTTCCTGTCACATCTTCTTTCCATGGAAGACGTCCAGTGGTACACCAGGGAAGAAGCGGAGACATCTGAGGAACACGGCGCCATCCCCGAGAAAAGGGGAGTCGAGGAACTGATGGAGAAAGGATTCGCAGTCATAGACAAGCCGTACGGACCCACCAGCAAACAGGTCTCCACCTGGATAAAGGAAGAACTGGACCTCAAGAAAGCCGGACACTTCGGCACACTGGACCCCAACGCCACCGGAGTCCTGCCGGTCGGACTGAACTCCGGTACAAGGATAAACAACGCCCTCTCCAGCGCCGACAAGGAGTACGTCTTCGAGGCAGAACTCACCCAGGACCGGGCGGAGGAAGACATCGCGGAAGTCATGCGGGGATTCAGGGGAACGAACAAACAGGTCCCGCCGGAGAGATCCGCGGTCAAGAGGGAGGAAAGAGAAAGAGAACTATACGAGATCGAACTTCTGGACAAGAAAGACGGAAAGATACTCGGAAAGGTCAGATGCGAGTCAGGGTTCTACGTAAGAGTACTGATAGAACAGATAGGCGACGAACTGGAGGTCGGAGCGGAGATGACAGAACTCAGGAGGACCAGCCAGGGACCCATCAACGAGGAAGACGCCCACACCCTCCAGGACCTCGTCGACGCATACCACTACTACAGGGAAGACGGAGAAGAGGAAAGACTCGAGGAGATACTCCAGCCCATCGAGACAGGGGTCCGCCACCTCAGAAAGATAGCGATAAAGGACTCCGCCGTCAACGCGGTCGCCAACGGGGCCGACCTCGGATGCACCGGGATCTCCAAGCTACAGGACGGCATAACAGAGGGAGAAAAAGTCGCGGTGATGACACTGAAAGGCGAACTCGTATCGATCGCCACAGCACAGATGAGCTCCGAAGAGATGTACGACGGAGAAGGAACCGCAGCGGTCCTCGAAAACGTCTACATGGACCCGGAGACCTACCCCCGCAGATGGAAACAGTAAGACCCACGCAGGGGATAAAAAAATACCCGCAGAAAACAAGTACTGTGCCGGGGTGACTGAGTCTGGCTGAAAGTGCCAGCCTGGAAAGCTGGTGGCCCATAACGGGCCTCCTGGGTTCAAATCCCAGCCCCGGCG
>JBDGSJ010000011.1:0-6526 GCA_042217585.1 Candidatus Nanohaloarchaea archaeon | reverse complement strand
AGGTGAAAGATATGAGTTCGAGGGAGAACTACCTGAGGGCGATATATGAGCTGACGGAGGAGGGAGAGGACACGACGTCCACCTCTGAACTGTCGGACCGGCTGGGAGTGTCGCCGGCATCGGTCACAGAGGCGATCAAGAAGCTTGAAGACGACTCACTGGTCTGCAGGAAGGCCTACAAGGGATTCACACTGAGCCCCATCGGGAAGGAGAAGGCCTCCAAGATGGAGAAGAAGAAAAGAACGCTGGAGGAGTTCTTCAGGAAGATAGGCGCCGAGGACCCGGAGGAGGAAGCGGACATGGTGGAACACGCGGTCTCGGAGGACGCCGTCGACAGGATACGGTCCGAGATACTTGACGATTCTTAACTCTTGCCCCCCTAAATTCTGTTATCAGTCAGTAGAGCCCCCTGGGGTAGGACGCACCTCGCCGGTGCTTGACTACCGCAGGAAGCAGAAAAGCCCCCTGGGGTAGCGGTCAATCCTACCAGCTTCTGGGGCTGGTGACCCAGGTTCGAATCCTGGGGGGGCTAACTTTCTTCCATCTCAGTAAGAGAAAGGAGAGAGGGGGAAAAGGGTTCAGTGCGAGGTCCAGCCGCCGTCCACCGGCATGTTGACACCGGTGACGTACGAGGCCTCGTCGGAGGCAAGGAACACGGCGGGACCGGCGATCTCCTCGGGGTCCGCCATCCGTCCCAGCGGAGTCATGTTCTCGATGTGAGCCATGTACTCCTCGTCCTCCTGGATGTCCTCTGTCATCGGCGTCTCGACGTATCCCGGGCAGATCGAGTTCACGCGGACGTTGTACTGCGCCAGGTCGTCCGCCACGGACCGGGTCAGGTTAACGACTCCGCCCTTCGCTGCGTTGTAGGCGGTGGCGCCGACGTCACCGACCAGACCGTAGATCGACGCGATGTTGATTATGCATCCCTCGGTCTCCTTCAGGTGCGGCTCCGCGGCCTTGCAGCCGTAGACCACTCCGTCGAGGTCCACCGACCTTATCTGGTGGTAGTCCTCTATCTCCATCTCCTCTATCCCTGCGGTGGAGCCGAGGCCGGCGTTGTTCACCATCACGTCAAGCTTTCCGTACTTCTCCACGGTCGACCCGACCAGGTCCTCGACCTGGTCCCTGTCGGAGACGTCGCAGTGGATGAACTCCGCGCCGATCTCGTCCGCGGTCTCCTCACCTCTTTCCTCGTCTATGTCGGCGATGACGACGTCAGCGCCCTCTTCGACGTATCTTTCTGCTATAGCTTTTCCTATCCCGGAAGAACCACCGGTCACGATCGCGACCTTTCCATCTAGTTCCACAGTTTGATCACCTGTAAAAGATGGGGCGCGCTCTGATATAAGAAGATACCGGTACAGAAGTTCACTTGACCGCCTTCGCGACCCTGAAACCGTCGTCCTCGGCCAGGACCTCGACGGACGAGAAGAACTCTCCCAGCCGCTCACCGTACCTCATGTTGGCGTTGTAGACGACGTAAAGCTCTCCGCCGTCCCTGAGGACCGAGTGCGCGCCGTGGAACATCTCCGACGTCACCTGTTTACCTGCGTGGGTCGGCGGGTTGGTGACCACGGCGTCGAACCTCCTGTCCCTGAAACCGTCCAGGCAGTCCGCGCACTCGACCTCGAACCGGTCGAAACCGTTCATCTCCATGTTCCTCTCGGCGTAATGGGTCGCGGTCCTGTCATCGTCCGACAGGAAGACCTCGGAGCCGAAAAGCTCCCTGACAAACGCCGCGACCGCGCCGTAGCCGCAGGCGAGGTCCAGCACGCGGTCATCCCCGGAGAAATCGAGGTTCTCGATCAGGAGCCGGGAACCGTCGTCCAGCTCCCCCGGGGAGAAAAGGCCTTTCCTCGCGCCGAACTCCAGCTCTGCGCCACGGACCGCGGCGGAGAACCCTGTCTCGACGTCGAAACGTTCTCCCTCCGGCTCCGCGGTCCTGACGTACCTGTAGATCCTCTGGCGTCCCTCCTGGACCATCTTCCCGGACTCGCCGCCGAAGGAGTCCAGGTGGTCGCCGTACCTCTTCGCGCCGTCGGTCTTTCTGCCCGCGACGAAAAGTTCGCCGTCCCGGACCAGTTTACCGGCGAGGACCGAGAGCCGGTCCTTGACCACGTCGACAGGTTCGTAACCTCTCGGGGCGTAGAGTATCACGTCGAAGTCCTTTCCCAGCTCCGAGTAGAACGGCAGCTTCCTCGCCCGGGCGTGCTCCACCCCGTTCTCCTCTATGTTCATCTCCGTCAGCTGGAACGCCCGGTCGCTGGTCTCCGCACCGACGGTCTCTCCCTCCCGGTCCTTCCCCAGCGCGACCGGCAGGAACCCGAAGCCGGACTGGACCACCAGAACGCGGTCGCCCGGTCCGGGATCGACGTGATCCGCGAGCGCGATCTCCGCATCCCTGAAATCCTTCGAGACGCCGTCAGCGGTCCTGAAACTGTAAGTATAGTTCCCTCTCGGCGTCTCACTTCTCAGCCGGAGTTCCTCGCCGGGGTTCTCCATGGAGGACCTTCGGTCGCCAAGTCTTAAAACCGGTAGAGGTACCGGCAGATTTATACCGCTCCGGCCCCGAATCCTTTCTGTGAACACGAGGAGGATAGGAGTCGTCGTGGCGGTGACGGTCCTGATAGCAGGTGCGTTCACGGCAGTCCAGCAGGTGGTCGATGAGCGGTCGGTCGTGCCCGAGGTCTCGACCTTCAGGTCCGAACAGCAGTTCAGGGAGTACATCTCGGAGCACTCCGGGGGAACAGGTTACGACGCCGGCGACACAGCTCTCAGGGAGTTCCAGGCCGCCGCGCCCACCGGTGACAAGACCGAGGTCGAGCGGTACTCCAGGACCAACGTCCAGGAGAAAGGGATACAGGAGCCGGACATACTGAAGACCGGCGGCCGCAGGTTCTACTACTCACCGCCGGAACACCCCTACATCGGCATCCCGGAGCCACAGCTCCGGTCCGAAACCTCGATATACTACCCGGACAGGACAGAGAGGAACACCTCCGTCATCAGGGCTCTACCGCCGGAAAACATTACGAAGAAGCACGAGATACCTGAAGACGGGAAGATGTTGCTTCACGGGGAGGTCCTGACCGTCTTCACTGAAACCGGAGCGGTCGGCTACGACGTATCAGGAGAGCCCGCGAAGAAATGGGAGATAGGTTTCAACGGCACAGTGGTGGACGCCCGGCTGGAATCCGGGAAGATATACGCGGTCCTCAGACAGGAAGTGGACAGGGATGACCCGTGCCCGCTGAGACCGATGACCGGGAAAACGGTCCCCTGCACCTCGATATACTACCCCGGAGACATCACCGGGGCCGACTCCACCTACACAGTGGTCTCGTTCAACGCCACGACCGGAAGGACCGGGTCAGCGACATCCTTCGTTGGCTCGAGCAGATCCACCGAGGTCTACGTCTCCAGCAACGCGGTCTACATAACGTACATGGATTCCATGTCTCGGCTGGAGAGGCTTCAGAGGTTCCTGTCCTCGGCGAGAGGGCTGCTGGACCAGGAGACCCGGGAGGAGATAAACAGGCTCCAGGAGTACGACATAAGCAGGGAGGCGAAACTGGTCGAACTACAGAACATAATACGCGAGTACAGGACATCCCTGCCGGATGAAGAAGAGGGGAAATTCAGCCGGCGGTTCAGCGAGAGATACTCCGAGTGGTCCTCCGGCCACAAGAGACAGCTCACGAGGACAGGTATCGTAAGGGTCGAGACCGACGGCGAACTCTCCGTCGACGCACGCGGAGAGGTCCCGGGCAGGATGCTGGACCAGTTCTCCATGGACGAACACGAGGGATACCTCAGGGTCGCCACCACGGTCGGCGACACGCGTACTGAATCCGGGAACGACCTCTACGTCCTCGACGCCGCGACACTGGAGAGGAGGGGAGCGGTCCAGGGCATGGGTGTCAACGAGAGGATATACTCCACGCGGTTCATCGGGGACCAGGCCTACGTCGTCACCTTCCGCAGGATCGACCCGTTCCACATCATCGATCTCTCCGACCCTGAGGACCCCGAGGTCACCGGCAAGCTGAAACTGCCCGGCTTCTCATCCTACCTCCACCCGCTCGGCGGCGACCGCATACTGGGAATCGGGATGGAGAACGGCTCCACGAAAGCAGTGGTGTTCAACGTTTCAGACCCTCAGAACCCGGAGGTCGCGGACTCCACCACGGTCGAAGGGTTCGGATCCGAGGTCGGGGAAAACCACCACGCCTTCACCATAGACCGGAAGCACGGCGTGTTCTTCCTCCCGTCCGGAAACACGGGCTACATCTTCTCATACAGAGAAGGCCTTGAGAAGCTCCGTGAGGTGAAGCTCAGGGACCCGGTCCGCGCCCGGTACATCAACGACCACATGTACCTGTTCGGCTCGCAGAAGGTCAAGGTCCTGAACGAGACCACGTGGAGGACCGTCGACGAACTCGATCTCCACCAATAATTCAAAAGGCGAGAGCACGAATAACTTTACATGGGACGTGGTAAAGCGTTCAAGAAACTCGCGAAGCAGGCCGGCAAAAAGGCCAAGAATTCTAAGAAGCTTGCGAAGAAGGCCTCGAAGTACGTCGACGACGCCAAGGTGAAGAACAAGGCGGTGAAGAAGATAGGGAAGAAGGTGGCGGCCGACGAGGACCAGATCAGGAAGGTCGTCAACGCCGTCGAGGAAGGAGAGGGCGGCGCAGGGAAACTGAAGAAGGCGGTGAAGGAGGGGAAGGAGGAACTGGACCTGGAGAAAGAGGTCATCACAAAGATAGAGCAGCAGATAAAGGACGAGGAGAAGGCCGAGAGGAACATCGAGAAGATAATGGAGATGATAGAGGGCACGGAGAAACAGGAGGAGTCCGAGATCGGAGACTTCGAATCCGCCATGAACCAGCTCCAGCAGAAAGGCGTCACCCGTGACAGGGCGGAGACAGCGGTCACCGAGGCCCGCGCCCTCGCCGAGGGACTGAAGGACGAGGCCCGGATGGAGATAAACGCATTGAACGCGATGGAGGGCCTCGAACAGGAAGCTAAGATGATAGAACAGGAGGAGAAAAAGGAGCTGAA
Source organism: Candidatus Nanohaloarchaea archaeon (assembly GCA_042217585.1). Classification (GTDB taxonomy): domain Archaea; phylum Nanohalarchaeota; class Nanosalinia; order Nanosalinales; family Nanosalinaceae; genus JBDGSJ01. The sequence continues at coordinate 1,459 of JBDGSJ010000011.1, read as the reverse complement.
AGAGGAATCGACCGCCGAGAAGGAGGAGAAGGAGATGGAAAAACTTTCCGAGAAACTCGGCGCCAAGAACCTGATGAAGACCGACAGGAAGGAGGAGAAAAAGGAGAAAAAGGAGGAGAAGGAGACCCTCAACGAGCTGAAGGAAACCGAGAAGATGATACAGAGGGAGGAGAACGACCTCCAGAGACTGGAGAAAGAGATGAAAAGGACCAGGAAAGAGGCCAGCCAGCTACAGGACGACCTCGCCACCCTGGACAACATGGTGACGAGGGCGAACTTCTCCGACCTCCAGAGCCAGGTATCAAGCATCGAGAGCACGGCCAGCCAGGTCCAGTCGAAGATAGGCAGCGCCACCAGCCAGGACGAATCCGACCTCAAGACCGCGAAAAAGGAGGAGAAAAACATCGAGAGCCTTGAGAAGGACGCCAAGAGAGGACTGAAGTTCGCCGGCTCGGGCATAGGCTCCACCGTAAGGACCCTGATAAAATGGGGTGCGATAGTCGCGGTCGTCGCGATAGTCGCGCTGGTCCTCCTGGGGATAGTATGACCCGGGAGAGGCTTTACCAGAAGGCCAGGTACTACGACGTTCTCTACCACGAAAAGGACTACGAGGGCGAGGTAGACTTCATACTGGAGAAATACCGGGAGAAACGGGACACTGATTCTGAAAAGGTCCTGGTCCTCGGATGCGGGACCGGCAACCACACGAAACACCTCAAGGAAAGAGGGTTCGACGTCACCGCGCTGGACCGGTACCAGGGCATGCTGGACCGCGCAAGGGAGAAATCCGACGCGGAGTTCCGGCAGACCGACCTCCCGGAGATAGAGGCCGAAGGAAGCTACGGACTGGTCATGATGCCGTTCACCGTCATAAACCACATCTCAGAGGAGGAGTTCCGGCAGACCCTCGAAAACGTGAAGGACCTGATGGAGGAAGGCGGCGTACTGATATTCGACAACGGAGGGTTCTGGCTGGACCAGGACGAATCCGCGTCAAGACCGTTCCTCGAGACAGTGGAGACCGAGAACGGCGACGTCGCAAGGCTGACACAGCTCCACGAGAAGGAAGAGGGACTCAGGTTCGAATCAGTGGTCTTCACCCCGGACGGACAGTTCGTCGACTCCCACGACCTCACCACGTACACCACAGACGAGGTACTCTCGATACTCGAGGAGAAAGGATTCAGCCACGAGACCTCGGAGAACGGCTACAGGACAGGAACCAGCAAGGACCACGGAACCGTCTTCATCGCCTACTGACCGGCCGGATTAAAAAGAATGGCAGAGACAACTTTTCCAGCACCGCAGCCCCCTGGTGTAGCGGTCAATCATAGCGGCCTTTGGCACCACAGGTCCTCGACCCGACGCAGGAGAACGAGGACGTGGAAGAGCTCAGCTCTCCAGGTGAAGATAGCCGCTGACGCAGGTTCGAATCCTGCGGGGGCTAAGACCTCTTCAA
>JBDGSJ010000010.1:0-24365 GCA_042217585.1 Candidatus Nanohaloarchaea archaeon | reverse complement strand
AGAATCTTGCAGGAAAATAACAGGTTTCTGAGAGCTAAAGATGCCCGAACCGGGATTTGAACCCGGGTCTTCACCTCGAGAGGGTGAGATGATTGGCCAGACTACACTATTCGGGCGTCTGTAAGGATTAGGTCCGGGAAATTTTTTAAATCAGGTGCGGATCTCGGCTGAACTTAAAATATCTGGAGCACAAAGATCTGGTTATGGGACGGCTGGACTCTTCTGTGGCTCACTCGAAATCTGAAGATAGCTTCACCGCGGGAAAAGAGGTATCTTCAAGCATCAAGGATGATATCGGTTCCCCCGAACTGGTTTTTGTCTTCTCAGGTTCGAACAGGACTGATGAAGATCTCCTTCGGGGCATAAACCAAGAGATCGAAGATGCTGTCGTCGCAGGATGCTCAACCGGAGGCGAGATATCGAGTGTAGAGGGAATCCAGAGGAACAGCGTGGTGATGGCTGGCTTCTCTGGTGAGGACCTTGAGGTAGGTAGAGGCGTCGGGAAGAAGATATCCCGAGACCCCAGGGAAGCCGGGAGGACCGCGTCCCGGAGACTGCATGAGGAACTGGGTGAAGCCGACGAAAGGATATACTACACGGTTTTCTCCACCAGCATGACCGGCAACAGCTCCGAGGTCATGAGAGGAGTCCAGGAGGTGATCGGCAGGGAGGCTGAGGGCTGTGGAGGTCTCGCCGGGGACGACTGGAAGATGGAGGAAAGCTACGTGATTGATGGAGATGAACTCCTTTCGGACGCGGTTTCCGTTGTAGGTATAAGGACCGGAAGCAGAATCGGACACGGGGTGCGGCACGGCCTCGAGCCCTCGAGGCAGAGACACGTTGTGACGAACTCCTCAGGCAACATCGTTCACGAGCTTGACGGAAGGCCTGCCGCAGAGATATACAGGGAGCTTTTCGGAGATGAAATCAAGAGGCCGGAGTTCCTGATGACAAAGCCGCTCGGCATGGAACTGAGCGATGGATCGATGAGGCTGAGAAACCCTCTCTCGCTCAACGGAGACAGCATAGCGTTCGCGGGAGAGGTCACGGAGGGAGAGACGGTGACAGTTATGGACAGCCCCAGGGAATCGATCATAGAGGCCGCGAGAGAGTCCGCGAGGAGCGCGGTCGAGGCCGCAGGCAACCCGGATGAAGACGAGATCAGCGCCGTCATACTGCACGACTGCGTCTGCCGGTGGAACTGCCTAGAGATATACGAGATGAGGCAGAAGGAGATAGAGGCGGTCCGGGAGGTCGTCGGCGAGGACACACCAGTAATCGGATGGTACACATACGGAGAGATAGCTCTTCCGAGCGAGGAATGCGGAGTCCACAACCAGACCATGGTGACGCAGGTATTTACCGAGGAATAACTTCTGGGTCCTGAAGATAGGTTTTTGAAACTTGTAACCGCTCCTTAATCCATGAACCTGGAGAAGCTTATACCGGACGACTACGGACAGCTCGAGAACAGCGACCTGCCGCTCTCGGAGGGCAGGATCAGGAGACTGATGAGGGAAGAGATGGACGAGGAACAGACCCTTGACGGCGATGTCCCCCACGTCATAAACTGCGTCCTCTCCCGTCTGCTGGAGGAGATAATCGATAAAACGGCGGAAGAGGGAGAGATGATGGCCCGGGTCAAGGAGTCCCACCTCAGGGTGGCGCTCAGGAACGTGGAGATAGAGGAACAGTACGAGGCAAGGACCCAGGCGTTCATCGACCAGCTCCGCGGAATCGCCGAGGAGATGGAGGAGACCGCGGACCGACTGGAGGAATGACCTCCACCCCTTCTTTTTTAGTACGGAGCAGAGAAACAATTCACAGGGTTCAACCGATGTCCGAAGTTAACTATCTTGAATGGTCCTCCCTTGCACTCGTAGTCGCAGGAGCGCTCAACTGGGGTCTCGTCGCCCTCGGACAGCTTTCAGGCGAGGGAAGAAACGCTTACAACCTCGTCTACCTGATCAGTCAGGCGGCCGGCACGGGAGCGATAGAATCAGGTTTCTACGTGATCGTTGGTCTCGCGGGCCTCTATCAGGTATACTTCGGCTACGAACTCTACGAGGACCAGTGATCAGTCCTTCTCCTCTTCAGGACCTTTTTCAGGGACTTCTTCATCCATCATGGGCATCTCCATCTCTCCCTCCTCCATCTCCTCGGTGACGTCCATAAGGTCGCCCAGGTTCTGCTCGAGAGCTGATACCTGTTTTCTCATCTTCCACTGGATATAGAGCATCGTCAGGAGCGAACCTCCGACAAGACCGATCACGACACCGATACCGAGCGAAACGATGTTCATGGGACGGGATTCGGCTCCCGCACTTAATAGTCCTTTCCCCATGAGCTGAAATAGGAAAGGACCGCAAAGACGCACATGGGGTGCCGGTACCGCAGTGAAAATGAGGACTTCGAGGACTGGTGGGAAACCAGGGAAGAGGAACGCCTGGAAGAGGAAAGCCCGGAGGGGAGGGAGATAATGGAGGAAACCAGGGCAGGCAGGAGGGTTCTCAAGAAGAGAAGATACAGGCAGACCGAGACGCAGAGGATCTGGAGGCGGAGGGACCCCGAAATCCACATGATAGACAGGATGCTGGAGGAGCCAGAAAGTAGGGAAAGACTGGCTGTCTCACTGGGAAAGCTGGGAGAGGAGCTTGAAGAGAGGCTTGAGGAGGAATCTGAATCCAGTATTTACTGACCGGAGAAGACTTTTTACGGAACCGGGGACCAGTCCCAGTCATGGAGTGGACACCCGGCCTGGTCTTGATAACTTTTTTCTCCGCGGTATCACTGTCCGCCGGTATTTACAGGATGACCTCCTACCTCACGAAGAAATGGACCGGAGAGAAACGGGAGTGGTCCGTCGGCGATCCCCTGCTCTGGGGCTCGGCGCTCGCCGCTTTATCGCTGACCGCGGGCGGTCTTGCAGCGGCAGAGTATGTCTCTCCGGACCGTGAACCGGCGCAGGTCTACACCACCGGCTACTTCAACTACACCCCGCCCGAAGGGTTCAGCGAGCTGACCGGGACCGCTGCCGATGTCACGTACACCAACAAAACCCACACGGTTATGTTCCGGACCTACCCGATAAGGATAGAACGCGACCAGTACTCAGAGTACAGGACACTTGTGAACATTGCCAGCAGCGGTGCGGGGGAACTTGTCAACAGGACCCCGGAGAGGAGGAGATCCATACAGGGAAGGGAGTTCCACACCGCAAAGATCAGGAAGAAAGTCCGCGGCGAGACCGTCTACTACGTGCTCTACGCGTTTTACATGCCAGAGAACCGTCAGGTTGTGGTCACTGTCTCAAGCACATCCGGTTACCCCGAGAGCTTCGCCAGGAGAGAGGTCCGGAGCATCAGGTTCAGTTCCGGTCGCTGAACGTCTCTATCGCCTCGATCGCCATCCTTCTCGTGTCAGGGTCGAAATCCCCGTTTTCCAGGTCCTCCCTGTCGAACCACTCCCACTCCTCCGCCGGGACCTCGTTTTCCTCCGGATCTATCTCGCGTGAGTCGACCTCTGCGAAGTATATCAGGTCTATATGCTGGTGGGCTACCTCTCCGTCAGGACCCGTGTCCACGTCGTAGAGGATGTGGTACTCGGGTTCAGGAAGAGGTCTGCCGCCCGGGACATCCATATCCGCGGAGTCCCTGTGAAGCTCCGGTTCAAGACCGGTCTCCTCCCTCACCTCCCTTATCCCGGACCTGTGGGGAAGTTCGTCCCTCTCGACGTGTCCGCCCGGGGGAAGGTATATCTCGAGCTTCGGATGGTAGTGTAGCGCGGTCGCACCGTCTTCCACGATGAAAACCTTTGTCGTGAAGTGCCGGGTGGTCTCCATAAGAAGTCAGCTTGGACTCGCCGGGATTTGAACCCGGGGCCTTCCGCTGTTCCGCGTCGAAGGACCTCCGTGACAGGAGGTTTTCTCGAACCCTCTCCCCTCGGGAAGAAGGTGTTGCGAAGCGGACGTTCTCCCACTGAACTACGAGCCCACGGAAAGTAGGACCCAAGCAAATTTTTTATTGGTGGCTCTTCAGGAGGTCCAGTCCGTCCTCCCTGAAAGCATCACGAGTGCGGTGACCGCGGTCATCAGCACGTTCAGCGTCACGACTGCGGGACCGGAACCGGTCCATACAGCCGCGGAGAGGAAGAAGAGGCTGAGCAGAAGCCCGGCTGCGACGACAGGGAGGGCTATCTTCCCGGGACTCAGCCCCCCTGTCTCACGGACCACGACGAGGAGCGAGGAAAAGGCTATCGCCGAGAAAAGGATCATCTCCGCCAGTGCCCCGGGCGTCACGAGCTCCCAGGCCTTCAGAAGGAGGACCAGTCCGGCGGTCGAGAGGACCACGGTGCCGGGGATACGGGTGAGCCAGTTCCCGGTCCGGTCCTCGAGTTCCCGGTGCGCCACGACGAATATCATCGGCACGGTGAGCCATGCGAGGAAGTTGGAGATCGGGACCCCGAGCAAGGGCCCGGCGGGTTCCCATATCCAGAGGAGGTTCTGGACCGCGACAGGATCTCCCGCGAGGTCGAAGTGGAGAGCGAACAGTCCTGTGAAGACCGGTAATACCTTTCCGGGGATACCGAGTTCTCTTCCCATGGTCCATGATACGTAGATGACCGCTGACCAGCCGAGTCCTATCGCCAGCGGGACGCCGCCCGCGGAAAGGATGTACTCCTGGACCGGGTAGCTGTAGTCGCCGAACGCCAGTATCGCTGCCTTCTCTAGTATGAGGCCGTAGATGAGGGATGAGATGTAGAAGACCGTGTCGCCTGAGCGGTAGGCGTTCCAGCCGCAGAGCAGGGAAGCGGCCAGCATGGAGGCGGTGAAAACGGGGTAGATGTATCCGGTCAAGGCTACCGGAATTCAAAGGGTCCTGTCAAGTGATAAATCTTCTCCGGAGAATCCTCAACTTAAAAAATTTTGTATCGCATTTTTTACCATGAAGAAACAAATCGACGACGAGATGCTTTTCCGGGCCTGGCGCCACGAGACAGGGAACCACGCACAGAAGATATACGGCGCGGAGGAGGTCCACGGCGAGGAAAATTTCAGCGATTTCTACAGGGAGATAAGGAACTCGGAGGAGTTCGACGCCGGGGAACTCGAGGAGCTTCTGGACCACCTCGACGAGAACGAGGAAAGGCTGGAATCACTACAGGAAGAAACGGGTATGAGGCCTCACGACGCCGCAAGGAACCTATATGACATAACGGAGGCGATACTGGACCTCAACCAGGGGTACAGGCGAGGACAGTCGATCCCGGCGGGAGAGGCAACAAAGGTCCTCGGCTACCACGGCCTTGAACCCGAGAACCGGGAAACACCGGTGGAGGGCAACCGGTCCTGGAGGCTTCCGCTGAACACGGTCGCGAAGAACTGCAGGGACCACGGCGGACCGAACCTCTACCTCGATGAGAGGGAAGACGGCGAACACTACATCGTGGAGATGTTCGATGACGGACCGGGACTGGCCGAGGACATGGAGATGGATGAGATCTGGGAGGAAGGCGAGTACAGTTCAGAGTACGGCAACTCCGGCTTCGGACTGAACATGGCATGCATCGCGGTGGAGGCCATGGACGGGGAGATCGCCGCCTACCGGGAAGAAGACGGCGAGCTGATCTCCAGCTCACCCACAGGCTACGGTCTGGACGCGGAAGATCTCGAGGGAGCGGACCTTGAGGACCTCGGCATGGGGTTCGTGATAGGGATGCCGCTCTACGAGAGCTGAGCGATCCTCCGGACCTCAGTGAGAAGTTTCTGGACGTCCTCTTCATCGTTGTAGAGGTGCAGGGACGCCCTCACGGAACCTTTTTCCTCCCGGGAGTTGAACCATGAGTGGACGCAGTGCATGCCTGAACGGACCGCCACGTCCTTCCGGTCCAGCATCGCCGCCACCTGGTTGTTATCCACCCCGCTCACCTTGAAGGAGACGATGCCGGTCCCCTCGAGACCGACCGTCTCGACGCCGTCTATACCCTCCAGTCCGGACCTCATCTCTTCCGTGAGTTCTTCCTCGTGGTCCTGTATCTTCTCCATGCCGATCTCTTCCAGGTACGCCGCGGCCTCTCCCATCCCGATGAATCCGGCGACGTCCGGGAGCCCGGCCTCCATGCCGTGCGGGAACTCGCGGCGGTCCGCCGAGCTGTAAGTCGAGCTTCGGACCGCTCCACCCCCCGTGGTCAGCGGCGACACCTTCTCCTTCATCCTGTCGGAGAGGTATAGTCCGCCGGTGCCGGAGGGACCGCACATCTTGTGGCCCGAGAAAGCCACGGCGTCGGGCCGGAGCTCTTCCACGGAGAACGGCTGGTGCGGGATGCTCTGGGCGGCGTCTATCATCAGGTAGCCCCCGTTCTCGTGAACTACTCGGGAAATCTCCGCCATCGGGAGCTCGTAGCCGTCAATGTTCGAGACGTGGACCATCGAGACGAGGACATCCTCCGACACCTCTGACTCCAGCTCGGCGAGGTCCAGACCCTCTCGGGTGGAGACCGTGGAAAGTTCGACGTCCCTCCGCTGCCACGGCACCAGGTTGGAGTTGTGCTCCCTGTCGCTGACCACAACTTTCTCGAAACATGTTCCCCGGGCCACGGTGTTGATCCCCTCTGTTGTCCCAGAGGTGAACATCAGGTCCCCGGGTTCGGCATCTATCAGGTCCGCGGTCCTGTTTCTCGCCGTTTCGAGCTCCTCTGAGGCTCTCTCCGCCAGGCTGTGGGCGCTCCTGCCGGTGCACACCGGGTATTCCCTGTAGTACTCCTCTATCTTCTGTATCACTCTCCGCGGCCTCAGGGACATACAGGCACTATCGAGGTATGTGACGTCGAGGTCAGGGAAGTCCTGGCTACGCACTTGAGGCCACCTCCGCATCCCTGAGGAAACCGGGAGCGTGCCTCTCCATCGATGTCTCGGACGAATTCGAGCCTGTAGCGCGGTCTTTCAGTTTTTCAAGGGTGCATCCTTTCTCTGATTCGGGTCCGTGACAGTTCCCGTGGACGGCCCAGTTGTACAGCCCAAGTCCTGCAAATATGCCGGAAATCAGAAGTGCAATCACCATCAGCCAGGTGATTACCTCGAAGTACCTGTTGAGGTACTTCGCCGCGAGCGGACTCCTGTCCAGCACCCTTCCGACGATGGATGCCTGGAGTCTCTCGTCGAGACCGGTCTCACATGGCTCCCTTCTCACCCTGCTCCTTATGCATTCCAGGGCCTCCATCGCCGTCTTCCTGTGAGTTGCCGAGAAGATCCCGAGTATCCCGAATGTAAGGAGAGCGAGTACGCATATCATCTTTCTTTCACCGCGTGTCTCAGTTCCACAGGATTTTTTCCCTGCGCGCGGTTATAATCCGTTCTGGTATGTTTTTCCAACCTGAGAGGTCGCTGGATTAATAAACTAGTTAGCCGGAACGGTTAACGTGCAGTCGCTCCACAAGCTGAAGAGGAACCTGACAGACGAGTCCATAGCCTATGGCTACACCCTCTCCATATGGGGTTCAGGCACCTTTCTGATCAAGCACTACGGCCTTCTCACCAACCTGAGGATAATGGCATACATCCTCGGGGCTGTCATCGGCTTCGGCTTCCTCTCGGTCCTCGCGTTCGACAGGCTTTTCGACCGGATACAGAACCTGCCGGAGCGCCAGATAGTCGTAGGCTCAACCATACACCTGTTCGCCTCCTTCGGCAACGTCCTGATAAGCCAGGCGATGATATTCCTCCTGGCACCGATACTGCCCGCAGTGGCAGTTTTCCTCACGGTCGGATTCAACGCCACCGTCACCTACAACATAATGCTGCTGGTGGAGGATTCCCTGACCGAGCACATATACAGGCTCGAAAAAAGGATGAACATGATCTAGAGAAAGAACACCAGATAACCGGAGACCAGAACGGTCGCACCGTAGAGAGGCCTGCTGTACCTGTAGACCGACTCCCCGTCCAGCCCTCCTGCGGGTATCATGTTGAAGAGCGCGAGCCACGAGTTTATAGAGGTCCCGTAACTACCCATGACGCCGGGGACCGCCGTGAAACCGAGCGCGAGGACGATATTGGTCGCTGGACCGGCGAGAGATATAAGCGCGTCCTTCCTGCGGTCACGGAGTCCGCGAACCATGACAGCCCCGGGAGCGGCGAACAGGAGTCCGAGGAACGAGGTCAGAAATGCCACTCCCAGCATCTGGTAATCCGCCCGGAACTCCGCGGGAAAACCAAACCTCATCGCCACCACCTTGTGGGCCAGCTCGTGGAGCAGGAAACCGATACCGGCGGTGAGCATCGAAATCAGCAGGAAAGCCGGCGTCAGGGCCTGATAGAGGTTCGCAAACGCCACACCCAGCACGATCCAGGCGGCGAGGAGGTCCCGTATCTCCCTGAACTTCATGTCAAGAGGATGGACATCCATCTTTATCACCTGTTCGCCGTGGCACAAGAATCAAAAATTCAAATTGATAAAATATCGTTATGGATATCGACGACGTCCTCGGGAGGGCCCGCGAGGTCCTGCCCCCGTTCACGGGCCTTGAAGATGAGGAAAGGGTCGAGTACTGGATGCGGGACCAGCTGGAGACCGTGTTCAACGGGGAGAAATCGTTCGCCCTTTACAGGGGTCCTGGCGAGAGCAGGACCGAGGCGGTAGAGGAACTTGTCGATGAGTACGCATCGGAGATCGTCGACAGGTTCGAGGTGGACGAACTGGGGGGAACGGAGTACGGCGAAATCAGGAATGAACTGGATGATATCCTGAGCCCGGAGGACGTGGCGTTCTTCGAGTACGCCGATGACCGTTACAGTTAAACCGGAAGAGGTCGCTAAACCCGCACTGCAGATGGATATTCGACCTCCAGAGAGGATGAATACCGGCAGGAAAACCAGTTTTTTATTACCTGAACCCTATCAGTACCTGTTGAGGAGATGAGCGCGGCACCCGACACATACATGGACACCAGGACGCAGGACCCCTGGTACAACGGCATGATACAGGACCTCGAATCGAGAGGGGTCCCCGAGGTGGACGCGGTGAGATACGCTGACCTCCAGGCCGACCTGAGGTTGTACGGCGAGCCGCGGCTGGAGCACGTCGACCAGCCTTTCTTCGACCGGATATACTCAGCGCTCGACGGAAGGGACTCTATAGGGAAGATACTGAAGGAGAGGGACGACGTCGACGCGGAGGAGTACAGATCTGTGGACCACATGGTGACCGACCTTGCGCTGGAGAGGTACGCGGAGGAGGTCGAGGCAGAGGTCGCGCTCCACCTGAACAACGACCTCAGGGACGTGATTGAGGAGGAAAGGGACAGCAGGTGGTGAATCGGACTTCCTGACGGTCTCAGGATGTCAGATCCCTGAGAAGATCTCTCTTGCCCTCAAGCCTGTACCACTCCTTTCTCTCCCGGTCTGTCAGCCCTGTCGAGGACCTCTTCCTGTCAAGCTCGTCGAGCCTCGTGTTGACGCGGTCCAGCCTTGAACGCAGGTCTCCACCGGCCCGGCTGCTTTCCTGAAGCTGTTCTCCTCCCTGAGAACCGTCCTGAAGACCGCCTTCCCCGAACTCCCCGTCCAGACCGAGGTCCTCATCCGGTGATCCCTCCTGCGAGAAATCATCGACTCCGCCTGAAGAACCGCTGTCCCCTGACTCCATCCTTTCACCGATGAGTCTCCTGTAATTCTCCGGTTTCTTTAGACCGTTGAGCCTCTGCTCGGCCCGGTCCGTACCCGCCGTGTTGACCACTATGTCGCCGACGCTGAATATCCTCTCCTCTATGTCCTCGTCCAGGGTGACGTTCTGTATCCTGTCGTAATCGATCGTCTTGTAGTTCTTGTCGATCAGGCCGTTCTCCTCTATTATCTTGCGGTCCGTGAAGTAGTAAGTAGTCTCCCTCCGCATCACCTCTGAGTAGATACCGAGGGCAAGAGGGATTACGAGCAGAAATCCCAGTATAAACGGTGGGACCGGCGATGACGCGACAAGAGTGTAAAGAAGCGCGAGCACGAGAACTCCTCCCGTGGTGTAGACCAGTGAGAAAAGCTTGATGTGGTGACTGTCCAGTCTGGAGGGATGGGTCTTCTTCTTCACCGATTCACCGGCGTTCAGCATCTCCTCTGCGCTGGAGAAAAAACCCATGAAAAAAACTGCGTTTCCTCCAACTAAAACTGTTGGGCCTCATGAGGAGGGGAAATGATGGTTAACAGGGTCAGTAATCCACCCTCTTGCTGAGCGTGTAGATGAACAGTGCTATGAAAAGCCCTCCGAGCATTCCCTCGGCCGAAGCGAGGACCTTGGAGCCCGGTGCGAGCGGAGAGATGTCGCCGTAGCCGACCGAGCTGAAAGTTATGTAGCTGTAGTAAAGGGCGTCCCCGAAACCCTTGGCATGGGTCCTGAATACTCCCCGCTGGAGGTAAAGCAGGGCGAAGAATATCGGGGTCACGAACGTCAGAGCTGTGATCCTGAAGAGCTTTGTGCCGTAACCGCAGGTCCAGTCCATGAACTGGTTGCCGATCACACCCCCCATCTTCTTGGCGCGTGTCACCAGCGAGAGAGGCTCACTGGTATCCAGAGCCATCATCCTGTTCTTCCTCCTGTTGTACCTGTTCCTCTTCAGCTCGAAGGCCGCAGTGGCGGTCTTGTCGCCTTTCTCCTGCGCAGAGTTCTGAGCCTTTAGGTAGGTCCTCTCCGTGACCTCCGGCGTCATGTGCTCGCTGTACTCTATCTCGGCCTGGTTCTCGACGAACTCGTGTATCTTCCAGTCGTTCCGCTCCAGGTAGTCGTGGTGCTCCGCGAAATCGAAACCGTCGAACTCAGTCAGGCAGAACCTGAAATGGTCCAGGAGCTCCAGGCGGTTGGTCTCACCGGTCAGTCTGACATCGCCAAGCGTAGCACGTGTGAAGTCGTAGGGCACGATACCTTTCGCGGTCTGCTTTATCACACCGTCCAAGATCTTCGCACCCGTCATATCGACGTAGATGTCGGTGTCTATCGGATAGACCTCGAAATCCGCTCGGTCAAAACTGCATTTCCGGAAATCCACCGTATCCCCGAACCGGACATCCTGGAAACTTGCGGAGGTGAACTCGACGTTGTCGAAATCCGCCTTCCCCGCGAAGGTCGACTGGTCGAAGACCGCGGAGTCCTCCAGGTGCTTGTTCTCACCCTGGAACTCGGCACCACGGAACTCCGCCGTAGTGAACTTTACCTCCCTGAAACTCGTATCCTCGTAGAAACGGGCCTCGTCGAAATCGGCGTGGTCCTCGAACACCGTCCCGTCGAACTCCGCATCGCTGTAGAACCTCGCCTCCTGGAACCTCGCCAACTCTGAGAAGACAGCCTCGAACTCGGTCCTCTCCCTGAAACGGGTCCGGAAGAAATCCGCCTTAGCCCTGAACTCGGCCCCGCTGAAAAGCACGTCCCCCTCTATGACGGTCTCCTCGAAGCTCGCCTCACCCCTGAACTCGACATCCGTGAAATCGGAGTGCTTCATCTCCGCCTCGTCGAAAAGGACCTGGTCCCTGAAGACCGCGGACGTGAAATCACTGTTGTCGTCGGTCCTGTGGCTTCTTCCCGAGAACTCCGCCACCTGGAAGCTCGCCTCACCGTGGAACTCCGCGTTCTGGAGGTTCAGCTCTTCGTTGAAGAACGCCTCATCAAAGCTCACCTTATCCCTGAACTCGGCGTTCCTCGCCCGGAAGGAATTGTTAAACGAGGTCTCGAAGGCGTCGATCTTCCCCTCTACCGTGGCGTAGTTCAGGCGGAAAGTTCCGTTCAGCTCCGCCTTCCTTATTATCATCTTCCCCACCCTGGCGTGGGTGAGGTCCACACCCTGCTCCACCTGAGACTTCTGGAGCTGTAACTCACCTATCTCGGCGTGCTGAAAGTTGATAGGGTGGGTCGTCGACCCCTCCACCGTCTCGTAGTTGAAAACCAGTTTGGGTATCTTAGCACCGACGTACTCGTTCTCCTCCTCACCGTTGCTCAGGTTTTCGATTATCTTCCTCTGGATGTCCTCGTTGGATATACCGTGGTTCCTCCTCGTCTCCTCGTCCATGTGGAAGATACAGCGGTCCGCGCCCTCGACCGGCTCATGAGGGCAGTCCCACTTGACATCGATTCCCGCGTCGGGATGTTCGCTCGGATCGAACGAGTAGGAACAGGTCATGGGATACACTCACCCGCGACAACCAGTCGTTCCGTTCCCGGACCTCTCCGGGCAGATCTGAACCCCATACCACATTGGAGCGACAGCCGGAAATAAAAAAGAATGGGGCCAGGCGGTAGGTGAAGACCATCTTTACCCTTTCCCATTCGCGAGGAAGGAGATGGACCGGCTGGGATTTGAACCCAGGGCCTCTTCCATGCCAAGGAAGCGTTCTGCCAGGCTGAACTACCGGCCCTCACAGGGAACTGTTCGGAGGTTAATTATAAAATTCGCATCCTCCCCCGGACCCCCTACTGGCGGACCGCCACCGAGGACATCTTTCCAGAGATTCGGAGAAGGATTTAAAAAGTTTTAACGATTATCGTAGTTTTATGATAGATTTCGTAGCACGACTGGAGAAAACACAGTTTGTTCGAAGAACTGGAGAACCTGTCCGGAGAAGGATGTGGAGGATAGAGACCCCCGGAGGCACCTACGCGGTCCTGGAGGTCGAGGGCTCCGGGGACCGACTGGCGAGGGCCTCGACAGTGGAAGACGAGGAAGACCTCGACCCAAGGCACTTCTCCGCAGAGGTGGAGACCGAGATGGAATCGTTCTCGATGGACGAACTGGTCAGGCAGGCCGTAAACCCCATACACGAGAGCTCGGTTCCTGAATCAGGACCCGAGATCCGGGAAGCAGGGGCGAGGTGAGAGAGATGCCCGGGTTCGAGCTCGAGGGAATATTCCCGGCCCTCCCCACGCCGATCGACGGGGACGGGTCGATAGATTACGCCGCGGCGGAGGAACATATCAGGTACCTGGAGGAGAACGGTGTCCACGGGATAGTCCCCGCTGGATGCACCGGACACGCGGCGACCCTTGGGGATCGCGGAGACACTCTCGGAGAGCACGTCGAGTTCGTCTCCCGCCTCGCAGGGATGACGGACCTCCCGGTGATCGCAGGGGACGGGATGAATTCGACCGCCCAGACCCTGGAGCTCGCGTCCCGCGTGGAGGAAGAGGCGGACATCGATGCCCACCTGATGATCTCCCCGTACCAGAACTGTCCGCCGCAGGACCTGATAGTGGAGCATTACCGCCGGCTGGCGGAGGAGCTTGAGCTGCCTATCGTGGCGTACAATGTGCCGGGCAGGACCGGCAGGAATATCGAGCCGGATACCGCGCTCCGGATCGCCGAGATCGACGGCGTCGCGGGCCTGAAGGAGGCTTCGCTGGACTACGAGCAGATACACGAGATCGGCAGGAGGCTCCGTTCCCGTGACCTGGATTTCAGGCTCGGTTCAGGAGACGACTCCGCGAACCATTTCGTGTTTTCACAGGGCGGGAGCTTCGCTATCAGCGTCTCCGGCAACGTCCACCCCTCCGGGACCGTGGAGGTCTGGGAGAAGGGGTACGTGAACGGGGATCACCAGGCCGCCTACGAGAGGAACCGTGAGCTCATGGACCTCCACGAGGCGATGTTCCAGCCGGGAGAGAAGAACCCGATATCTGTCCAGTACGCCCTGAACCTGATGGGCTTCGACTTCGGAACGCCGAGAGCGCCACTGGACAGGAGGCCGAGGCAGGACGGAGAGTACCGTAACCGTGAAGAACTCGAACATGTACTTGACAGGTACGGGCTGAGGTAGTTAGAATGGAGATCGCTGTGACAGGAGCGGAGGGCCGGATGGGAAGGAAGGTCCGTGAGGAGATCGAGAAGAGTGAGCACGGACTTGCCTTCGCCGTGGACGTCGAACCGGAGGAACCAGAAGTGGAAGATGTGGACCGACTCCGGGAACTCCTCCAGGAAGAGGACCCGGACGCTCTGATAGATTTCACGGCTCCCTCAGCGACCGTCGAGTTCGCCAGGACCTGTTCAGAGGCCGGAGTCCCGTTCGTGACCGGGACGACAGGACTGGACGATGAACAGGCAAGCGTGCTTGAGGGAGCGGCGGAATCTGTCCCTGTCCTGAAGGCCTCTAACTTTGCACCCGGGATACAGGCGCTGAGGAACGCGGTCAGGGAGGCGGTGAGTTCGGTCCCGGGCTACGACGTCGAGGTGACGGAGACGCACCACAACGGGAAGACGGATGCGCCGAGCGGGACTGCACTCGAGATAGTCAGGGATATCGAGGAAGAGATCGAGACGTCGGGAAGGACGCACGGAAGGGAGGGGGAACAGCCCCGTGAGGAGGGAGAGATCGGGGTCCATGCCCGGAGAGCCGGCGACGTGAGAGGTGAGCACGAGGTCCTGCTGGCGGGGAACCACGAGGTCCTCACCCTGCGGCACAGGTCCGAGTCCCGGAACGTCTTCGCCGCAGGAGCGGTCGAGGCCGCGGAGTGGCTTCAGGACCGGGGAACAGGTTTTTACACGTTCGATGAGGTTTTTGAACAGTGAGAGTAGACGGCGAAAAATACATCGGCGGCGTCCCGGTATCTGAACTCGTCGAGGAATACGACACACCTCTGTACGTTTACGACAGGGATGTTATCCAGGAGAGGTTTACAGAGCTTGAGGAGGCTTTCGACTCCCGCTACCCGGATTTCAGCGTACATTACGCGGTGAAGGCGAACTCGAACCCCGAGATAGTCCGGACCATGCTCGATATCGGAGCCCATCTTGACTGCGCCAGCATCCCGGAGCTGAGGCTTGCAGAGGAGCTGGAAGCCACGGACCGGGTCCTGTACACCGGGCTCTTCAACCGGGAGGACGAGCTTGAGGCGGCGCGTGAACACCACGTGACCATTAACCTGAACTCCGCCTATCTTCTTGAAAAGATGGATGAGGTCCCGGAGAAGCTCTCCTTCAGGGTGAACCCCGGCCAGGGCCGTGGAGAGTTCGGACTGGTCCTCGCTGGAGATAACTCGCAGTTCGGCGTCCCGGAGGACCGCGTGGTCGAGGCCTACAGGAAGGCAAAGGACCGGGGGGTCGAGGAGTTCGGCATCCACATGATGACCGGCTCCAACATAAGGGACGCGGAGTACTTTGAACAGATAACTGAAAAACTGCTGGACATTGCCGCGGAGGTCTCCCGGGAACTCGGGATAGAGTTCTCCTTCATCGATATCGGGGGAGGACTGGGAATACCTTACCGGCCGGAGCAGGAACGCCTAGACGTGGAGAGAGTAGCCGAGGGCGTGACCTCGGTCCTGAAGGAGTACGTGGAGGAGACCGGTATCGGCGAGCCGGAGCTCCGGATCGAGCCGGGCAGGTACCTCGTAGCGGAGGCCGGCTACCTCCTGACACGGGTGACCGGTGTGAAGGAGTCGGGAAAGACCTTTGTCGGCGTGGACACAGGCATGAACCACCTGATAAGACCCGCGCTCCACGACGCATACCACCCTGTCTCGCTTGTCAGCGATGAAAGAGAGCATGGAGGGGAGAAGACCGTGGTCGGACCGGTATGCTCCAGCGAGGATGTTCTGGCGGAGGACCGGGAGCTTCCACGGCTCGAGCAGGGCGATATACTGGCTATCGAAAAGACCGGGGCCTACGGATTCTCGATGGCGTCCAACTGGAACACGCGGAGGCTTCCCGCCGAGGTGATAGTGGACAGCGGCAACCACAGACTGATCCGGGAAAGGCAGGAGGTCGAGGACCTTTTCCACGGCACGGACCTGGAGGGAGAAACATGAGGATCGTCGCGAAGTTCGGGGGAACCAGCCTCGGAAACGGCAGGAGGGTGATGAGAGCCGCGAGAGCAGTTAGGGATGCGGTGGAGGAGGGACACGAGGTCGCCGTGGTCGCTTCCGCGATGGGTGATACTACCGACGAACTCTTGGAGGAGATGGAGTTCGACGCCGGCGAGACCGACCGTGACGAGATACTCGGGATGGGCGAGAGGACCAGTATAAGGATGCTGAACGCCGCGCTGCACTCTCTGGACGTTGATTCCCGTTTCGTGGAGCCGGGAGACCCGGACTGGCCCGTGGTGATCGAGGACGGAGACGTGGACCGGGAGAAGACCCGGCGGAAAGCAGCTGAACTGGAGGAAGAGCTTGAGGAGCGCGTCCTTGTCCTTCCCGGTTTCATCGGGGTGGAGGACGGCTCCGTTGCCACGCTGGACCGCGGGGGGAGCGACACCACGGCCGTGATGCTCGGGAACTACATGGACGCTGACCAGACAGCCATAGTTACGGACGTTGAAGGTATCATGACCGGGAATCCTGCGGTGGTGGACGACGCCGAGAACCTTGACAGCATAACGGTGGAGGAGCTCAGGGAGCTTTCACTCCGGGGTGCGGAGGTGGTCGCGCCCGCCGCGCTCGAGTACGAGAGCGAGGACCTTGACGTGAAGGTGGTCCACCACCAGCACGGGGACCTGCTCAGGACCGGGACTGCGGTCGAGGGCCGGTTCGAATCCCTTATCGACATGAGGGAGCAGCCTCTCGCCTGCCTGACGCTTGCGGGCCGGGCACTCAAGATGAGGGAAGGGATACTCTCGGACCTGTCCACCGCCCTTGCGGACCGCGGGATAAACATCGACTCGACCTCGACCGGGATGGACAGCGTCACGTTCTACGTCGATGAAGAGGCCAGCGAGGAGGCGAAGAGGGCGCTCCACAGTGTGGTCGTGGAAAACGACCCGCTGTCCAGCGTGACCGTCGAGGAAGGTATAGCGGTCCTGAGGGTTGTCACGCCGGAACTGCCGTCGGACGTCTCGGAACTCGAGGACATACTTGGACATCTCGGGGAGAGAGGGGTCGAGCTTCACGAAATCATAACCAGCGCCAGCAGCGTCGCCCTTTT
Organism: Candidatus Nanohaloarchaea archaeon; assembly: GCA_042217585.1. Taxonomy (GTDB): domain Archaea; phylum Nanohalarchaeota; class Nanosalinia; order Nanosalinales; family Nanosalinaceae; genus JBDGSJ01. Next base: position 7,484 of record JBDGSJ010000010.1, on the reverse strand, counting down.
CGTGGACTGGAGTGACAGAGAAGAGGCGCTCGAGGTGCTGCAGGAGAACTTCTGAAACGGTACTATGGGAATAAAGCTCGGTATAATCGGTGCGACAGGTATGGCCGGGAGATCGGCCGTGATACACCAGAAAATCCTGGAGGAAAACGGGCACAGCTACGCGGACCTTGAACTCGTGGCGGGTTCGCCCGGCTCCGCGGGCAGAGAGCTTGGAGAGGTCTTCAATGAAAAGGAGGAGGACCTCTCGGAGGCCTACAGCTTCTGGGAGCCCAGGGAATGTCCGGAAGAGTACGCCGGTATGGAACTCGTCGAACCGGACCCCGGGGTCATCGCGGAACGGGTCGACTGCGTGATATGTGCGGTCCCCAGCTCAGCGGCCAGGGAGATCGAGCCGGAGCTCCGGGAGCGCGGCGTCAACGTGTTCTCCAATGCCTCGGAGTTCCGGTGGGAGGAAAACGTGCCGCTATTCATACCCGAGGTGAACCCAGGACACGTCGAAAGGATGGAGGCGCAGGACACTCCCGGGGTCCAGGCCAACAACCCGAACTGCACAACAGCGGGGTTTACCCCGGTCCTTGACGCTGTCGACGGGGTGCGGGAGGTCCGGCTGACCACTCTCCAGGCGATCTCAGGGAAGGGCGACAGGATCGCCGAGGAGAGCTACCGTGAACGGATAGTAGGAAACGCGAGGGATGACTGGGGCCCGGAGACCCCGAACGGCGAGGAAGTGAAGTCGGAGACAGAGCCGCAGAAGATACTCGGCAACGTGAAATCGAGAGAGGAGGCGGTGGACCAATACCGCGGCCTGAGGAAAGGAAGGGAACCGGATTCCATAACCCCGGTGTTCTCGCAGACCAACCGGATCGCCACGCAGTACGGCCACCTTGAATGCGTCACCCTGGAGTTCGAAGAACAGACGTCCGCGGAACAGGTCCGGGAAAGCCTGGAGAACTACAGTGTACCGGAACAGGTCCGGGAACTGCCCTCCACCCCCGATGAGCTGTTCGTGGTCCTTGACGAGACGGTGGAGCCCCGGGAACACGTCTTCGAGGGCGAGGGGATGGCGATAGCTGTCTCGGATATAAGGCAGCTGACGCCCAGAAAAGTATCGATGAAGACCCTCAGCCACAACCTGAGGCGTGGCGCGACGTGGACCGCCCGCCAGTCGATGGAACTCTACCTGAACGAGAGAGACGAGATCTGGACTACCGCCGGTTGAGGACCATGTAGGTCTCCGTGGAGCTGACCCCGTCAACCGCTCTTATCCTGTCCACCGCCCGGTTGATCTCCGCGGAGTTCTCTCCCCGGACCCTGACAAAGGCGTCCAGCGGTCCGGCGACCTCGAACACCTCGAAGTCGTCCGAGATCTCGTCGTATATCTCCGAGGGGTCGGACTCCGTTCCTATCTCGACGGCGACGAACGCGGACATCTCCTCCTCTTCCCGGACCTCCACCGTGAACTTCTCAATGACGCCGCGGTCCTTCAGGTCCTGGACCCTGTTCCGGACCGTGCCCTCTGATACCCCGACCTGTTCAGATATCTCGGTGTACGACTTCCTGCCGTTTTCTTCAAGTATCCGGAGTATTTCACGGTCTGTCTCATCCATGTAGAAAAGTTCTCCGGGAAAGGATAAATAGGTTGCGATTTTCGAACTACACGAGTTCGATTTCTTCTACTTCCTCAACTCCGCCCTCGTCCCCGATGGTGACGGAGAACGCCTTCCCCGTGTCCTCGGCGGCTGCATTGAGTACCTTGGTGCCCATGAGTTCTCTCTCGCCGAAGTCCTCGTGGACGTGACCGTTCATCCAGAGAGCGGGCTTGTGCCTCAGGATTATCTCCCTGAACTGTTCGAACCCTATCCGCTTCCCGGAGTGGACCCTGTCGCCGACTCTCAGCGGCGGGTAATGCGTCCCGATTATAGTCTTGTCCGGGTTGCCGAAATCCTCGATGCTCTCCACTATCTGGTCCTTGACGTCGTCCGGGAAGTCACCTCCGACAAGCACCACGAGGTACTCGTCGTCGATCGGCGCCTCCGCGAAGTTGTAGACCGGAGTATCGCCCTCCATGAACTCCCCGTCGAAGAACATGTCACGGTTGCCGGTGCATCCGATCCCCGCGATCTCGATACGGTCGAAAAGGTCCTCCGCGTAATCCTCGTCCATGTAATCCCCGAGGTTAACGAACAGGTCGTAGTCGCCCGAGTTCGCCTCCTCTATCGCGGCCTCCTTAAGGTCCTCCCGGGCGTGGAAGTCGCTGGTGACCAGGATTTTCAGTGACATGTTACCAATGTACCGCATGAACGCTTTTAAGTCAAACCGTGGGAAAACCGATTTCAGGTCATGAGGTCCTCGAAAAACCCGGATCCCCGGCTGATCGAGTCCTACTTCCTTTACGAGCTCCCGCAGAAGATGGACTGGGAGAGAGCCTACTCGCTTCTTCTCCTGGTCCTGGGTGAGAAGCCCGGTGCGTGCATCCTGGGCGTGGATGAGAAACAGAGGGAGGCGCTGAAGAGGTTCTGTGAGGACTTCGATTACAGCTACGCCGAGCACGGCGGGGAGGACCAGGGCATCGTGGACAGGATGCTGGGAAGGGAGAAGTTCTTCAGGCCGACGGCGTACATCTCGGACGGGGACAGGATGGAGATGCTCGAGGGAGAGGAGGTCTCGGCGGAGACCCGGGGCAGGTTCCTCGGTTACCCGGAGGACGCGGTCAGTTACTACACCGGATCAGAGGAACCGCCGGGCATGGAACTCAGGGAGAAGCTCGACGGGATGGAGATCGGGGGCGAGGAGTACCTCGAACTGGTCCTGTACGTCCCGAGGCCGGACCGCGAACACATCGAGGCGGCGATCGAAAAAGGGAGGGAAAGAGAAGAACTGCTGGAGGAGATGGACCGGAAGCTGGGGATAGATGTCGGCTCCCGCTACATAGAGGAGCTTCTCTAGTCCTCGAAATGTTCAAGCGCTTCAAGACCGTACGAGATGGTCGCCCCGGCCTTAACCTCGGCCGCCATCTGGACCACCTGCGCCACTTCCTCCTTCGACGCACCGTGCCTTATGGCTTTCTGACCGTGGGAATGGACGCAGAACTTGCACTGCGCCGCCGCGGCCGCTGAAAGCATTATCAGCTCGGTCGTGACGTCGTCGAAGACGGATTCGTCCTTTATCTCCTGCTGCCAGTCCTGGTACTTCTCTCCCATGCCGCCCGAGGCCTCCTTGAACTCGCCCGCGGCGTGCCTGTGCTCGTCGTCTATAGGATTGGACATATGTGGAAACTGTGTGAGGTCCTGAATAAAACTTTCCGGGGTCACTCCATCACGCGGTTCAGGTAGACTCCCGCGAAGGTCGTCAGAGTGCCCGTTATCGTGAACCCGCTGGCGAGTATGAACAGGCCGGGTTCCGAAACGATGCTGTGCATTGGTCCGGACACCGTCAGTATCAGCAGTCCTACCGACAGCAGGGCCATCTTCATACGGTCGGTGCCGGACCTGTCGTACGCCATCTTTCCGAACAGAAGGATGCCCGGGACCATCTGTCCCAGCAGGAGAAGACCGAAAACCGGGGCCATCGGAAGTGAGAGAGTGGAGATGGCCGCGAATCCCTCCTCCGCCGGCATGCTGAAGAACAGCAGGTTGACCGGGAGGATGACGAAGATCATCCCGAGGTTCAGCCTGAAGACCTTTTCCTTCCACTCCGGCCTGATTATGTGGAGCGGGACCTGCGAGAAGTACGCAAGGGCTGCCAGGAAGAATCCCTGGCCCGCTATGAAGAACAGCAGAAGGGAGTCGGTAGAGAACGTGGTCCAGGCCGCATCCGCCACACCGAAGTTCCTCAGCCCCCCGATGTAAGCAGGGAGGGCTATCGTAATGAAGAACAGGCCGTAGAAGAGGAAGAACTTCGCGAAGTACCGGTGTGACTCGGCCCCCTCCCTCCTGTAGACGGTCCACAGCCTCAGGAAGCACAGGAGAGCTATAGTTCCGTCGAGCAGAGGGGTGTAGGCCTCGAAACCCATCAAGGAGAGTTTACCGAACCCTGTTTAAATACTGGCGGGGTCAGAAGTTGCTGACGAACCTCTCTTCCTTGATACGACGCGGCACTATCTCGGCAGGTAGATCGATGTCATCCTCGGGGCTCATTATACTGTCAAGGACCCCTCTCGCGATACCGTAGGCGCCGTCCCCCTGTAACTGGAGGAAATGGTCGACCAGTTCCTCGACCTCATTTCTCCCGACGCCCTCCGAGACCTTTACGCCTTCACCGGTCTCCTCCACGAAGTGGAGCTCTGAAACGTAATCGTTGACGTCGAAGTTGACAAGGCTGACCCCTCTTATGCCGTCGTAGCTCTTCCGGAGCTCCTCGACCTCCTCCCTCACTTCCTCCATCTCTCCACGGGACTGGTGGTCCTTTATCCTGTCAACGGTCTCCTGTATCCCGGTCCTGACCAGGCCGTCCTCCACGTCCTGGTCCATCAGCACGGTCATGGCCTCTCCGCGTCCCGCGTTCACGATCACGACCTTTCCCTCGTCGGTCCTTATGAAGAGGTCCTGGAAATCCCCCAGCGCGAGGCGTTCAGCCGCCCTCTCCGCTGTTCCGAGCGTGGAAGTGGTTATAGCCGGAAGGTTCTCCTGCTTGTCCGAACGGTCGATCTGGGACACTATCTGGAAGCCTGTTCCGGACCCACCCTGTATGACCTCTCGCTCCCTTTCGATTATCTCCTCGATTACCAGCCTGTGAGTCGTCTCCCTGGCGAACGCTGGGAGGTCGATCTCAGAGGTCTCTGCTCCCTCGAGCGCCTCCCTGACGGTCTCCCTCGCATCGGCCCCGAACTCCGACACAAGGGCGTCGGTGAGGTCCTGGAAGACGTCCGACGGGTCCCGGGTCATCCGTTCGATACCTCCATCAGAGGTCTCCAGACCGTCCAGCTCCTCGAGTATCTCGGAGACCTTTCCGGGTTCCAGATCCCTTTTAGCGTTCTTTATGACTTCCTCGAGGATTTCGCCGTTCTGGTTCATCCTGTTTGAGGTTCCCGCCACAGGAATAAAGGTGTAACGATTCGCCGATCTCCGGATAAAAGAGAAAAAGAGAACGGAGGGGTGTTTTCTCTACGCCGACTTCCAGAACCTGTAGAAGCCGTAGGCGATGAGCAGGAACGAGTAGGCGCTTAGCCCGTGGAAGAACACGTACCAGAAGTTGGTACTTGCTCCCCATGCGGGCAGGCTTGCCTTCGGTCCTATCGCCTGGAAGTGCCAGTAGAGGTGAGGTATGTAGATCACGAACTGGGCTACAAGCCCCGCTATGATGATCTCAAGGTACCTCGTGATCTGGCCTCCCCAGATGTCTCTCGCCCTGTAGGCGAAGTAGATCGCGAAGGGGATCGTGACTCCAGGCAGGTATCCCGCCAGGAGCTCGTGCCTCAGGCCAAGGTATCCAAGCTGGGCTGCCGCTCCCGCGATAAGCGAGAGGATTATACCCACGAGGAACAGCTTCTTGTCCCTTGCTTCCAGCATCATGCTTCACCACCCCTGTAGAAGAGGTAGAACCCGTAAGCTATCATCACGAACATCCAGAATACCAGGATATGCTGCGCCATGAAGATGGCGAGACCGCTGATCGGTCCTATACCCTGGAATCCGACGATGTGGCCTACGATGTGTGGTATCGCTGTGACGGTGTAGTACGCCACTCCGATCCCTATGACCGTGAGGTACCTGCCGAAGTTACCGCCAAGGGCATCAGATCCCTTGTAGACGAAGTAACCCGCGGCGATACCGAAGATGGCTGAGAAACCGTCGAAGATCAGTTCTACCACACGGGGCCACTGCATCACGTGAGACAGCACGGCAAGCAGTATAACAGCCAGGAGTCCTCCTGCCATCACCTGCTTGTCAGTTTTCTCTAGATGAAGTGCCATTTTATCACCGTATCAGAAAGTTTATTTAAATCGGATATAAAGGTGATGGAGGTCACATCTTGTTCTTGATCATCGGCGGCAGATCCACACCTTCCGTGTCCGTCTCCGAGAGCTCATGGGCTATAAGCGTCGCTGAGATATCTCCGGCATAGTCAACGTACTTGAGGACCAGGTTGGCAAGTATCTGCTGGGTATCGCCGTCTATAGACGTGACGTTCCCATCTTCATCGATCTCAAGGCCCTCGACCTCCCTGGCGTACTTGTACGCGGTGCCCTCTCCCAGAGTGTCCGCCTCCTTCTCGATCGCCGCCTCTATAACTTCTTCTTCAGTTGCCACCTGAACAACCTTCAGTACAAAGTTGAACTACCATCGATAAAAAAGGTGGTTATTCACTGATCCAGAAGTAGTCGTTACCTGTCTTCAGAGACCTGACACGGCCTTCCCTCTCAAGGCTCCTCAGCTTCTGGAGGGTCTCGGCCTCGTCGAGGTCCGATACCTCGAAGACCTCGGCCGTCGCGACCTTCCCGTACCTCTCGATGAAATCCGTGACCTCCGGGTTTTCACCGGGCTCCACGTCAGAAACCTTCTCTATCGCCTCCCTGAAGGTCTCGAACCGGTTGAAGCCTCTCAGCCAGACCTCTTCCTCCCCGGAACTTATCCAGAATGTCGGGAAACCTGAGACGTCCTTCTTCTCCGCCAGCTCGAGGTCCTCCCTGAAAAGCTCCTCAACAGTCCTGCTGTCCATGTCGTCCACCAGCCTTTCACGGTCAAGTCCGCAGCCCTCCGCGAGTCTGCCAAGGACCTCCTCCCTCTCGATGTTCTCCGCCTCGGCGCACACCGCCTCCCTCATCCTCCTGAGGAAACGGTCCGCCTTTTCCTGTCCCTGGAGCTCCGCGGCCCTGTAAGCCCGGTTCGCGGGGTAGGTGGACCTCGGCGGATCTTCTCTCCATATCGAGGGGTCCACCGGCATCCTGTGGGTCTCCGCCGCCTTCCTCCAGTGGGAAGCGACCTGCCCAGGTTCCTCGATACCATTCGCGGGATCAGCGAAGGAATCGAAGTCCTCCACAAGACCACCCATCACGAACTCCATCTCGACCTCCCCGGCGTAGACCTCCTTTATCCGCCGCATTACTGGTTCCGAGCCCCAGCACCAGGTGCACGCCGGGTCCGTGAACTGCGTTATTGTTACTTCTGCCACAGGGAAGTATTCCCTTTCCCGCTTTTAGTCTTTTCCTAGTCCAGGGCCTCTTTCCTGATGAGAATTATCTTGTCGTCACCCTGCCTGATGACTCCTCTGCCGTCGGTGTTGCTCGTAGTGATGTAGAGGTCTCCCTCCGGTCCCTCCTCGACCGCTCTAATCCTCCCGAAGTCCTTCCGGTAATGGACCGTGAGGTTCCTTATCTTTCCTCCCGAGATCTCCGCCTCGTACAGGCTTTCACCCCTGAGACCACCCCAGTAAAGGCTTCCACCCATGTACTCGAGGCCGGCCGGAGCCCAGGTTGAACTGTTCCCGGACATCAGGACCGGAGGCTTCATCCCAGGCCGGTCCGCGTAACCCTCTATGACCGGCCA
>JBDGSJ010000001.1:22776-50738 GCA_042217585.1 Candidatus Nanohaloarchaea archaeon | reverse complement strand
TCGATGTCGAGAAACTTATGGAGTACAGGTAAAAGGAAAAGACAGGGCGGATGATCGACGATGGCATCTGGAGGGTGCTTTTTAACCAAGCTTTTTCCTCCGGTAAACAGGGAGAAAACTGTGAGAAATAACCATGTACCGGTCAGAGGTCCTTGACGGTATATAAATGCTGAAAATCCGTTTATTTCTTTACAACGAAGAAGATGAATTCGGTTCTGTGTTCCCGGTGGACTGAGTAATCACACTCCATTTCATCCAGTATTGATCGTATATTGGATTCCTCCAGCGCCGTAAATTCAACCTTGTCCAAGAAAATACCTCTGGGTCCTACTACTGCCGTTTTTCTGACAAAAGAGGACTCTTTTCTTGTGATTTTCTCGGCCTTGATATTTTTTTCCAGCCCGCTTCCGAAAAGTTCTAATGTCCATCCAGGGTCTTCGGGAAAAGATCGGATATCGAATATCAGGGTTCCGCCTTCAGAGGTTAGAGAGTAAAGCTCTCGGATCGAATTCTCTATTCTGTCGGTATCGATGTGATTGAGGACAGAGAACAGTGCTACCACAACATCGAATCGGCTTTCCAGATCCGAATTCGGTATGGAATCTTTCCTGAGATCTGCAGAAGTCTTCTCTTTCGCCTTTTCAAAAGATTTTTGTGCTGGTTCTAAGCCAGTTACGTCCATACCTGAGTTTTCAAGCATTTTTACCTTTTCTCCTGTTCCGCATCCGACTGAAAGCAAAGATTCATCCGTTTCAAGATCGATATTTTGTAGGACGAAGTTAACGAAGTCTTCATGGAGCTCCTGACTGTAGAGACAGTCGTAGAGATCTGGATAATCTTCGTAAAATTTGCTCATTCCATTGACCTGTTTTCTATGGTTCTCAGCCATATTTCAGTGGCCACCACCTTCCAGAACTTCTGTGTTTCTCCATTTTTCTCTTCTAAATAGGATCTTACGTAGCTTCTAAATTTTTCAGGTTTGACGTAACTTCTCTTGATTAGTTCGGGATTATCCAGTAGTAAAGTTTTTAGCTGGGATTTTTCCTTTTCTCTGAATCCCTTTTCTGTGAGAGGATCAAGGCTGGTATCCTTTTCCTGCTCTATTATTTTATCTGGCACTAGGCCTCTCATGGATTTTTTGAAAAGGTATTTTTTCTCGCCTTTCCTCATTCGATAGCCCACTGGTAGAGAAAATATGAAATCAACGAGACGGGAATCATAGAATGGTTCCCTGAACTCTATATTAAAATTATCAGCGAGGATGTTCTCTGCATCAAGGCTTAGGAATCTGTGTGGTCCGAAGTAGTTCCTGTATTCAACCTGAAGGGAAGGAGCGTACCGTCTTTCTTCATGATTTCTCTTGATCTTTTCGGTAGTCTTCTCGCTTATCCACGCCGGGATTTCCAGCTCTCTTTTCAAGATGCTGGATGCCAGAGGCTTCAGTATGTACCAGTACAGGATTTTCTCTGAATTAACAGGATCCATGAATATTTCTCGGGCCAATGTCCCAAGTTTTCCCGATCTCAAAAGGTCCCAGTACTTGATTCTAGTTCCATCCAGCAAATTTCCTCCCATGCCAGTTACTAATATGTCAAGGTTGTTCTTGGAACAGTAATTGTAAAAATCCTTATTCAGGAAGACATTGGAGTCGAACCTTGGACCGCATACAGCAGCTTCTCTGTATGGGTCGATTTGTTTCAGTGCCCATTTTTCACTTCCATCGAATTCATAGAACTCTCCATCTAGATCGCTTGCCACAGTATTTATCATATTGCTCTCATCCATATCGGGTAATTCCGGGAAGGTTATTGAACAGACTGATATATCCTCAATTTTATCGGCGATATAGGCTAAAGAGGTGGAGTCCTTGCCTCCGCTCATCATCACACCGATTTTTGAGCTTTTTGAAGACCTCATACGGTCCCTGACAGCTCTTTCCAGTAGAGATCTAAGTTCCTGGACCAGTTCCTTTTCGTTCATTTTATCTAACTGTTCTGAACGATTCCCCGGGCGCCAGTATTTTTTCCGAGATATATTTTCGTCTATCTTGACTACTGATCCGTTTCTGACCGACATCACGCCTTTATAGAATGTTTCTGAGCGTTTAACAGGATCCCCAATAAGGTGTTCAGCTACGACTTTTTTGTTGGGTTTATGCTCCACAGTCTCCGAACTAAGTAGTTTGCCAATGTGGTTAGAGGCAATCAGGTTATCATTCTCACTGTAGTAGAGATGTCTTATTCCCGTCTTGTCTCTCATGAGAAACATTTTTTCCTTCCTGCGATCCCAGACGATGGCACTGAACGCCCCTACGATTTCTTTCAATGACGTGATGCTCTTTTGATTCAGGAGGGATAGAAAGAGTTCTGAGTCAGGAACCTCTTCTTTGTCGGGAGCAAGTTTTTCCCTGTTATCTATTCTTCCGCTGAAAACAAGATGATATCTATTTGACGTTAAAGGCTGGTCTCCGGAGCCCTTTGGTGTTTTATTGCCCTCCTGGAACCCGAGTACCAGTTTACCTTTCGAGGTATCTTTTTCGAGGAAAGAAGAGTTTTTTCCTGATAATAAATTTCGTACATCGGGGCCTTGTGTACTGCGCTTTAGAGCCCCGATGACTATTGAAATTATTTCACCCTTACTCTCTTGCCAACTTCTCCCTGACTCTGGTGATAAGTCCGTTTGAGGTCAGAGAAGTTTTCTGGAGGAAATCCCTGGCAGAAGCTTCAGGGCTTCCATAGTTCCGACCTCCTCGACCGTCTCCGGATCCATCATGTCCTCCCATAAATCCCCTTTCTCGTCTCTTGATATAAAGGTGATGTCTCAAGATTCCTCGGCTTCAATCTCGCTCTCCTTCGGAATGATCAGGCAGGCGACGAGGTACAGGAGAGGCGAGACACCTGAGAAAACGAGCAGCAGGGTGACGAGCCGGACCAGCGAGGGGTCGAGGTCGTAGACCTCTGCGATCCCTCCGCAGACCCCGCACAGCATGTAGTCGTCCTCGGACCTGTAGAGCCTTCCGCCCACTCACATCACTTCCTGTTCCTGTGCGGTCTCGTACTCGTGGAGCTCGTCCTCGGAGAACCAGATGCCGATCTCCTTCTCGGCCTCGCCAGGCTCGGCGGCGTGGATGATGTTCTTGTAGTTCTTTCCTGCGGTGTCGGCGTGCTCCATCGACATGTGGCCGTACTGACCCCTGATGGTTGAAGGTGCCGCCTCTGAGGCGTCTGTGTCGCCTACGATCTTCCGGGCGTTCTTCGCGGCGTGGACTCCTTCAAGGACCATCGCCACGATCGGTCCCTCCTTCATGTATTCGGCGAGACCTTCGTAGAAGTCCTTGTCGACGTGTTCCTCGTAGTGCTGTTCAAGGAGCTGATCGGTGGCCCAGACCATCTTCATCCCGGCTATCTTGAAGCCGGCGTCCTCGAACCGGGACACGATGTTTCCGACGAGCCCTCTCTTCACGGTATCGGGTTTTAGAGCGATAAACGTCCTTTCGACATGCTCTTCCTCTGTCATCGTTTCAGCACCTCTTGAGAACCTTTAATGGGGAAAATCTTAAACCGGTTCCCTCTCACTTCATCTCGCGGAAGAAGGTCTTGCTGCAGGGAAGAAGTTCGACTTCCTCCAGGCTGTTCCATTCCTCCCCGGTCCTGTTCATGTAGGAGACCTCGGAGGTCCACTCCATCCCGGTGATGTTTCCTCCGCACGTGTTGTACGCACGGACCATCAGCTCCGATTCAATCCTTCTGTAGTAGTTCTCGGTCCCGTTCTCTGGTTCCTCGTAGAAATCGTAGTTGTAGGTGGTGTGGTCCCTGCGCTCGATACCCAGGCAGATCCCCACATCGATGCCGGCGCACTCGGTCGTGATCTCCGTGTAGCCGACCTCGACGCTGCTGTCCGGCGTGCGGACGTTGTGGAGAGCCGCGAAACCCGCGATTATCACGACGGAGACCGCCAGGAAGAAAAGATGTCTCTCCGGTCCCTCTCGCAGTCTCTCCGGGATGATGTCCATGTGGCTGAAAGAGGAGATCATCTTCTTAAAACCATCTGCCTCGGGGGACGATTTATCAATATTCAGAGACCCTCCTTCTACAGGATGCAACTAGGCACGATAGAGGGAAAGGTCGATACCTCTTCTTTCCGTTTCAGGGCTGTAGAAGAGGTAAGAAAGTTCGACTTCGTTTCAGTAAAGAGCAACGGAAAATGGATACTTGCCCAGGTTGACGAGGTAAAGAAGAAGCCCGACGGAGAGACAACGGCTCACGCCAACATAATAGGATACAGGGATAAAGGACTCACCAAGGCACCGAGAAGAGTAATAGAACCGGATTCAATAGTCTACAAGGCGGACCAGGAGCTCATATCCGACACCCTCGGCCTCGACGAACAGGAAGGACTCAGGATCGGTACTCTGGAGACCAACCCGGAGATCGACATCCATGTCGACCCTGAAGACTTCTACAAGCATTTCGCGGTCCTTGCACAGACTGGCGCCGGTAAATCCTATCTCGCAGGAGTCTTAATCGAGGAAATGCTTGAGGAAGACTTTCCGGTCCTTGTTATAGATCCTCACGGCGAGTACTCTTCTTTCAGGTCTGAAAACCCTGAGTCGGGAGAGCCGAGGACCTACGATGTCGCGGAGTTCTCTCCTAACACTGATGTGAACCAGGAGGCCCGCCAGTTACGTTTTGACTCGGTCAACATGGACAAGAGACAGATCCAGACCCTGATACCTGACAGCCTGACGAACTCCCAGATGGGGGTCCTTTACAACGCGACCAAGCGGCTGGAGGACAAGGACGAGGAGTACAACCTCGTGGACCTCCAGGACGCGGTCTCGCAGGAGGACTCCAGCGCGAAGTGGAACCTGCTGAACTACCTTGAACAGCTGGAGAACACCGGTCTGTTCGGCGAGGACGCTGTGGACCTCGAGGAGGAGTTCCTTGAGCCCGGGAGAGCGACCGTCGTGAACATGAGGGCGGTGGAGCCTGATACCGCGGAGATGGCGATGTACCTGCTGGCGAAGAACCTCTTCGAACTGAGGAAGAAGAACAGGATACCGCCGTTCATCATGGTGGTGGAGGAGGCGCACAACTTCATGCCGGAGAAAGGGTTCGGACAGGCGATATCGAACTCGATACTCAGGAAGATAGCTTCGGAGGGCAGGAAGTTCGGGCTCGGGATGGGTTTCATCTCCCAGAGGCCGGCGAGGATCGACAAGAACGTGCTCAGCCAGGCGAACACCCAGTTCATCCTGAGGGTCACCAACCCGAACGACCTGAAAGCGATATCGAAGTCCTTCGAGGGCATAACCTCCGAGGTGGAGTCCATGATAAAATCGCTTCCACCGGGCGTGTGTTTCGTCCTCGGCAACGAGTACCCTGTCATGACGGACGTGAGGACCAGGAAATCAAGGCACGGCGGGGAGACCCAGACCAATGATACCTACGTCGAGAAGGAGGAGGTCCGGTGCTTCACCCCTTCGGAATCCCTCGAGGAGGTGTCCCAGAGGACCGGCGAGGATTACACCGCCTCGTATTACCCTCTCTACCTGGTCCAGAACGATGAGAAGAAACTGCTTGTCGACGGGAAGAACGGCGAGATAAAGGCGGAGGAGGAGAGGGCGACGGGGACTCACGGGGAGTTCCTGGAACTTCTCAGGCAGGGGCTTTCCCGGGAGGAGATAGTCGAGGAGCTTGATATACAGATGTCCAAGTCCGCCTCCATCGTGAGCGCGCTCAGGTCCCGCGGCCTGCTGGAGGAGGACGGTATGAGTCCCGTTGAGACCGTTTTCAGCGTGGATATAGAGGACGAAGAGGTCCCGGAGAAGGACCTGATAGAGTACGAGATCAGCGAGGAGGAGGCTGCCTCTGAACTCCGGGATGCGGAGGTCTCACGGGTCAGGTATCCCTACTTTTCGGAGGGAGAGACGGTCTACGACCCGATACTTCAGAAGGAGATCTGAACCCGTTCTATTTTAAGAATTACTTACCACCTTCTTACTGTATTTCGCGGGTCCATGGTCTAGTTGGTTATGACGTCGCCCTTACAACTGCATTTCCTGATCAGGCTGGTCGGGATGCGGTCCGACAGGCGAAGATCCCCAGTTCGAATCTGGGTGGACCCATTTCAATACATAGGTTTCCGGACCTGTTCCGGTGGAAACTCGATCTATGTAATGAAACTATTAAACGGGAAAGAGGAATAACAGTTTATGAGCGGCTACAAACAGGCCATAGTGCTCAGGCAGGATCTGGATATGTCGACCGGCAAGATGGTGGCACAGGCCTGTCATGCATCCCTGAAGGCCTACAGGAACTCGAGTGAAGAGGAGATGTCCGGGTGGACCTCCGGAGGGGAGAAGAAAGTGGTGCTGGCCGCTAACGAAGAGCAGATAATGGAGAGGAAGAGGAGAGCCGACAGGAAGGATATAACGGCTGCTCTGGTCAAGGACGCCGGGAGGACGGAACTCGATCCCGGAACGGTGACGGCTCTGGGTGTAGGACCCGACTCGGAGAACAAAATCGATGGTATAACAGGAGACCTGGGACTGGTAGAATGACTGAAGAACAACAAGAAGAAATCGAGATGCAGCTACCGGACTTCGGAAGGATGGACTGGAGCTACCAGTCCGACATGCTCGGCGTGGGAGGCGCTATAAAGGAACAGGTGAGCGACCTGGTCGTGCGTGAACTGGCAACCCATGACACCGGAGAGGGGGACCACCTGGTCGTGAAGCTGAGGAAGCAGAACATGACCACTATGGAGGCTATCGACAAGCTCTCCAGCATGCTTCACATCTCCAAGGACCGGATCGGTTACGCCGCGAACAGGGAGAAGAGAGCGATAACGGAACAGTACATCTCCGTGGAGGGGGTCTCCAAGGAGGACATAAACCAGATATTCACTGACGAGTTCGAACTTGAGGTAGTGGGGAAGAACGGGCCTGTGACGCTGGGGAAACTGGATGCGAACAGGTTCGACGTGACTGTCAGGGACCTTGAGCTTCCCGAGTCTGAGCTTGAGAACAGGATCGAAACGATAATAGACGAACTGGACGGGAAGTTCCCGAACTACTTCGGCGAGCAGAGGTTCGGCGAATCCCGGCCGGTGGTCCACCAGGTTGGAAGACTGATCCTCCTTGGAGAGTGGGAGGAGGCGGTCTGGACCTACATCGCGAAACCGTACGAGCAGGAGTACAAGTCGATCAGGAAGGTCCGGAAGGAGCTGTGGGAGACCAGGGAGGTCGAGGGAGCCGCGGAGAGGTTCCCCGAGAACTTCACCTACGAGAAGACCCTTCTCTACCACCTTACCAAGAACCCGGGCGACTACGAAGGCGCCATAAAGAGACTTCCTGAAGGCCTCCAGAACCTTTTCGTCCACGCCTACCAGTCCTGGATATTTAACCGGGTCCTGTCCCAGCTCGTCGAGGAGGAATGGTTCGACGAGGATTACGAGATACCGCTGGTCGGCTACGGATCCGATCTGGGGGATGGCAGGCCCTCTGAGCTGATAAGGGAGGTCATGGACGAGGAGATGGTCGAGCAGGAAGACTTCCGGCTGAAGAGCGTTCCGGGCGTCGACGCAGAGGGAAGCCACAGACGGGCTTTCGCGGACTTCAGGAACTTCGAGATATCGGAGGTCGAGGAGGACGAGCTTAACATGGCGAAGAACAAGATGACGGTCCGTTTCGACCTTCCCAAGGGCGCATACTCCACAGTGTTTCTCAGGGAACTGATGAAGAATGACTGAGCTTCCGGACTGGAACACTTTTTCCAGCGGACCCCGGCCCGGAGCTGAACTGAAGCGGAGGCCAGAAGATTTCAGGGTTGAGGAGATCGCGGACCACGACTTCTCCGGAGGGGAACATCTTATCCTGAAGCTTCGGAAACGTGGTTTGACCACTGTCGAGGCCGTCCGCAGGCTTTCCACTGCTCTCGGCATATCCCGGAAGAGGATAGGTTTCGCGGGCCGGAAGGACCGCAGAGCGGTCACAGTCCAGTACGTCTCGGTGAGGGGTCTTGAAGCCGAGCAACTTGAGGGCCTGGAACTCGATGGTATCTCCGTTGAGTCGGTCGGGAGGAACGGATACATATCGCCCGGCCAGCTCCGCGGCAACCGGTTCGAGATAAGGCTGAGGGACCTTGACAGTGACTTGGAGGGATACCTGGAGAGGACCTTCGATGAGCTGGATGGCGTTTTTCCGAACTACTTCGGACCGCAGCGTTTCGGGTCTCCGCGACCGGTCACCCACCGCGTCGGAAGGGAGATGCTGAGAGGTGACTGGGAGGAGGCGGTCTGGACCTACATCGCCTTCCCGGAGGGGGAATCCGGGGAGAGGAAGGATATCAGGACCGGCCTATGGAGCTCGAGAGATCCGGGGGAAGCCGTGAGGAAGCTGGAGGACAGTATGAAGTACGAGAGGATGATGGCGGAGCACCTGAGGGACAGACCGGGCGACTACACTGGCGCGGTCCGCAGGTTGCCCTCTTCGCTCCAGAGGCTCTTCATACACGCCTACCAGTCATGGGTGTTCAACCGTGCTCTATCCGGGCTGCTGTCGGAGGGCTGGTCCGGGGGAACTATCCCGCTCCCAGGTTACAGGACCAGTTTCAGGGACAGAGAGCAGGACCGCCGGGTAGAGGATATCATGGATAATGAGGGGATAGACCTGGATGACTTCCGTACTCTCGAGATCGAGGATCTGAGGGAGGAGGGAGACCACAGAGAGGGCTTCGCGGAGTACAGGGACCTTGGGTACGAGCCGGAGGGATCTGAACTTGGAATCTCATTCACCCTGTCGAAGGGGGTCTACGCGACCTCGTTCCTGAGGGAAATTGTAAAGTTCTAGGGTGTCAAAGGATTTCTGTGGAGAGGCGAGAGAAGTTACTGGCTGCGCTGGGCATCCTTTTCGCGGCAGGATTCATGGTGAGGTTCTTCCCGCTGAACCTGGGCTACCACTACTGGGACCAGGCGGTCTATCTCCAGCACGCCGAGATAATCCTGGGGGGGCCGGCGAACTACACCGAGCTTGACTTCAGGCCGCCCCTTATTTCGATACTTATCGCCCCGCTCTACGCTGTTTTCGGTGTGGCAGGAGCCCACTTCACTGTTGCACTTCTGTCGGCCCTGATCATACCTGCTACATACTTCCTCGGGAGGACCCTGCTGGGCAGGGAGGAAGGGGTTCTCTCGGCACTCGGCGTCGCTTCATCACCTCTGCTGATCGAATGGTCCCGCGACGTGATGGTGGACCCTGTCCTTCCGCTGTTCTGGGTGGCCACGGCTTACCTCGTCGCCCGGAGCAGTGAGAAATGGCGGTTCGCATCCGTCGCCGGAGTAGCGACGGCGGCGGCGGTCCTCACGAAGTTCACCTCGCTGGTACTGGTCCCCGCGTCGCTGCTGGTGATGGGAATGAGGCATCTGGAAACAGATCTGCTGTCCGCCGCGGAGGAAGTGCTTCAGGAGAGGAGGATACATCTCTACCTGACAGGTTTCGCGGCCGGTATGACGCCGTACCTTGTCTGGAGCCGGCTCAGGTACGGAGGGTTCTTCCACACGTTCTCCGAAGCTCTCAGGCTTTCCGGTTTCACGGACCCTTTCCTGACCTATCTCCGCGGCTTCCCCGAGATCATAGCCCCCCTGTTCCTCCTGGGAGTGGTGGGCCTGTATCAGGACTCAAGGTCCGTTGAAAAGTACAAGATACCTGCGGTCTACGGTTTTTCCCTGCTCGGGGCTCTCCAGTTCCTTATAGGTAACAGGGAGCTCAGGTTCCTCACCCCTGTGGTCCCGTTCATCGCGGTCCTAGGCTCCGCGGGCATATACAGCTTCAGAGAGAAAGCCGGCAGACTCTTCTGGCCCGCCGTCATACTGTTCACCGCGGTCTCACTGGCCCCGTTCGCCTCAGATATCGTCGATGATTACCGCGGGGACCCTTTCATCGAGGAGAGGGCGTACTCCACGGCTTACAGGGCCAGCATATGGCTGAAGGAGAACACGCAGAGGGATGCGGTTGTTTACTCGGACAACAGCTGGCCGATACTTGGCTACTACTCGGACAGGGAGATAGTCGTGATACCTTACGGAGGTCCGAGAGAGCCTGAAGACGTCTTTGACCGTTCGGGGTACATGTACCACTCCTACTCGGCATATCACGCCGGAGAAGTCGGGGAATACATAAATTCAACCGGCGATTTCAGTGTTGTGAAAAGGTTTGACGGAGCCACGATTTACCGTTACGGTGGTTAGATGGATGTCTCAGTAGTCATACCCACATACAACGAGGAGGAGAACATCGCGGACCTGATCGATGCTATCTTCTCTGAACTGGACCGCGAGGTCGAGGTGATAGTGGTCGACGGCGACTCCGAGGATTCGACCCCGCAGAAGGTGAAGGAAGCTGGCGAGGACCGCCCGGTCGAGCTCGTGGAGAAGTCCTCCCGTGAAGGCATAGGAGCGGCGTACCAGGAGGGCTTCCGCCACGCCAGCGGGGACGTCGTGGTCCAGATGGACGCGGACTTCTCACACCCTGTGGAGTCGCTGCCGGAGATGGTGGAAGAGGTCGAGTCCGGCACGGACATAGCGGTGGGGTCGCGGTACGTGAAGGGGGGCGACAGGCAGGACCCTCTCCACAGGAGGATATTCCCCCTGATAGGCAGCTACCTCTACACTTACCTCCTGGACTGCCCGGTCCGGGACTTCACCAGCGGCTTCAAGGCATACAGGGAGGATGTGGCGAAAGATATACCGGAGATGGACCTCCCCGCGGGGTTCCATTACCAGGCGGCCTCGCTGATGAACCTGCTCGACACCGGCAGGAGTTTCCGCGAGGTCCCGATAGAGTTCAGGCCGCGGCGGGCCGGCGAACCCAAGTACTCGACCATGGACCTTCTGAACAACGTCAAGCTTTTCGTGAAGCTTTTACTGAGGCGCAGATCCGACTTCCTGAAGTTCGGGGTCGTGGGTGCTTCAGGGGTCCTGGTCAACATGGGGGTGCTTTATTTCCTGACCGAGCAGCTGGGTATCTACTACCTCTACTCGGCGGTCCTGGCGATAGAGATGGCGATACTCTCGAACTTCACCTGGAATGAGTTGTGGACCTTCTCGGAGAGGGGAGAGGGAGGGATCCGCAGCCTGGGAGAAAGGCTGCTGAAGTTCAACTCCGTCTCCCTCATAGGAGCAGGGATGAACCTCGCTCTGCTCTGGTTCTTCACAGAGGTCCTCGGCGTTCTTTACCTGGTATCCAACCTCGCGGCGATCATGATGGTCTTCCTCTGGAACTACGTCGCGAACGTGAGATGGACCTGGAAGGAGTGAATCGTTTTAAGAAGTTGGGGCAGTCCAGTATATACCAGGTCCCCATGGGTGCCCTGAGATGAAGCCTGTCGACATCGTCTACGTACTGGTTTTCAGCATAATGATATTCTCCACGGTCCTGTGGATACTCGCGTACCTCAGGAACCGTGAGGAGGTCAGGGGAGACCCTGAGCCATCCGAAATGCCGTCCGTTACCTATCTAGTTCCAGCTTACAACGAGGAAGACTACATAGCCAAGACTATAAGGAAGCTTCTGGGCCAGGACTATCCTGAAGACAAGCTTAACGTCATAGCGATAAACGACGGGTCTGAGGACGGCACTCTGGAGGAGATGAAGAAGTTCAAGGACCGAATACAGATAATTGATAAGGAGAATACCGGAAAAGCGAACTCCATGAACTATGCTCTCCAGCAGGTCCAGACAGATCTTGTCGGATGTATGGATGGAGATTCGTACCCTGAGAAGGATATGACGAAGAAGATGGTAGGTTACTTCCATCGGGAGGGCGTGAAAGGAGTTACTCCTGCGCTGAAGGTCCGGAAGACCGATACATGGGTTCAGAAGATCATCTGGACCGAGTACGTTTACCAGATATTCCTGAGGAAGATCTTCGCGCTATTCAACGCCCAGTATGTCATGCCAGGACCGGGAAGCCTCTATGACACGGATTACCTGAAGGAGCTTGGGGGCTGGGACGAGGAGACGCTGACTGAGGACATGGAGATAGCTTTCAGGATGTTCGAGAACGGCGCCAGGATCGAGAACAGCACCAACGCCTATGTCGATACCGAGTCGCCTGAGACTCTCAGAGGGCTATTCAGGCAGAGGATAAGATGGTACAGGGGTTACATCAATAACTTCCTGGAGTACAGGAACCTGCTGTTCAGGCTGAAGCACGGCAATCTTGGGTTCTTCTTCATGCCCTTCAACGCCCTGTGGACCTTCCTCCTGATGTTCATGATGGGTCATTTCCTCCTCAGGGCCTACAACGGGGTCATGGGAGCCATACAGTACTACAGTGTGATGGGCCAGATACCGTTAGGTATAGGGATGAGCATCCATAGCCTGTCGCTGTTCCATGTCTTCAACGCGGTGATAGCTCTCGCAGGTCTGACGATGATAGCCGTCAGCGTTAAAACTGCGGGAGAGGAGTTCAACATATGGCAGAGGAAACTACACTACGGGCTATTCCTGGTCGGTTACGCGCTACTGTACGCGGGTTTCTGGATAGCCGCCATACTTGAGGAGCTGAAAGGAGGAGAATTCAGATGGTAGAGAGACAGGTGGACTGGGAGATACTGCTGGCTGCCGGGATAATAACCGTCGGGATAGTCGCAGGGATATTCTTCGTCGGCAACCAGCTGAGCGACTACAAGATCCAGAGCCTGAGAGCGGATATCAGGAAGGTCGAACTATCACAGAAATCACAGAACCTCGGCCTCCAGCTGGTCGAGTCCGTAGAGGGAGACAGGTGCAGGGCGCTGAAGCAGTGGACCCGGACCTCTCTTCCTGAACTCAGGCAGCTCAGGAAGGAGGTCGCCGTCTACGAGAGGACCCGGAAACTGAAGAACGAGCAGTACACCGTACTGAAGAAGAGGTACATCAACCTCGTGATAGAGAACATGGTGGGGATAAAGAGGATGCAGAAAGCCTGTGACCTGCAGGTGATAGACGTACTGTATCTCTACGGGGATTCAAACTGCGAGAAATGCGACAGGCAGGGGGACGTGACGACCTACTTCAGGAGGAAGTACCCTGAAAGGCTCGTGGTCCATCCTGTTGACGCCACGCTCAATATGAAGACCGTCAACTTCCTGAAAAGGTATTACAACGTCACGGAGTACCCGACCCTGGTGATAGAGGGTGAGACCTACTCCGGCTTCAGGTCGAAGTCCGAGATGAAGGACATACTCGAGGGATACCTCAAAACCGCCAACAGGACGGAAGCGATCGATCCGGGTGAATGATTTGAGAAGAGAACTGGTGCTGGCTGTGGCCGCGGTCCTGGGGCTGGCGCTCGGTTCAGGGCTCTTCATCTACACTGATTCTGCCGCCAGGGAGAAACCCGGCATGTGCAGGGATGTGGAGCAGTCCATCAGACAGAACAAGACGTTCAACGGGACGGTTGACTGCTTCGAGCCGGGAGTGATAAATGTCAGCCTCTCGGAGAACGTCAGGAACGCCTCCGACCTGAGATGCGTCTGCAGAAACAGCGTCGACGGGGAGGTCCAGTACTTCCCGATAACAGTCTCCGACTAGTACCGGTAACGTCCGGCGATAGTCAGCTTGTTGCTTCTTCCCTCCTTCTCCTTCTCGACTATACCCTCCTCGACCAGCTCCGAGACCGTGCCGGAGACCTTGGCCTTCGAGTACTGGGACCTCTCAACTACGTCCTTCTGAAGTATCTCGCCGTCCGCATCAAGTATCACGTCGAGTATCTCGGTCTGGTCCTCGGCGAGGTCCTCGTAGACGTTCGAGATATCCTCCATCAGGAAGTACCTGCGGAACAGGAAGCCTGCGATCCCGACCAGCAAGGCGCCGACCAGCACCCCTATCCAGATAGGGTCTCCTCCGCTCTCCGGTTCCGGGGAACCTCCCTCGTAGATGAGCTGGAAATCCAGTGACTCGCCGAGCTCCGGATGAGCGGACCATCTCACGAATATCCTTTTCCCCCCTTTGCTACCTGCCCTGCCGTAAGCCGGCTCGATAACGGGTTGGGGTATGGTCTGGTTGTCCGCTATCGTCATCCCCTGCGGAAGCACCACTTGGAGGGAGTAGTTCTTCGTCGGCCGGAGGACCGATTCGGAGTAGCGGAAGATCTTCACTGACTGCCTCGAGTCCACCATACCCCCTGAATCGTAGTTTATCTGGACGGATATGTTGTCCTTCAGTTCCGTATCGCAGAGCACCTCATCGCCGACCTTGAGGTCGCGGACCTCACAGTCCACCCGCTCCCCGTTCAGCCTCACCTCGAGGTCCCTTACCGGGTAGCTGGTGACATAACTGAACCTGGATGATGTAAGGCTCTGGATCTCCATATCAACGTGGACCGAGGTGTCAGCCAGGTCCACCCTGATGCTCTGGCTGGCTACAGAGGTGGCAGAAACTGTAGAAGCCAGCATCAGCAAGCATGCGAGTGGAAGGAGTTTTTTCATGAAGCTTCGGGATTTCATCCTTCTGACGGTTTTGAGATTATTACCCCTCCCGCGCCCTGCTGGGCATACTGGTGCATCTTCGTCGCCATCTTCTGAAGGGATTCCTGGGCGTCCTTCATATCCATGGTCCATTCCTCCGGCTCCTCGATCTGGACGTAAGTAGGACCATAGTTGAGCACGATGCTGACGGCCTTTGAGAACTTCTCTACCTCCACCACGACCTCGGTAACCCTTGAGAAACCTTCATCTATCTGCGGCGCAGGATTCTCTATCTTCTCCGTCTCGTCTGATTCCTCGCTCACGACCTCGAGGCCCTCTTCTTCCTCCCTGAGCTTCTTGACATGTTCCTCCAGAGACTTCTCGAGGTCCTCCTCAGTCGCGGCAACCGCCTCGAAGACCATCCATATTTTTATCGCCATATCAACTGGTTACCAGATTAGATTTAAACAGGTTGGCATTCAGCCGTCAGTGAACCGATTTAAATCAGCGAGATAAACCTAAAACGTGAACCTTCTCGAACGTGTGGAGGGACTGGACTCGTCGCTGGAGGACCTGAAGTCCCGGTACAGCCTGGACCGGAAGGAACTCGGCAAGATAATGATAATCGCCTCCACAGCTCTGCTGGTGGTTTCCGTCCATGCGGCGATGACACTCCAGTCCAACCTCGAGGAGATCGAAAAAACCAGCAAGAAACTGGACCGGGTCCAGGGGATAATAGGCACGGACCGGTTTCAGAACAGTCTCGAGGCCCTCGCCGACGTTAAAGGCACCAGCGTGGGAAGGAGCGCCCGGACCGCGGTGGCGGTCTTCAGGGAGGCCAACGAGTCCATAACACGGCTCGAGGCGCTGGAGTCGAGGACCCGGCAGGATTTCAGGCTATACCAGTACCTGGTCCTGGCATCTCTCCTGGGTATATCGGCCGGTCTCTCGGTGAGGTACATGTAGGTGAGATATATCAGGACGAAAGCCGCTTTAGTTTTGTTTTTCACCGCGGTGCTGGCGTTGGTCGCTGTCATGGAGGGCGGTGAGCCGCCTGAAAAGGTGGGTTACTCGGTCCGGGAGCTGGACGAGAAGCCGGTCATGGACAGCTTCGGAACCGGTACGGCGGTACCGAATATCACGGATATAAGGATATTCGACGTTTCTGCGACAGGGAGGGACAGGACCGGCGGCGACCTGCTGGAATCAGGGCTGAACAGGACCTTCACGATCTCGCAGTCCAGCAGGGAGAGGCAGTACAGGTTCACGTTCGTGATAGAGAACGATGGGTCCTCGGTGTGGGACATCGATCCGGGAGATGAACTTTACCATGACGGCCTGAACGCCACGTGGGAGGTGACCGCTGGCTGGTACAACATATCAGGGGAGAGCTACAGCGGCTACAGCTTCACGGACCGGAGGCTGTCATGGGATACATCAGGAGGCTTCCTCGACCACAAGGACGGTAACGACACGATGTACGCGAGCTACGTGGTCAACGTTACACAGAACAGCTCCACCCTGCTGGACCAGCATTTCCTCGTGAACGATACATCCCAGGAGACAGGCAGTCAGGACTTCCACGAGCTGGATATCACGAAGTACGGGTTCCTCAACGTGACCCTGGATGAACCGCCGGGGGACACGATCCTCTCCCGGTACAAGCATTTCTCCATGAACGCCACGGTGACCTGCGAGATGGGGCTGTGTGGCCAGGTGGACCTCGCAGTAAGGTACAACGAGTCCTCGACCGCAGATACATTGATACCCGAGAACTCAGGCTCCCCGTTCCACACTGTGGGTCCTAACAGGAGAAGCTGTTCGCAGGACCTCGGGAAGGGCGATTCATGCTACGTGAACTGGACCGTGAACGCCACCGGTCAGCTCGACTCGTACCACTACCTTGACTCGACTGGCTACTCGGACCTCTCGAGCGTCGAGCAGAACGATTCGGAGGACCACCAGGTGCGGATAAAGAAGCCGGTCCTGATAGACCTGACGTTCGACACCGTGAACTTCGGGGTCCTTGATCCCGGGCAGGAGAACCAGCCCGCCAAGAAAAACAGCCGGCTTGCATACAACGTGACGGTCCGCTCCTCAAGCATCACGGTGGATGACCTCTGGATACGGGGGACGGACCTGAGATCCCGGCGCCTCCCCGACCGGTACAGCATAGGGATCGGTAACGTCAGCTACAGCACCAGCCAGAATCCCTCGACGGAAAAACCTCTATCAGAGAACTACCAGCACGTCGCCTCGAGCATCTCTCCTGGTGAGGAAGTCGAGACCTTCTACTGGATCGACGTCCCCCTCGGGATATACAGCGGGGGTTACAGGGGAAAGCTGTACTTCAAGGCGAACTCGACGAGGTGAAAGCTATCAGAGAGATAGCGATACTGGTCTCGGTCCTCGCCATGGTGCAGCTCTCGGCAGGCTACAGCTTCTCCGCATTCCAGTACCAGGACAGCGCAGAGACGCGCGCTCTGAACCAGAGCTTCAGGCTTGGACTGATAAATCCCAGCGACCAGGCCCTGAGGGTCAATCTATCCGCGGAGACTCCGAGAGGCATGGAGGTGGATTTCCCGGACCGAAGCTTCGTCCTGGAGCCCTCAAAGGTAACAGAGGACCCCGAGGGATCTGGCTGGTACAGCGCAGGGGATGGGAGGTACGTCAAGATAAAGGATAGGACCTTCTACGCAGATATATCGGAGCAGAGGTCCCGGGACCGCCTCGGTTTCAGTGTAAGGGTCGAGGCAGTACCTCTCTCGGTGGATGCCGCTGGAAGAGAGGGCAGGCAGTCGATAGTGCAGGTGAGGGAGTACGGCTACACGGTCGAGGTCGTAGGAGCCCTAAGCCTTGAGAACCAGACGGTGGACAGGGGCTATACAGGAGGGAAAGGGAACGGAACAGGGAAAACAGGTGAAGATCGGGCATCGTTGGACAGAGACCGGAGGGAACTGGAGAACAGCACCGACAGGCTCGTCCTCGAGGTCGACAACAAAACCGTTTACGGTCAGGAAAAACAGCCAGGAAAAGAAGAGGGAGGCGGGGGGATAGATCCCGTGACCTACCTCATGGCTCTCGGGACCGGTCTATCGGTCCTCTACCTGTGGAGGTTGCTGTGATGGACCTGAGGAAGAGTATCGTGTTCCTGCTGGTGCTGGTGCCAGTGGCCCTGACAGGGGTCCTGTCCGCCTCTGGCGCGGGCTCAGAATTCGGTGTGAACCTGACTTACGGATGCAACGTGAGGCTGGAGCGTTTCACGACACCAGGGAATGGCACTATACCCATCAACACCAGCGGCTTCTTCACCCTTGTGATGGAGAACGACGGTAACCTCAGGTCCAACGTCTCCGTTGAATGGCTCCGCGTCAGGTATGTCGGAGGAAACCCGTACAACGGCCGTAGTTTCGGACCTGCGGTCCGTAACTACACTGGAGCGAACTACAGCCGTGTTAAATTAGGGAATGAAGTGGTGTACCAGGCAAAGTTCATGGAGAACAAGACTCCAGGGTACTACGTCGGCAGGACCTCGATAAACGTGCGCTGCATAGAGAAGAACGGCACGGATCTTTACTCGAACTTCTCATACACCAGCTACAGGGAGTTCAGGGTATTGAACGCCACGGAGGAAGGAGGAGTCAACCAGACCGGCAACCAGACGACCAACAAGACCGAGCCCGCCAACGTCACGGAGCCGGGGGATGAGGAGACGAACCAGACCATCCCCGGGAACAACGACGCCCCGGGACAGACCCCTGTACCGGAACCAGTCCCGGAGCCCGTTCCAGAGCCTGTTCCGGAACCCGAGCCGGTCCTCTCGGTCGACACGGAGCCGGTGGAGGCAAGGTACAACGTCACCCGGGGACAGAGCCGTCCCATAACCCTGAACCTGACGAATCTCGGAAACACATCGGTCTCCAATCTATCGATACTACCGGAGGTACAGGCGCTGGCGCCGGGCTGGGAGGTCAGCACTGCCTCAGTAAACAACCTCACACCTGGGACTAAGATACAGCGGCAGGTCTTCATAACCCCGCCGGAGGACGCCGAGCCCGGGACCTACCTCATCCCCGTCAGGGTGAGCACTCCCGACAACGATGTCGACCTGGACTACTTCCGGCTCAGGGTGACACGCAGACCGAAGTTCCCGGCGTCGGTAGCTATCTCCGAGTCACCGGGCTACCTCAGGGTCCAGAGAGGTGCGCCGGAGACCATCCCGGTGCTCGTGGAGAACACGGGCAGGAAGAACCTGACAAACGTGACCGCACGTCTCCAGAACGTCGGGGAATGCGGCCATGTTAGCTCGGAGACCATCTCCCGCATCCCGGTGAACGGAACGGACTCCCTCCGGCTATCTGTGAACGCTTCTGAAACTCTTACCTCGTGTAACACGACGCTGATAATCTCAACGGACCAGGGCGCCTACGCGTTCTCCAGCCTGAGGGTCTCTGTTGTTAGGGGACCGCAGTTGATCCCGCCCGAGCAGAGAGTACCGATCATCGCGATAAGCTGGACCGCGGTCCTCGTCCTCTACGCACTCATGAGAAAACGTTACGGACTGGACTCCACGCTCGTCAACGTGCCGCTCGTCGTGCTTATAGTCGGCGAAGTCTTCATAATGATCTACCTGGCCTCGAACTACGGTCTCATCGAGACCTCCCTCCTGCCTTTCTGAATCACTCCATCTCCTCTATCGTGTCGATGGAGGTGTCGATGATCTCCTCCATATCGTGCGGGACCATCTTCTGGGTATAGATCTCCCTGTGGACCTTCATCAGGAAATCGCTGAGGACCTCGAAGTTCCTTCCGTCCCGGCCCTCCATGTAATCCGCCAGCTCCTTGTACGTCATCTCCCGGTCCACGCCCAGCTCCTTCTCGAGGTACGCCTTCATTACCTGTGCCGTCTTGATCGCGCTCTTCTTCTCCTCGAGCTCCCTGTAGCTCTCCAGAAGCTTGATCATCTTCTCTTCCTCCGTGACACCGGAATCCTCGTCCTCCTCTCCTCTCCGGGGAACGAGCTTCTCTATCTTCTCCTGGAACTCTTCCACTCTCTCCTGGAAACCGAGCTTTCCCCCGTCCTCATCCTCATCTTCATCGGCGTCTCTTCTGGCGCCCTGGAGCAGTTCCAGGTCCTCCTCGGCCTCCTCCTGTAGCTCCTCGACCTCTCCCTCCTCTATCTCTTTCCCGGAGGAATCCTCGCTCACTTCCGGGCCGGAGAGGTCCTCTCCAGGATCTTCCCTTTCGGCTTCTTCCTCTTCAGTATTCTCTTCGCCGGCTTCCTGCTCTCTGAGGGAGTCCTCCAGCTTTTCAAGGTCGCTGGTGCTCGCCTCCCTGAGCTCGTCTTCCTCGAACCCTTCATCGGCGAGCTTCCCGATCAGCTCCTCCCGACGGTTCTTCTCCTCTTTTATACTCTCTATCTCCTCCACGGAGAGCTTCTCCAGTTCTTTATCAGACATCTCAACGTCCATCCCCCTGATGAGCTCTTTCTTCCTTCCCTCGGATCCCTCATTTTCATCCACGGTTTCCTCCTTTTTTGCCTCTCCTTCCTCTGTTTCCTCTTCTTCGGGTATGTTCTCATCCACGAACTCATCTGAATCGGATCGGATTCTCTCCAGGTCTTCCTCTACCTGATCGATATCGTCCTCGGCCCGGAAAAGATCCTTCTCCAGTTTCAGCCGGGTTATCTCCTCTCTCAGGAAATCCTTCGCGGTCTTCCGGTCCTTCACTTTTTTCTCGGTGTCAAGTATCCTCTCGAGCTGTTCAAGACCGAGTTCTCTATTCCTGACCTCTTCTTTCAGGTCCTCGACAGTTCTGCCCACTATCTCTGCCAGCTTCTGGGGTCCGAGTTCCTCTCCGTCATCCTCCCGTTCGAGATTCTCGGTGTCCTCCAAGTCCTCTATCGCGTCGTGGACCTCCCGTATCTCCTCTCTCGCCAGCCTCACGTCCTCTCTGATCCGCTTCCTGGCGATCTGCCTCTCCAGGAGTGACCTGGCGGTTTTCCGGTCCTTCATCTCCTTCTCAGCTTCAAGTATCTCTCTCAGGGTGCCCAGTTCCAGGCTTTTCTCATCCAGGAACTCCTCAAGGTCCTCAACTGAGCCCTCCAGCACATCCACTGCCTCGTCTATCTCGACTTCTTCGGTCATCCAGTGATTAATTTCGGACAGGTAAAGAAAAGGGTTTTTACGGTATGATGCTGTAACGGGTGCTTCCCAGGACCCACTCTCCCAGCAGGAAGACCAGGGCGACATATATGAGGTACCTTGAGATATCCTGCCTGACAGTCACGAGGTTCATCGACGAGATCGCTTCCTCAAGGTCGGCCCGGTTAGTGGCGAGTACGAACTCTCCGCCGGTCGCGTTCGCTATCCTCTTCAGCCCTTCCTGGTCAAGCCCGGGGAAATCAGCCTGTGAGGCGTTCGTCCTGTTGACTATGCCGAACTCCTGCCGGGAGCTATTGTCGGTCCCGAGTCCTACCGTGTTCACCGTGACGTTGTGGTTCATGACGTAATCCAGTGACTCGTTGAGAGAGGTCCCGACGTTGTTCCTGCCGTCCGTTATCAGTATCACGGTCCGGTTCCGCTCCGATGACAGGAGCATGGAGGACGAAGTTATCAGGGCGTCTCCGATGGCCGTACCTGCGGTCTCCCCTGTCGAGATATTCTTTATGGTGGCGGCCAGCAGTTCCTTGTCAGAGGTCAGCTGCTGCTCTTTCTTCACCCTTCCGGAGAAAGAGACTATCCCTGCCCGGGTGTTGTTCCCCAGCCGGGAGACGAACTGGCGGGAAACGTCCTTGGCGGCCTGGAACCGGGTCGGTTCGATATCCGACGTCAGCATTGAGCTGGAGGTGTCGATGGCGATCACGTAGTCCGAGTTCCCCGACGGTTCCTCGCTGATCAGGACAGGGTTTGAGATACCGACTATCAGCAGGGTCAGCCCCAGTATCCTGAGCAGGAGAAGGACGTTACTGGATTTCAGGAAGTTTCCGCCGGCGACCCTCTTCAGGGTCTCGTAGTTCCCGAACTTCATCGCCCTCTGCTCCTTCTTCTGCTTCGCCGCGAGGAAAAGCAGGACCGCGATCCCGTTCACCAGGAAAAGTATGTTGGAGAAACGGTCCGTGAAGACGATCTTGCTCACCATGAGCCCTCATCCTCCTCGAAGAACTCCGCGAACTTCGCCGCGAAGTTGTCCCGCGTATCGATCTTCAGGAAGCTGGACCCGGAACCCTTCAGCTTCTCCTCCATCTCCTCCTCTCTCCTCTTCGCCTCCCGGTTGAACTCCTCCGCCTCCACATCCGTGTTCAGCGCTATCTGGCCGGACCCGTCGGGCGACTCGAACCTCATGTTCCCGTTCTCCGGCATCCTGTAATCCCTCAGGTCCCGGACCATCACGCTCATCACGTGCCGGAACTTCATGCTGGAAAGAGTCAGCTTCGTCTTCCAGTCACCTTTCACGTTGATGAAATCTGAAATTATGAATATGGCGGTATCCTCCTTTATTTTCCCGATCACGTCGGTCAGCGCACGGTCCAGGTCGAACTTTCCGCCGTAGTTCTCCGGGTCCGACAGCTCGTCAAGCATCCTCTGGTACTGCGAGTTGGTGGAGGAAGGATTCCGTATCAGGCTGTCCTCGCCCCACATCCCGAAACCGACGTCGATCCCCGCATCGATCGAGGCGAAAGCCAGCGCCGCCCCCACGACCGCGGCGTACTCCGACTTCAGCTTATCCGCGGTCCCGAAGATCATGCTGTCAGAAACATCCAGCACGATAAAGGCGTCCATGTCAACCTCCTCCTCGAACTGGTCCACGTACAGGTCGTCGGAACCCGCCGAGTTCTTCCAGTCGATCCTGGAAGCGTCGTCGCTCGGCAGGTACTGCCGCAGCCCGGAGAACTCGACCCCGGATGGCTGGAAATGTCGCTTGAACTTCATGATGAACCTGAAGAGGTCCGAAACCCGCTTCACCTCCACATCTATCTCATCCCTGAGCTCCTCCCGGTCCATCATGTCCTGCGAGCGCACGACTTCACCTCACCGGGACCCGGTCCACGATGTTGTTGATTATGTCCTCCACCTCTATGCCCTGCGCCTCGCCCTCGTAGTTAAGTATTATCCTGTGGATGAAGACGTCCTTTATCACAGCCCGGATATCCTCCGGCGTCACGTAATGCCTCCCGTTGTAAAGCGCGTTCGCCCTTCCCGCGAGCGCAAGGTTAATCGAGGCCCTCGGCGTGCAACCCCAGTCGATGTACTCGCTCAGCTCCATGCCGTAGTCCTCAGGGTTCCTCGACGCGTCGACGAGGTCCACGATGTACGCCTTGATCTCGTCCGAGACCGTGACCTCCTTCGAGAACTCCTGGATATTCAGGACGTCCTGCTTGTCGACCACCGGGTGGACCCCGAAGTCGCCCTCGTCCAGTATGTTCGCGTTCATGTCGATGATCTTCTGCTCGTTCTGCTTCTCCGGGTAATCCAGGTAGACCTTGAAGATGAACCGGTCTATCTGCGCCTCGGGAAGCGGGTAGGTTCCGCCCTGCTCAACAGGGTTCTGGGTCGCCATCGTGAAGAACGGCTCCGGGAGGTCGAAGGTCTCGTCGCCGATCGATACCTTGTGCTCCTGCATAGCCTCAAGCATCGCGGACTGGACCTTCGGCGGCGCACGGTTGATCTCGTCCGCAAGTATGAAGTTGGCAAAGATCGGTCCCTTCTCAACGTAGAAACCCTTGTCCTCGTTGTACGCCTCGACACCTGTGATGTCCGAAGGCAGGAGGTCCGGCGTGAACTGTATCCTGTGCATCTCCGCATCGTCCACGACCCGGGAAAGGGTCTCCACCAGGAACGACTTGCCCAGCCCCGGGACCCCTTCAAGAAGTATGTTGCCCCCGGCGACGATCGAGAGCAGGACCTTGTGTATCACGTCCTCCTGCCCCACGAAACCGTTCTGGACCATCTGCTCCATGTCGTGGATCATTTCCGAGAACTCCTCGGCCTTCTGCTCCATCTCTTTCTCGGAGAGATCAGCGTACTTCGTCGCCATACAAGTAGAATTGCGGCGGCTGTGTAAAAAGCTTTAGAGAGATAAAGGAAAGAAGAAAGGAGGGTTGGGTGTCAGTTGTTGGTGGCGTACACGGTGAGTGTACCTGTACCGACCTGTCCCTTGGTTACTCCGTAAGGGACCGAAATTCCTGTCTCAAGCGTGAAGTGCTCACCAGGCTGAAGCTCGTCAGTTTCTGCACCGATCGAGTTGTTCATGATCTTCTGCATCCTTCCGCCTGAAGTCGTGAGCTGTGTAGTGACGTCAAGCGGCTTGACGTTGTACCTCGATCTCACGACGAAAGTGGCGTTGGATGATCCACCCGACGTTGCTGGTCCGCCACAGTAGGTCAGCAGCGTGTAGGTCCTGTTGCCCTTGTCGCTCTGGATGTCGACTTCGGCTGCGACCTGTCCGTAGCTTCTTCCGCTGGACGTACTGGTGACCTCGTCGGCGCTCGGGATGCTGTACTCGACGTACTCTCCCGAACCGTCTCTGAAGTCGACTGATCCAAGTGCCTCTCTGGAGTGAGGTTCGTTTCCTACCCTGATGACGCTTGAACCTTCTCCGTCACACAGGTTTCCGTCGGAGTTAGATCCTCCGTAGTCGATCAGCCAGAAGAGCGACTCGTTTCCTACCCTGAAACGACCGTACCTGCTTGTTGAGTCGGGTGTTCGGATGTAGGAAAGGTCGTTCGTGGCGTTGAACTCGACCCTGTTGACGAAGTGGTAGCCAGCAGCGTTTGCGCTGGATCCTGCGTCGTCAGGGTTAACTACTCCTGCCACCTCCGAGGTTGGTCTCACGACGATGAAGTTACCTGCGTCGTAGGAACCTGCCGTACCTGTTCCGAACGGCGTTGATGCCTCGGTGCTGTCCTGGATGGACGGGTAGCTTGCTCCGACCCAGATGTTTGTAATGTTCTCTGAGCCGATGTTCTCTATCTCTACGCCTCCGTAGTTTCTGTCGGAGGTCAGATTGGTGTCTCCCGGCTGTACGCCGGCGTAGTCCATCCGGTTCGGCGAGACGTCAACCTCGACGATCTGTGAGACCGTCATGTTGAAGGTCGAGCCCTCGCTGTCCTGGGCTGCCGATACTGTGGTCGTAAGCGCCACAGCTGTGATTACTGCGACAGCCACGGTGAGATGTTTAATTTTCAAGTGTGATATTCACCTCGTTGAAGTGTTTTTGACTGATTTTGTCGTTCGAACGACTGCAAAATGTCGATGACTGGATTCCAGTCACTGTATTTAGTGTCACTGAAAAAAAGCTGTAGCTGGAAAAACAGATAGAAAACTCTGGAAGACCTGCTTCTGAATGGCGGTAAGCCTTGCCTGCAATCGTGCTTGAAATAGGCGGATCACCTGATTCTGGACTACCGCCTCCCCCTCAACTAACCATGAATTCCCGGGGCTAGTATATAAAAGTAAACTATTGAGCCGGTATTTCCGGTCTCTGGTCGGATAAAATGGTATAAAATCCCTGAAACACAATGGTTTAACGTAATGGTCCGGAAGCTGATCCTGCCACTTCTCGTACTTCTGGCCGTGGGCCAGGTTTCAGGAACTTTCATAGGTGTCGCCCCGGGAGTGAAGGACCTGGGAAAGATGGAGCGGGGTGAAACCCGGCAGGTGACCGTGTACATTACTACGAACGCGGAAGAGCCATTCACGATAAACCCAAGGGTCAACAGCCCGGGCACCAACTTCTTCCAGGTCAGAACCTCGGGCCGTAACTACGATTTCAGCCCCTTCCAGGCATCACAGGAGGATATAACAGGATGGGTCCGGTTTACACAGGACAGCTACAGGATCGATCCATCCACTTCGTACCGCGTCGGTACAGGTGGAGGGAAGACAACGGTCCAGGGTGAATTCGATTTCCAGCTCAGAATCCCCAGGAACGCTGAACCAGGCTACCACGTCGGAAAAATATCTCTGCAGCCCAGCATGGGCCGGGAAGGCCAGGGCCAGCAGGTAGGTACAATAGGTCTCTCCCAGTACACCTTTATTTTCAGGGTTCCGGGAAGAGAGGTGGAGAGGAACCTGATAGTGGAAGAAATTAGAGGGCTCAGAGGTGGAGACGAGTACGCGAGAGTGGACCTCATCGTTCGGAATACCGGTACAGTCACCCTGGAGACGGTCAGCAAGGACGCTGCCGTCTACGACCTCAACACAGGCAAGAAGGTGGGGGAGATATCCACCGGCAATGTAGAGATCGCTCCAGGGAACAGAAAGGTTATAAGCGCCGACCTTCACACTGACAAAGAGCTTGAGGCAGGCAGATACAAGGTAAACGGCTCCGTCAACTTCCTCACGGGGATGGCGGCGTTTGACAGCACTATCGACATAAAGAAGTTCATCGAGATACAGTCCCGTCAGACCCCGGGCAACCGGACCGGGAAGAACTCGCCGTCTCTCGCGGGGGGCACCCCGAACTGGCTGATACTGATGGCGCTGGTGACCCTTCTGGTCCTGATGTACTCGTTCGATATCGACCCTGTCTGGATAATAGCTGTGACGGGTTTCCTCGGTATCTCCGCATTCATCATGATGTCCGGTCTGCCGGTCTACCTCATCGTCATCGTTTTAATACTGGCAGGAGGATTGATTATGTACGGGTGAGTCCTGAATGAACAGATTGGCCCCTGCAGTGATCGGCGTAGCGCTGGTCCTGGGATCAGCACCGTTTATCCTGGACGAGGTCCTGGTCGAGCAGAGAAGCATGGAACTGAAAATGTCGGCCAACGCCACGGAGTACAACTTTACGAATGACTCGATCTACAACCTCGGTGTCACTGTTTCTGACAACCTGAGTTTCGGCGAGATACCTGCGAGGACCGAGGTCCGGAAAAGGCTGAAGCTTCAGTCCTCGAAGAACGTAACTGTAAGGTTCAGCAAGACAGGGAATATATCTCCGCACGTTGAAGTTCCGGAGAAGATCCGGTTCAAGGGCAACAGGACCGTCGAGATATCTTTCAACGCTTCTGAGGAAGGTTACTACGAGGGGCAGCTCGCTGTAAAAACAGAGATACCGACCAGCTCCTGGGGAAGAAAATGGCTGGAGCTAAAATCCAGGTTCTGGTAGTTATTGCGGTCCTGCTCGCAGGGCCGGCGGCCGGAGCCAGGTTCCAGCTGAACGTTGACGACACCCTGATAGCATCCCATTTCTCGCTGGAGCACGATTCAGAAGTCAGGAAAATACAGAACGTGAACCTTACGGTCGAGAACAAGGGATCCGTCGGCTGCACCTTCCGGCTCAGGACCGTCTTCCAGAAAGGAGGTGGAGAGCGGATAGAGAGGTACTCCCAGAGAGTCCCGCTGTGGTCCGGCGGGGCCAGGACCGTTGAGCTGAAATACCTGCCGCGGAACTACACCGGGATGGTCCGCGCCGACGCCTACCTCGACTACTGCGGCAAGAGGGAGAAGATAGGCAACTTCACCTTCAACGTAACCGAGAGGACCGTGTTGGACAACAGGCTGGACTCTACAACGGTCTGGAGCAACTCCAGCAATGCAAAGATACGGCTCGACGTGAATCAGGGAACACTGATTCCGTACAGGGTCCCGGCTTACTGGAAGACTTCCTCCGAGAAATTCAACGAAGGTGAGGCAGTCATCGAGTACAGTGCCCCGATATACACCGAGGACGAGAACATCACCTACGCCGTGATGGCGGAGAACGGCTCGATCATGGGAAAGACGAAAGTCGTTCTACGGACCTCACCCGGTCTCTGGGAACGGTTAATGGATTACAGGCTGCCAGCGCTGTACGCACTGGTGGTGCTGCTGGCCGGACTCAACCTGTATCAGGCCAGAGATACCCTGCTCCAGAAAATTAAAGCTTTAAAGAAGTGAAAACCCAAGTTTATCCAGATGCCACGCCGAAAATCCCTTTCCAAGGCACTTCTGTTTACATCTCTCGCTGCGGTCCTGGTGGCAGCCGGTTCAGCGACAGATCCCGAGGTAACGATTGATCCGGGCGACAAAACCCTGTGGAAGAAAAGCACGGACCAGGTCCTGAACGCACAGGTAAGCTGCTACGCTGGAGGCAACGGCTCGCAGATCGAACACGTACACGTCGAGGGACCGAGATTCTACGGACCGGGTTTCGGCGCTGAGACATCCGGTCTCGGGAAAAACCACTCTTACTCGCTGGACATGTCCCCGGAGAAAACGGGAGAATACTACCTTGAGGCCAAATGCAAGGACGGGGGTTACACCCGGAAGTCTTTCTGGGTGGACAGAATGGAGCTTAACGTGATCTCACCGGTAGACGGCGAGAAAGCCTATCTCGGACAGAGCCTTCCGGTTGAACTCAGTATAGGGTCAGCCGAGGGACGTTTCAAAGTCAGAAAGCTCGCGGGGCGGAAGTCGGAGTGGAAGTTCACCGCACAGATCGGAAACGGAAAAGTTCTCAGACACTCCGCAGTGGACTACACCGGGGAGAATACAAAGGTCCGGCTGAAGATGGACACCGACCTG
>JBDGSJ010000001.1:21380-22676 GCA_042217585.1 Candidatus Nanohaloarchaea archaeon | reverse complement strand
AGTGGACTACACCGGGGAGAATACAAAGGTCCGGCTGAAGATGGACACCGACCTGATAAGCTCGGATTCCCGCCGGGTGGATATCAATTTCTCGGTCCCGTACATGGAGAGCCAGGGAAGAGGTTTCTGGTTGAGTGACGAGGTCCAGAACCTGGAGCTGAACAGGTGGAAGATAGAGGACCTCAAGGTCAGGCCGGGTGAGGTCCTGTCGGCGCAGAGTGTTTCGGAGTTGAGTATAACTGCGGACATACTTTACGAGGGAGAGCCGGTCAACCAGAGAGAGGACCTTTCTTCGGGCGATTTCTACATCAGGAGGCCGGGCCAGGACGGCTACCAGTCCTTCTCCGCGGAACTCGTGAAGCCGGAGGAGGGGCGGTACAGGCTGGACCTTAACGGCAGGATACCTAACCTGGACGGCGTCGGGAGCCACCGCCTTGAAGTGGTCTTCCGCTCCAATCTTTCCTCCAGCGGACCGGTGAAGGTCACGGATTTACGGGTGGAGAAGAAGTTCGAGTTCACGGGCAAGGTCAGCAACTCGAACAGAAGGGTTGTTGACACGTCTTTCACACTCACGCCGGAGAACGGTGACTACACTCACAGGTTCTCGACTGACGCATCCGGCGAGTTTTCCCGGCGGATACTTCCCGGTAAATGGGATTTCTCCGTGGACTTCCCGAAGGCAGAGCTGAACCTGGAAAACGTGAAGCTGGACCCGTCCTACATCGGAAATGATCCGGACGAGAGGCCGAACATAAACTATGACTACTTCAAGCAGCCCGGCTCGATGGACATGGAGCTGGAGGGCGTGAAACCGATAAACATGCTGGCTATCAGCTTCGGATACCCGTTCAAGTCGGCGAGCGTGAAGATGGACTACAACCCGGCGAAGGCAGAGGACCCGATGGAGGTCCAGGTATTCGAATGCACTAACTGGAACTTCTGGGCGAGAAGCTGCATCGGGAACTGGGAGAAGATACCGGAGGAAGAGATAATGAGGAAGCCGACCGAGTGGTGGGCGAAGTTCCCCGTCGACCCGGTCCAGACCTCCGAGTTCGGAGGTACAGAGAACGTTATGCTTAACGCGTACGTCATCGGTACGAACTCGGACCTGGTGGTGAATCAGCTCCAGTGGAACGATGCAAGAGTCCCTGTAGGAGAGGATTTCACGGTTGAAGGTATAGTGCAGTCCGGGTCCGGGGCAGCGGTCCAGGGCGCGAACGTGACGTTCTCGCTGATGAAGAACGGCGGGGTCGTGAAGAGCAAGACGGTGCAGTCCGGTTCGGACGGACGGTTCTC
>JBDGSJ010000001.1:10092-21280 GCA_042217585.1 Candidatus Nanohaloarchaea archaeon | reverse complement strand
TGGGATGGTTACAGCCTTTCAAGGACCGATCTCGGGACTATCCCGCCCGGAGGCTCGAAGAGCCTGGAACTGAGCACCACTCTTCCCGCCTCGTACTGTAACAGTGGCTGCGGGGTCCTGCCGACTTTCGACCTGGTGGTAAAGGCTCAGGCAGGAGATGAGGAGATCACCAAGCGGGCGCCAATGGTGTCAAGGATAGAACAGGATGGGATCTCCTCCCGGCAGAACACGGGACAGCAGAACACGGGTTCCGCCACGGAATCGCCGGGAAACCAGAGTTCGTCGGGCTCCCTGCTCGGGAACAACACGGTGACCCGGATGACAGGCCAGGCCACGGACTTCCTGAAGAGTCAGAGCAGCCTCCAGCTGGCTCTCGGCCTGATAATGCTTTTCACGATCGTGCTGGCCGGAGCGATAAAGAAAAAGAAGAACGACTCCCGTGGTCCGCGTGATTCCCGCCGCGGCAGGATGAGGTCCATGAAGGGAAACGGTTCGGGTGTGGCGGCGAAGCCTCCGCAGGTCGAACACGACCACGGAAAAGAGGATGAGGATGAAGCAGGGGAAGACGTCCGTGAAGAAGGCGAGGAAGATCCCCAGGATGATGAGGAACTAGGAGATGAGGAAGGACCTGGGGAAGACGAAGAGGAATCGATAGAGGTCGATGACATCGATGAGGACGGCGAGGAAGATCAACAGCAGGAACCCGAGAAGGATTCAGGAGATGAAGAGGTCTACGAGTGCGGGGTCTGCGGCGAGGAGTTCGACACGGAGAGCGGAAGAAAGCTTCACAGGCAGGCGCTTCACGACTAGCCGAGGTTGTCCTTCAGGCTGTTCAGCTTTCTTCTGAACTTCGCGAAGCTCGGTCTCTCGTAGTCCGCGCCGTCTATCGTGGCCCCGAGCTCCTTTATGTTAAGGGCCGCCTCGGAGAGAGGTTCGTAGAGCATCAGCGGCTCGTTCTCGAAAAGGCTCTTCTTCATGGTGGCGTCGTAAGGTATCTGGGAAAGTATGTGGGATTCGGTCATCATCTCTATCTCCCGGTCGATGAGCTCCATCTCCGGATCGTCCTCCACCTTGTTGACCACGGTCCCGAGTATAGGTTTCTGGAGCTCCTTCGCCTTCTCGATTATCTGCGCGGCGTTTATACCTGAGGTCTGGGTAGGCATCGTGACGATCATCAGTTCGTCGACAGCGGTCATGATGGATTCGACCGTGGCGTTGAGGCCGGGCGGGCAGTCCACCAGAACGTAGTCAGAGTCCTTCGCCGGCTCGAGCAGGACCTCTCTAAGGTTGTCTGTCTCGGGCTCGACCCGGTTTATCTCGTTGGAGGATGTCATCGCCTTTATCCCGGTAGGATGCCTGAAGACCGCGGATCCGGGGTCGGCGTTCCCCTGGAGAACCTGCTGGATCTTGACCGGGTGGTCATATCTTCCGAGGTACACTCCGAGGTTTGAGGCGGCGAAATCCGCGTCCACGACTGTGACCTCGTTTCCGAACTCGCTGAGAGCTATGCCGAGGTTCACGCCTATGCTCGTCTTGCCGACGCCACCCTTCCCGGATATCAGGCCTATTATTCGTCCTCTACCCATCTAACAAAAGCTTGCGGCTCTATTCTTAATAAAGTCACGTCCAGAGAGCCTCTGCTCTCACGCATATTATATAACTCTTGGAGCCGCCTGCCTCTCTATGGACAAGTTCTGGAGTTTTGCAGGTCTTGCAGCGATCCTTGCGCTACTGCTGGTTATCAAAGTTCCGGAGAGGCCCGCAGATAACGATGTGAATTTCGACAGCCTCCAGGCCGGTTGCAGGTACGGTCAGCAGCCGGGAGTCTCCGTGGATTACCAGGGGAACGGGCTGAGGATAACAGGGAGCTACTACGTGAAGTCCCCGCGGCAGGACCTGAACCACTCATACATCCGGACGGATGAGAGGATAGTGCTGAAGATGGGAGCGGAGAAGTATGAGGGCAACGTCACCGGGTGCAGCGGTATCGTCTCTTACGATGCGAGGACAGGTCCGCTGGAGGAAGGGAACTACCTGCTGGTCGTGAAGCATAAAGGAAAAGAAGTGATGAGGCAGGTCGTCGGGATCAGTCGCTGATCCTGTAGTTGACCTCGTCGCCGTCCTTCTCCTTGACTATCTTGCCCTCCTTGGCAAGCCATCCCAGCGCCTGGTTTATCTTCTCCGGGGCGTCCGAGGATATATCCTGTAGCTGGTCCAGAGTGGCCTTTCCGTGCCTGTTCAACTTCTCGTAGACCTCGCCCGCGGTCTTGCCAACGTCTGTCTCGACGTCGACCTGCACGCTCACGCGGGTACCGGACCCCTCTTCCTCTTCTCCGTCCCCCGTTGAGACACCGTGTTCCTCCTCTGCGTCCGCGACCTTCATTATGGTCTCGAGCGCGACGTCGGGTGAGACGGATATCGCGTCGATTCCCTCCTCGACGAGGAACTCGGCGTATCCCTCATGTGTGCTGGGCGCGTCCCCGCAGATACCGGTGTGGACCCCCTGCATCTCGGCCTGGTCTATCAGCTTGCTGACGGACCTCTTCACCGCTGTGTCCCTCTCGTCGAACAGGCCCTTCAGCTTGTCCGAGTTCCTGTCGACTCCCAGGGTGAGCTGGGTGAGGTCGTTGGTCCCGATGGAGAAGCCGTCGAAGACATCGGCGAACTCGTCGAGACGTATGATGTTCGCCGGTATCTCGGCCATGACGTAGACCTCGATGTCTCCCTGGTCCAGCCCGTACTCCTTCATCTTCTTCCGGACCTTCTTGCCCTCCTCGACGGTCCTGCAGAACGGCACCATGATGGTTATGTTGTCGAGCTCCAGCTCGTCTATCGCGTGCCTGAGAGCCCTGCACTCGAGCTCGAACGCGTCGGAGAACTCGTCGTCGTAGTAGCGGGAGGCTCCGCGGAAGCCGAGCATCGGGTTGGCCTCGTCAGGCTCGTAGTCCTCACCGCCCTCGAGCTCCGCGTACTCGTCGGACTTGAAGTCGGAGAGTCGGACCACGACCTGGTCGGGGTAGAACGCGGCGCCTATCTTTCCTATGCCGGACCTCAGCGCCTCGACGTACTCGTCCTCGCGGCCCTCCTCGATCAGCTTCAGCGGGTGGACTCCGACGTGTGAGGAGATTATGAACTCCTCACGGGCCAGACCGACTCCTTCTACGGGCAGCTGGGCGAGGTGGAATACCTCGCTCGGCTCTCCTATGTTTATCTGCACGTCCGTCTCCGTGTCCGGTATGTCGTCGAGGTGGTGTTCCTCCACGTTTATCTCGAGTTCTCCGTCCCATACCTTGCCGGTAGAGCTGCTTCCGTCGACCGTCACGCCCTGCTTGTTCTTCAGCTTGGAGGTGGCGTTTTCGGTCCCGATGACTGCTGGGACGCCGAGCTCTCTGGAGACGATGGCGGCGTGACTGGTTCTTCCGCCCTTGTTGGTGATTATCGCGCCTGCCTGCTTCATTATCGGCTCCCAGTCCGGGTCGGTCATGTCAGTGACGAGGACCTCTCCTTCCTCGAACTGGTCGATCTGCTTCGGCGAGTTCAGGACGTGAGCCTTCCCGCTTCCGATCTTGGACCCTATCGCGGCGCCCTCGAGGAGGACCTCAGATTCCTCCTCCAGGCTGTAGTCCCTGATGACGTTCTTGTCTTTCTCGCTCTGCACAGTCTCGGGCCTTGCCTGTATTATGTACAGCTCCTTTGTCTGGCCGTCGTAGACCCATTCGATGTCCATCGGCTTGTCGTAGTGTTCCTCGATACGGGTGGCGTACTTCGCGAGCTCCTTGGCCTGGTTCTCGGTTATGCAGAACTTCTCCCTCTCTTCCTGAGGGACCTTCACCTCCTTGTTGTCGCTGTCCGGGTCTTCGTCGTCCCGGACCATCTTTATCTCCTTGTCGCCAAGCTCCTTCTCTATTATGCCGTAGTTCTTCTTGAAGACCGTGAACTCGTCGGGGTTCACCTCTCCCTGCACGACCAGTTCCCCGAGTCCGTAGCTCCCGTTGATGGTGACCACGTCCTCGAAACCGGAGTCCGGGTCGATGGTGAACATCACGCCCGAGGCACCGATGTCGGACCGCCCCATCTTCTGGACGACCGCGGAGAGCTTCACGTCGAAGTGCGAGAACCCCTTATCCTCCCTGTAGCTGATGGCGCGGTTCGTGAAAAGGGACGCGAAGCAGTTCTTGATGCTTTCAATGAGGTCCTGCTCGCCCTGGATGTTCAGGTAGGTGTCCTGCTGTCCTGCGAAGGAGGCTCCGGGGAGGTCCTCCGCCGTCGCTGATGACCGTACGGCCACGCGCGGGTTGTCGACCCCGAGGCGGTCCGAGAGTTCCTGGTATGATTCGGTGAACTTCTTCCTCAGGTCCTCGGGCATGTCCGCCTCCTGTATCAGGGAACGGACCTGCTCTCCTCTTCTCTGCAGGTCGTTCACGTCATCGGGGTCCAGATCTTCAAGTATGTTCCTTATCTTCTCCTTCAGGTCGGTCTCCTCTATGAAGTGGTCGTAGGCTCCTGCTGTGGTCGCGAAGCCCGGGAGGACCGGTACATCGATCTCGTTCTGTAGTTCTCCGAGGTTTGCGCTCTTTCCGCCCACCTTTCCGGTGTCGTCGGCGGTTATGTTTTCGAACCAGAGGACCTGTTCCATATTAAAAACATCGGTAACTCGCCATATAAAACAGGTGTTACCATCGAGAGGTGGAAAAGGCTCTCACCTGTTGGTTTTAACTCGAAGGGTCGCCCAAAATGTTAACGTGAGCGGAAGATTTCTCACCAGCAAGGGACAGTCATCCCTCGAGTTCTTCCTCGTGGTAGGTATAGCCATAGCTGTCTCCACACCGTTCATACTCGCGGCCCAGAGGTCCGTCGTCAACATCCAGCAGACCCAGGAGATAACCACCCTCCAGAAATCGCTGGACCGGATGCAGGAAGCCGTAAACACAGTGAGCGTATCGGGAGCGCCTGCGCGGAGGACCTTCCTCGTGAACCTCCCGGACAGCGTGACCGGCGCACAGGTAATACAGGACACCGCGGTGGTCTACACGGTCAGGAGGGGATCCGACAGGGTGAACCTGACAAGGGTCTTCAACACCAATATATCCGCTCCGGACGGTCTACCGACCGAGAGCGGCAGGGTGACGGTCTTCGCCTGGAGAGGACAGGTAAACATAACGGAGGTGAACTGAGATGAGGCAAGGACAGGCTTCACTGGAGTTCTTCTTCATGATAGGTCTTTCGGCCCTTATGATGGCGATCCTTCTGGGTATAGTGGCCCAGAAGCAGTCCGCGGTGAACGAGATGAGGAACCAGAAGATTGGGGATGAGGTCGCCGAGACTATAGCCTTCAACGTGGAGATGGCTCTCGTCCAGGGAAACGGCTACTCGCGCAAGTTCTACATAGCCCGGAGTATAGCCGGCAGAACCTACAATATTTCTGTGGCGAACAGCACGGTGTACGTGGGCTGGGGAGGCAGCTTCGCTACCGAGGACACTTTCTACGAGGGAAGGAGTATAGAGTTCAGTACGGAGGACTTCAGCCGTCTGAAAGTGGTGAACAACAGGACCGGAGGATCGAACAGGGTGTTCATCGTTGGACAGTAAGGGTCAGTTCTTCATGTCGGACTTCACCGCCAGCATAGCGGTCTTCGGCTTCCTGGTCGCGGCTTTCTTCATGTCCTGGAACACCCTGGTCCAGACGGACAACAGGTTCGCGGGGGCCGAGGAGATGAGGAAGGATGCGAGGAGGACCGCGGCGTTCCTGGTCACGACCGAGGGATACCCGGATGACTGGGAGGACCGGGCCGTGAACGTCACGATGCCGGGATTCGCGGTCAGGCAGAACGTCCTCTCGGTCAGGAAGATAACCGAGTTCGCGAACATGACCTACTCCCGGCAGAGCAACGTAATGCAGGCAGCCAACTTCCAGATCAGGATAACATCCGGCGGGGCCCCGATGACCATAGCAGGTGAACCCGCGCTCTACGGCCGGGCGCCTCCGGGGACCGCGGACACTGTCATCGTCATAAACAGGAACGTCCTGGTGGAGAAGCCGTCGGGAATAAAACCTGGAGAACTCAAGTACATCCTGTGGAGGCCCTGAAAATGAGGAAAGGATTCTACTTCTCGTTCGACTCCATAATGGCTCTCATCGTCATGGTGGGAGCGTTCGCACTGGTCTCCCAGATATCCGAGAACGCCTCCACGGACTTCACGACCGACACCACCCAGTACCGCGACATAAGCATCATCGCCCGGGACGCCGTCAACCTGGCATCAGTGGAGGACCTGAACTCGCTGAACAGCTCTCTTGTGAACTACCTGGAGCCGTCGGTCGATGACGAGGCGATGAACCGGTCGGTCCTTAACGGTATATCACTGCTCTGGGCGAAAGGCAACCGGACCGCGGCGGCCAATCTCTCCCGCCGCTACTTCGACTCAAAGATACCCGACAGGTACGAGTACGCGGTCTACTTCCGCGGAGCCAGGAACGCCGGAAGAGTCTACAACACTTCAAGGATGGAGGGCTCTCCGAGGATAGTCACGGTCGCGTCAACGCTGGTCTCCGGCCACCGGGTTAACAGGAGTTCATCCGGTTACAGGGCGAGAGCGCTGATAAGGTCATACGAGAAGAACAGGACCGACAGGACGTTCATAGGGGGTTACGTCGGCCAGGGGATGATAACCTACAACATCTCGCTTGAGAACGTGGACCGCATCAGGAACTTCACCATGAAGATGGACGTGACCAGTCCGTTCGACCTGTACGTCAACGGCCAGGAGGCGATGACGGACGCCAGCTTCCAGCCACGGACCGGCTCAAACCTGACCGTTGAGAGGTACCTGGTCTGCTCCACGGAGAACAGGACCTCCCTGTGCCAGGGGCTGGAGTCGGGCTCGAACAACGTCACGTTTATCTTCAGCAGCGGCAACAGGAGCATAAGAGGAGGAGTGATAAGGACCGAGTACAGCACCACGTCGTTCGTGGGTGGTACAGGACCGAACTACATCAGGAAAAAACGCCTTCCCGGGATATACGGGACGATAAACTACTACGACAGTTTCTACGTTCCTGGAGACCTGAACGAGATGGCCGCGAACCTTCACTACCGGGTCGACAACAGGACTGTGTTCCTGAGAGCCGCAGGAACCGAGCTCTACAGCCGGAGACTGGACGGCGAGGGAAGAATAAGGCTTACAAGCTCCGAGATAAGGCAGGAACTCCAGGACGCAGGACTCGGATTTGACGACATAGAGAACGTGACGGTTCCGCTGAGGATAGGGGTAGGCAACATAAGCGGAGAGGAAGGGACGAGAAGCGCCATCGCGGACTCGGTATCCGTGATGGACGTCTCCGGAAGCATGCAGGGAGACCGGCTGGCACAGGCAAAGAACGCCTCAAAACTCTTCGTGGACATAATACTCAAGGCCGACGGAAACCGGGCAGGATTCGTCAGCTACAGCGACACCGTGGTGGACACACACCCGCTCACCAGGAACGGGACCTCGCTCAGGCAGATGATAGAGAGCCAGACGGCTAACGGCAATACGTGTATAGGCTGCGGAATACTTGAGGCGACAGACGTGCTCACGGCGGGAACCCCGGTACTCAACACCGTGCCCCGTGGAGGCCAGTGG
The DNA here is from genome assembly GCA_042217585.1 of Candidatus Nanohaloarchaea archaeon. Taxonomy (GTDB): domain Archaea; phylum Nanohalarchaeota; class Nanosalinia; order Nanosalinales; family Nanosalinaceae; genus JBDGSJ01. The sequence goes on along the minus strand of JBDGSJ010000001.1, from coordinate 13,657 downwards.
AGTTACAACACGAGCTTCAGGGATTCAGAACCTCCGGGCGACTGGGCCTCACCTGGCTACGACGACTCGTCCTGGAACACGGGCTCTGCACGGTTCACAGGGACGGACCTCGGACAGTTCAACGGCTCGGTCTACTTCCGCAGGGAGTTCACGCTGAACCACAGTTTCTATGACCCGTTCATATGGCTGAACACGAACGGGGCTGCGGACGTCTACCTTAACGGAGAGCTCGTCTACAACGGCACGAACTACCACCAGGGGTTGTACTGGAACAGAGAGTTCTCGTTCTCAGGGTCGCCCCTCCAGAAAGGCACGAACGTACTGGCGGTGAGACTGAAGAACAGAGAGAACGACACCGAGAGACTGAGGATAAACAGCGAACAGGGGTGGAACGGCTTCTTCAGCGATACAACCGTCTCGGAAAGCAGGCTCCAGCTCCTGCCCCAGTTCGACAGCGGTGTAAACGTGGACGCGACAAATTACACTCAGATAAGCGGAGACACCAGCCGCGGAGGATTCTTCGGGGGTTACGAGACATACATCGACGCGGTCTCATTCAGCAACGCCCAGAACCAGGTGGAGTTCACACCCATAGACCACAGCTCCGGGAACAACGGCGGCTACCTTGACGCGACTGATAGGAGATCGGAACCGCTCATCCCCGGGAAGAAGTACAGGATAAACGTGACTCTACACCCAGGAACCGGCCTTTTCTCCAATCCGACGGCCTACGCCACCGTGGCGTTTGACTGGAACGGGAACAGTATACTTGACGAGAACGTCACAGAGATAGGAAGCTGTAACTCCAACCCCTGCACCGTTTCCACGGTCCTGAAGGTCCCGGAGGGAGCGGAAAACGGCAGCACAATAATGAGAGTCATGGGCCAGGAAGGCGGCTACCACACTGACCCGCAGAGCAGTGACAGCCTCACAGAAGTGGAGGACTACTCAGTCTTCATTGACTCCCCAGCCTACGGGAACGGCAGCTACTTCCAGCAGGTGGACGCCGGAGAGACGGTCAACTGGACGGATGCCAATATCATAGGCGAACTGCCAGGGGGTACCGGAGTCCAGCTCAACTTCTCGACAGGCGGCGAGACCTACGACACAATAAACCAGGTGCCTGACTCCCAGACAGTCAACGTAACGGCCTTCCTGCGGACCTACACGAAGAAGGACACACCCCGGATAGAGCAGATAAGCGTAGGTTATCCGGTGGCTGCGTCAAACGCCTCCTTCGACGCCTCCCTGAACCTGACCGAGAGGAGGAAGAGGTCCATGGTGGTGATGTCAGATGGAGCCCCGAACGTAGAGACCTCGATGACCAATGTACCCAATCATTACGACGGCGACGGATGGTTCTTCGATCCCATAGGACCGGTAGACCACGCGATAGAGGCGGCGTGCAGGGCCCAGGAAAACCACAGGATAACCGTGTACACGGTCGGGTTCGGCGACGCCAACGACGAGATAATGAGAAGGATAGCAGAGTGCGGGGGAGGAAAGTACTACCCTGCCAACACTTCCAACCTTGCAAGCGTCTTCCGAAAGATCAGCAACAAGATACTCCAGTCATCCTACGTCGGACAGACCAAGACAGGCAACAGGACCAGGAGAACAGTCCTCTACCCGGACTCATACCTCAGCTTCAACTACACCGACCCCGAGGGACTGGAGTTCGGGAAGATAAAGCTGCGGAGGAACGCCGGGACCTTCGGAGGCCAGGTCGAATCACCTCAGCAGGCCACCTTCACCATCCCGAACGGCACAGCATTCAGGGTGCCCGAGGGAACCGAGGTCGAATCCGCCACCGCCACCTCGTACTCCGGCAACAGGTGGACCTACACCGTCCAGGTAAACGGCAGCGGCACTTTCAAGACAGTCTTCAACCTGTCCGACTACGGCTCCAACTTCCAGGCCCTCGGAGATCCCTTCGACGTAAACATACCGGAGGACCAGATCAAGGTAGGCGTGAACGCGGTCCGCATGAACACTATAACAGGAGAGGGAGAACTCGCAGGCGGAAGCCCCGCGAACAGGGTATTCTACACTCTCCAGATACCGAACTCTGTAGGATACGGGGACCTGTTCCCGACGGCGGAGGCCGCAAGGGAGGACGCCAGAAGAAGACTGAACAACTCGCTGGACTTCGACGGCGACGGACAGCCCATAATCGAGATAGACTCCGACGACTACGAATACTCCAACCAGGTCCTCGGCGACGAACCCTACCTGTGGGGACCTGCGAACCTGAGGCTGGTGGTATGGGATGAATAGGAAAGGATTCGTCTACACCACGTTCATACTCGTCGCGGTCAGCATACTGGTGGTTCTCTCAGCCATGGTGACGGTATCCACCGACTACACCTCCCGCGAGACCCCTTTCCGGATAGGACAGGCCTCATTCTACCTTGAAAGGGTCGAGGTCGACGTCCCGAGAGCGTTCAGCATAGCACTGAACCGGGGTACCTCCGCCGCGGTCAACTACGTAGCGGAAACAGGGAACCCTGTCTCCGGACCGGAACTTGCACAAGCCATCCTCAACGCCTCTATATCAGGATACCAGCTGAACGAAACCGAGAACGCATCCCTCTACGAATGGAGGTCCCGGGTGAAGGAAGCCGCCCTCAGCTCCCGGTACCGTCTCTACCTGAACTACACCGACATCGACTTCCAGGACAGCTACATGAAGGTCTCAGCAGGGATGAACGTGACATCCGCACTGTACGACCCAGTCAGCAGAGCCCGGTTCGAGAACCATCCGGACTACCACCAGACCGTATCCATCGAGGGACTGGAGGACCCGATGCTCCTGATGAGGTCCGAAGGAAGATACGTCAACACATTCAAAACATGCAGCTTCAACCAGCCCGCCAGAAACCTCGTCAACGGCACGCAGTACAACTCCGGGTCCACCTACGGCGAAGCAGAGGTCAGGACCGCCGACTCCGCCGACCTCTCACAGATAAACAACAAGAGCCAGAAGATACTCGTGACGGACAGCGTCGCACCCTACGTACCGGACCAACTCGGCTCCATAAACCAGTTCGCCGGACTTGTCTCGGCTCAGGGAGTTCCCACCGGAGGCGGAGGACCGCCTGGAGGTGGACAGTCAGGGACCAGCCCAGGGGACTACGACACCAAGTACATCTTCGACACCGGCACCATAGGACCTGTAAACGACGGCATGGACCTCATACTTTACGACCAGATGGTCTGGCAGTCCAACATAAGGAAGATGGTCGACACAGGATGCTACATGAACTCCACCGGTCCACAGCCCGGACCCGGCTTCCTGGAAAGACTGAACAACGAGCTCCAGGCCTCGAACGGGGAAAACGGCCTCCAGATGATAATGAACAAGGGAGAGATACCTCCACAGCTCAGGAGGACCGACGAATCCAACGTCGGATACGTCTACTGGAGCAACGGCGGATACGGACCGGTCCAGAGCATCGCAGGCGTATCAGGAGGAGAAGCCTACGGAGACCGCCAGTACAGGGAAAGCTTCAGGCTCGACCAGTACCACATCCAGAGATGGGACCTCGGACTTCTCGCATACTGA
>JBDGSJ010000001.1:0-9992 GCA_042217585.1 Candidatus Nanohaloarchaea archaeon | reverse complement strand
CTTCTGGCACTGTCCCTGAACGGTTGCGAAGATGGCTCCTCCTACGATCGCTACTACGAGGAGCATCCATCCGTAGGTCATCAGGTACTCGATCGCTGATTGACCCTTGCTCTTCTGAAACTCGTCGAACTTGGTGTCGTTCGCCATAGTGATTTTCACCAAAACAAGTTAATCCAATATTAGGTCACGTCTTATAAAAAACCTTCTATAACCGGGTTTTTTCCCGTTCAAGGAATTACTAAAGTGCCGGGGCTCGAATGGATATTCAGTATCCTTTCCCGGAGGTCCTAGAAGCTCCCCATCACCCCGGCGAGCGTGGACTTTGTTACGAGGAACAGTATGGTGGAGATCGTTACGAATATGGGTATGTATTTTACGCCTTGTTTGATGTTGCCGTTCTGTATCTCGGATATTATGAACGCCGAGAATATGTTGGTGACTATTATGGTCATCAGTGCGAACTGGGGGAAGAACTGGATGTCGACCTGCGGTGCCTGGAACTGGAAGTTGAAGCCTGAACCGACCTTGCTGAGGCCCTGTCCGGTCTGTGAGGTGTTGCCTATACCGCTGCTCCTCCACATCTGGGTGGTGGTCTGTGACATGTAGACGCTGATGGAGAAGAGGATGGGTGCTCCGAACACGGCCGCCATGACGATGAAGACCATGTACATCCGGATGTTGGATTTGATCTCTTCCCGGATTTCGAGGGAGTTCCTGATGTCTTCGGCGGAGCTTGCCAGGAGTTCCGAGGTGTCTCCGCCTGATTCTATTCCGTCGACGAGTAGCTTGAGTGTTTCCTGGAACAGATCTGATTTGACCCTGTCCTGCATGTCTTCCAGTGCTTCCTCGACCGGTGTGCCTCCGTACATCGCCATCGCGGTCTGCCTGAGCTCCTCGGCGAGAGGTCCGAACTCGTCTCTGGCGCTGAGGAGGAACGCCTTCTCAATCGTGTGACCGGATTTCATGTTCGCGGCGACCAGTTTCAGCGCGTCCGGCAGTATCTGTTCCATCTCCTTCTTCCTGCTCTCGGCCTTCAGGGCGATGTAGGTGTACGGTGCGAGCGGTGGAAGCGCTATCACTGAGACGATCGCAAGTATCGCTCTCACCATCAGGCTGTACGGCAGGAGGAATATGGTGACGGCGAGCGAGACCGCCGCGGTCAGCGCCATCAGTTTGATGACGATGTCTCCCGCCTGGTCCATCCCGGTGTACTTGAGCTGTCCCTCCACCAGTTCCTTGTACTGCGGCGGGAACCTCTCGTACCAGGCCTGGAGGTCCAGGCCGGGCAGTTTCTCCCTCAGTCCTGGCTCCTCTTCTTCTTCCTGCTGTTCTTCCCCGTTTTCCTCTTCTTCCTCCTCTATATCATTTTTTGCTTCTTCCGGAAGGTCTTCGTCGGTCACGCGGCCTTCACCTCGGGTCTCTGGCTCTTTACCAGGTTTAGGAAGAAGAGCTGGAAGACGACCAGTCCTCCGAATATCATCAGGAACTTGAACTTGTCAAGGACCAGTCCCGTGAAGGATGAAAGCACGATCATCAGTGTGACCCCGAGGCTGGGGAATATGACCGCGAGCATCAGGTACATCAGGATGAACGGGTTGAGGTCCTCCCCGTATTTCTCGACCTCTAGCTTCTGCTGTTCGACCATGTTGTCGACTAATGATTCGAGGGTCTCGGTCAGGTTGGCGCCGGATTTGAGGGCGTTGAGCATCTGCCACATCGCTCTCCGGTACATGGTGCTGTTGTTCCTTTGTATCGATTTTTCCAGGGCCTCTATCTGTGACATCCCTCCCTGCACGTCGCTGACGACGTTCTGGAATTCGTTGGAGGCCTCCCCGTAGTCGTAGCTGACCCCGACCATCGCCTCGTACAGCGAGATCCCTGAGCTGACCTCGATCAGCATGTGCCTGAGTGCGAACGGCAGGTTTTTCTCTATTTCCCGGGCTCTCTGGTTGGCCTTCACCCTCGGGTTGTAGGCAAAGGTGAAGAACATCAGCACTATCAGTGCCGGCGCCCCGATGAGACCTCCCTTCAGGAAGAGCGGGAGGTCCAGAACTATCCCGAACGTCACTGCCGCTGCCCCTATCAGGAGTCCCATCTGGAGGGCTCTTGCCAGGGCCGATGCGAGATAGGTGTCGGGGTCTATGTCCATCTGTGAGGCCCGTATGTCGTCCTCTATGGAGGGGACCAGCGGCTTCAGCTTCTCCGCCACCGGGAGAAGCGGTTCCAGAAACTTCTCGGAGACTGTTATGTCCATCCGTTAGAAAGTATGGGTCTGGACTGCATTAAAAGTTCCTCAGGGCGTCAGTCGTGCTGGAAAAGGTTCCTGTCTATCCGACCTATCTCCGGTCCTGTGGTCTCCTCGCCGACCAGCGCATCACTGGAGGTCGCGACTGCTCCCGAGCCGACGTACGGCGAGCCCATGTTTATCGTGCCGATATCTATCCTTTCAAGGTCCAGCGCGTCCTTCACCGCCCGGGCTGTCTCCTCGGAGCTATCCCTGTGGATGACCGCTCCGTGGTTGTTCGTCACTCCGGCGCTTCCAGGGTTCTCGGTGTCCGCGATGTCGACCACCTGGACCGGGACCTCGAGCGCCTCCTCTACCTCTTTCCTGTGATCCTCCAGTCTGCTGCTTACCACGGCGCCGGAGTCGTTCGCCAGTATCAGGTTACCGAGCGCGGTTTCCCGTGCATCCAGCACGGTGTAGTCCACGTCCTTTTCGTCGAACTTCTCCCTCTCTCTTTCACGGGTGACCCCGGGCAGGAGTATGCAGTTCGAGTTGCCGGCGGTGAAAAGGCCGACGAGCCGGGTCTTCCCGATATAGGTCTCGATCACTTCTCCGTCTATCACGTCGGATGAGTCGAACTCTGGCGGCACGACGGTGGTCTCTCCCGCCGAAGTTACATAGAATCCCACGTTCTGGTTGCCGAGGTAGTTGTATTTCTCTATAGCCATCTTCCGGTCCTGCTCACTGGTTCTCCAGGAACTCCTTCAGCGTCTTGCGGTCCTTTCCTTCCTTCTCCAGTTCGAGGAGTTTCCCGTAGTCCGGGTCCTCCATCTCCCTGACAGCGTCCTTCGCTTCCTGGACCGTTCCCGAGAGCAGTTCCTCGTATTCCTCGACTGAGCCGTCTTCCTCTGGTTCCTCCATCGCTTTTCCTCCGGTCTCGGGCTCCTTCGCAGCGAGGAAGGCCGTCTTTCCGCCTTCGACTTCCTCTATCTCGACTGAGATCTGTGAAGGAGGTTTCTCTGCGCCGTTCTTCCATATCTCGGCGTTCACCTCTCCGGAGATCGATACATCCCCCTCTATCCTCTCCAGTTCCTCCTGGAGGATGGACATCGCCTTCTTGGCCCTGCTCTTTCTTCCGGCCATCCGGGCTCGGGAGAGGTTGACGTTGTGGACTGTCATCTTACTCGTCCAGGTCGTTCCGTCTCCAGTGCCTGCTTTTCATGGCCTTGATGGTTTTCTTGCGGGCTCTCTCCATACCGAAAGCCTTGAGACTTACCCATCGAGGGGCTGACTTGGCGGTGTTGTTGGCCTTTGCCAGCCTCTTCTTCTTCGCCTTTGACTTGTTGGAACTCATAGCATATCACCTTCTGAACTTGATGTCCGAACTGCTATCGTCTTTTTCCTTCTGCAGTGATTTAAGTATGTCCTTGAGCTTCGAGTCGTCGATCCTGTCCACCCTGCCGGACCTCCCCAGCTTCACTATCTGCATCTCGATGCTCGACGCGAGGTCCGGGTTCGCCGCCCTGACGTTGCCGAGACGCTGCTTCGCGTCCTTCGTCAGGTACTGCGCCGCCATCTGCTTTATCTGCTCTTTCCGGCTTTCCTTCTGTTTCTCTCGTTCCTCTTCGGCCTGTTCCTGTCTCTTCCTCATCTTCTCCTTTTTCAGGTCCTCGAGCTCGTCTTCGTCCGCCAGATACGTTCACCCCGCGGTTCAGCGGAGGTCCGAGGATTTCTGGTCAAGGAAGCTCTTTCCCTCGTCCGTGATCTTCCTTCCCTCTCCCTCGACCTCTTCGACGAGTCCGGCCTCCTCGAGGTTCTGGAGTGCGGTCCTGATGACCTTGCCGGATGCTTCCCTGTGGTGCTCCGGTCCGTGTCCCTCGTTCTTCCTTCCGCCGTAAATCGTTCTCAGGCGGGAGGTGCCGAGGGGACCGTCGAGGTATATCTTTCTCAGGATCGCTGCGGCCCTGATGTGGTACCAGTTGTCCTGTTCCGGTGGTCTCTCCTTGTTTACTCCGGACTTTGCGTACTCGGTCCAGTCAGGTGCGTCGAACTCGTCCTCAAGCTCGTCAGCAACCTCCATTATCAGAGGCTCTGCTTTTACATCGTATACGGTCGTCATACAACAAAGGACTTGTCAAAAACTTTTAAATCACGGAGTGTTAGGCCTCCGGTGCCGCCGGCATGCTGCTCAGGACCATCGATTCCGTCTCCTCGATGTACTCCATCGTCTCGCTGTACAGGTCCTCGTCCGGGTTCAGGAACTCCGACACCTCGTACCTCGACCCCATGATCTCGCCGTAGTTCTGTGCGGCTATGGGTGCGAGGACCTCTCTTCTCGCTTCGTGGTAGCTGTGGATGGCGTCCTGGAACTCCTCCTTCAGCTCGGAGTCCTCCAGCATCACCGAGTTCATCAGGTCCTGGTGGAGATTCTTCTCTCTGGTCTCGATGCCGGTCTCCTCCTCGACCTTTCCACGGACCTCCCTGTAGATCTCTCTGGTGTCTCTCAGTCTCTCCCTCTGGTCCTCGGGGACCTCGAACGGCTCCATCTCGTTCTTCGCGAGGTAGCCCGTGAAAGAGGTGTAGAGGTCCTGTTCGAACGGGTCGCTGGTCGGCAGTGCTCCGCCCATCTCTCCCATGTCGCCGGTAAGGTCGTGGTCCAGCTTCGCTATCCGGGCCTCTGCGGCGAGGTACGCGAGGTTCCCGAGAGAAAGTTCTTCATCTGCCCGCAGTATCACTTCCCGTCCCTGTGTATCTATGTCCGCGACGTATTCTCCTTCCGTGGGCTTTACGCTGTCAAAGCTGTCCTCCAGTGATTCCAGCGCGCTCTCGACAGCCCCGAGCTGTGCCTCGGAGTAGCCGAGCTCTTCCTTCAGGAGTTCACGGGAACCGGTCATAGTGTTGTTACTCTCGGGTAATTATTTAACTGTTCCGGTCTCGAGGTCCCTGAGCAGTTCCCTGTCGAATACCAGGAATGTGTCCGGTGCGTTCACGGTGTCGCCCCTCAGCAGGTCCGAGTTCTCACGTTTCTCCCTTTCGACGAGACCCTTCTCCTCGAGCTCCCTGACCGCTTCTGCGCCGTTCCTGTAACGGTCCAGCGAGTCCGCCCGGATGCCGTCCTCCGACAGGATCTCCTCCGCGGACCTTTCATCGTTCACGTGGACCCTGCGGGTGTCCTCCACTAGCTTCCTCAGGAACCGGTTCTCGGTGGAGGAGAGGTCCATTCAGAACACCCAGTCGCCGTTCTTCTGGACGGTCTCGCCGTCTGCGATTACCTTTCCGCCCCCGTGCCTCGGCCTGAGGTCCTTGACGATGTCCCAGTGGATGCCTGACTCGTTCCTCTCCCTCGGATCGTCCTCGGAGACGCAGAGCTCGTATGCCTTCCCTATGGCCATGTGTATCGTTCCTCCTATCTTCTCGTCGAAAAGCGTGTCTCCGACGTACCTGTCTATCATCCTGTTGGTCCCTATGCCGAACTCGCCTATGTAGTGGGAGCCCTCGTCGGTCTCTATAATCCTCTCCAACAGTTCCTCGTTCTTCTCCGCGGTGTACTCCACTATCCTGCCGTCTTCGAACCTGAGCTCTATCCCGGGGACCTCGTCGCCCTCCACAAGTCCGGGGTAGGTGAACTTTATCTTTCCCTCGAGGCTGTCCTTTATCGGTGCGTAGAAGACCTCTCCGTCCGGAAGGTTCCTGTTGCCGTTGCTGGCGACCCCTTCTCTTCCCTCTATACTGAACTCCACGTCTGTATCGCCGTCCACGATCCTCACCGTGTCGGTGGAGTCGAAAAGTTCCTTGATCTCCTGGTTCTTCCTCTCCAGTTCCTCCCAGTCGACCTCGGTTATCGCCTTCAGGACGAACTCCCTGAACTTCTCCGTCGGCATTCCGGCGTCCTGGGCCATACCGGGTGTCGGGAAACGTGTGGCGACCCATCTCTTCTCCAGCCTCTCGTTCAGGATCTCCTTGGATGCCTTCTTCCTCTCCGATATCTTCTCGGGGTCGAGTCCCGAGAGGTCCATCTTGTTGTCGTCCCCGCCTATCCTGATGTAGGCGTCCATCTCCTTCATCTCCTTCATCTTCGCCTCGGAGACGTTCTCCATCTGTTCCCTCGAGCCGTACTTCACCCAGTCGTGGTCCAGCCCCTCAGAACCGATCTGTGAGTCGTAGAGAAGATGCTCGTGGGGATAGGCGCCTTTCTTTATCACCAGTCTGCGGACCGCCCTGAAGAGCTCCAGTCCCTCCAGGGATTTCCCGAGAAGGTAGACGTTGTCTCCTTCCTCGATCTCTGCGGCCCTTTCGACCAGTATCCTTGCGAACTCCTCGATCCGGGGATTGTTCGATACAGTCATGTATCAGTGTGGACCGGGAACAGCTAAAAAACTGCTGCCTCAGTTGTCCATCAGTTCCAGCGCCTCCTCGCTGAAGAACAGGTGCGGCTTCTCCACGGTCTCGGTCATCTTCATACCGTTCTCATCCCTATCGACCACGGTCTCCAGTTTCTTCTCCCTCTCCTCGATCAGCCCTCTCTTCTTGAGCTTCTCCGGCAGGTCCGGGGTTACCACGAAGCCGGTGTTGCGCTCAATGGCCTTCAGGCCGGCTCTCGGGAATCCCTCCTCCCTCAGCATCTCTCTCGGGTCGGAGCCGTCCATCGCCGCCAGGTCCTTCGAGTGGCTGTGTATCTTCTCCAGCAGCTTCTCCTCTTCCCTGGTGAGGTCCATCAGTTCCCACCTTTCAGGTCGCCTGTAGCGGTTTTCTCCATCCTCTCGGCGAGGTCCAGCACCCTTTCAGCTCTCTCAGCTCCCTCTTCCCTGGACGATGGGTGGTAGAAGTCCGCGACCTCGTAGTCGTCTCCGAACTCTTCCCTGGCGTTCTTCGCGGCCAGCTTCCCGGCGGTCTCTATCCGGGCGTTCATGTACTCGTGCGCCGCCTTCCTGAACCTCGACATCGCCGCCCTGTCATCGATCCTTCCGGCGTTCTCGATCTGGCTGCTCAGTTTTTCGAGCTCCGGCAGACCTTTTTCCTCGGCCTCATCCCTGGCTTTCATGTACCTCTGCCGGGTGTCCTTCAGGTTGTTGCGGGAGTACGGCTGTACCGTGAGCGGCTCGAACTGTTTCCTGGCCAGCTGTCTCACGAAGCTCTGGTACACGCAGGAGTCCACCGGGTCGTCCGGCATGAACCCTCCGACGTCCGGCCGCTCATCGTACCTGAGAAGGTTCGCGACCGCCAGCTCTCCCGCGAGCTCTCTTCCGTCTAGCTCGCCGGGGTGCTCCAGTCCGATGCGGAGCTCCTCGCCTCCTTTCTCGCTGTCTCTCAGGTCGTACAGCGCTCTCTTATCTCCCCGGGATACCTCGTCCACCGCGGCGAAGACCATCTCTCCCTCTCTGTCGCTCATCTCGTCGGCGATGCGGTCGAGTTCCTCCTCGGTGAATCCCAGGTCCTTGAACTTTTCCCTGCCACTGAGGTCCGATCCGGCGAGGCGTTCTTCCATATGATACAGTATTATGTCGCGAAGTATTTAACCGGACCGCCTGTCAGAAAGAGAAGAGAGGAAAGGAGGGTACAGGGTTTCCTCAGTCCAGGAAGTCAGGTTCCAGCCGCTTCTCCTCGACCTCGTTCTCCAGGTGCTCCCTGAACTCGTCGACGGAGAAGCCGCGGTCCTCCCGCTCCTCGCGGTCCCGGACCGAGACCTCGCCCGCGGATTCCTCGTCGTCCCCGACTATCAGCATGTAGGGTACGCGGTCGTCGTGGGCGGCCTGTATCTTCTTCCCGACCGTCCAGGACCTGTCCTCGATCTCGACCCTGAACTCGTCGAGCTCATCCCTGAGTTCACGGGCGTACTCCAGGTTGTCGTCGCTGACCGGGAGTATGCGGACCTGCTCTGGTGCCAGCCACGTCGGGAAGTTGCCCTCGAAGTGCTCGATCAGGACCATGAAGAACCGCTCGTAGGAGCCGTAGAGAGCCCTGTGGATCATCACGGGCTCGTGCTCCTCGTTGTCCTCTCCCTGGTACTTCAGGTCGAACCTCTTCGGCATGTTGAAGTCAAGCTGGACCGTGGGTCCGTCCCACTCCCTTCCGAGGGCGTCCTCGAAGGCGAAGTCGATCTTCGGTCCGTAGAACGCTCCGTCTCCCTCCTCGAGTCCGTAGTCGATGTCGCGGTCCTCGAGGACCTGCTTGAGCTGGGATTCCGCCTTCTCCCATATCTCGTCGGAGCCGACCGATTTGTCGGGACGGGTCGCCAGGAAGACCTTGTAGTCGAGTTCGAAGGTCTCAAGGACCTCGAAGATCATGTCCATTATCTTCTCGACCTCTTCATCGATCTGGTCCGGGCGGACGAACAGGTGGCCGTCGTCTATAGTGAACGCCCAGACCCGTGAGAGGCCTGAAAGTTCCCCGCGCTGCTCCTTCCTGTAGACCTTGCCGTTCTCGGCGTACCTCTTCGGGAGGTCCCTGTAGCTCCACTTGCTCTGGTCGAATATCGTGGCGTGTCCGGGACAGTTCATCGGTTTCAGGCCGAACTCGTCGTCCCCGAGCTCGAACAGGAACATGTCGTCCTTGTAGTTGTCGTAGTGGCCGGACTTCTTCCAGAGCTCCGTCTTGAACAGGTGAGGGGTCTCGACGAACTCGTAGCCCTTCTCCCTGTTCAGTCCGTCCACGAACTCCTGCAGCTCGTTCAGCACCGTCTTCCCGTTGGGGTGGTAGAGCGGCAGACCGGGTCCTGTCGTGTCGTCGATGGAGAAAAGGTCCATCTCGTTTCCTATCCTCCTGTGGTCCCGTTTCTCCGCTTCCTCACGTCTCTCGAGGAACTCCTCGAGCTCTTCCTCCGTCGGGAAGGCGGTTCCGTAGACCCGTGTCAGCATCTCGTTCTCCTCATCGCCTCTCCAGTAGGCGCCGGCGATCTCCATCAGCTTGAAGCCGCCGATCTCGCCGGTCGAGGAGACGTGAGGCCCCTTACACAGGTCCCTGAAGTCGCCCTGCTCGTAGAACGAGACCTCGTCTCCGGCCGAGGCTTCTTCATCCAGTATCTCCCGCTTGAAACGGTTGTCCTCGTAGAACTCCTCGGCTTCTTCCCTCGACATCTTCATCTTCTCGATCTCGAGGTCCTCGTCGATTATCTTCTCTGCCTCTTCCTCGATCTCTTCGAGGTCCTCTTTCTCGAGCTCTACGCCGTGGATGTCGTAGTAGAATCCTTCGTCCGTCCACGGACCGATGGTGAGCTTCGCGTCCGGGTAAAGCCGCTTGAGTGCCTGTGCGAAGACGTGGGCCGCGCTGTGCCGGAGGACCTCGATGTATCCCTCCGAGTCCTCGGTCACTATCTCCACCTCGTCGCCGTCATGGACCTCGGAGTCCTTCGCGACGAGGTCGCCGTTGATCTTTCCCGCCACCGTGTCGTCTCCGAGGCCGGGTCCGATCTCGTAGGCCACGTCTTCTACTGTCGAGTTTTCTTCCACTTCCATCTTCGAGCCGTCTGGTAGTTCTACCTCTATCTTGGACATATCTTTCCACCTTTGAACTGTCTTAGAAGGATTTTGGAACAGCCACTGTTAAGGCTGGGTTGGTCAGTAGATGCGAGCCAGGGTAAAACGTCCACCCTTCATTGAAATCACGGTTAAACAGCCGGCGGTGAGCGTTAAATATCTCATGGGTATTTAACCGTTCTCCGGTAAACTGCCGGTATGATAAAGGTCCTGAGGCTTGGACACAGGAGAGGCCGTGACGACAGGATATCCACCCACGTCGGGCTCGTGGCGAGGCAGTTCGGAGCCGAGGAGGT